>NZ_JBGGGT010000001.1:737500-1052500 GCF_041276405.1 Microvirga sp. TS319 | reverse complement strand
TGACGGCCGAGGAGATCGCCGACGAAATCGTCCGGGAGGCGACGCAGGGAGCCGACGGCAGCGACGTCAGGATCGGTCTGATCGGTGAGATCGGCGTCTCGTCCGACTTTACGGAGGAAGAGGAGAAATCCCTAAGGGGCGCGGCCCAGGCGCAGGTGCGCACGGGCCTGCCACTCATGGTGCATCTGCCCGGCTGGTTCAGGCTTGGACACCGGGTCCTCGATGTCGTGGCCGAGGAGGGCGCGGATCTGCGGCATACGGTGTTATGCCACATGAATCCTTCCCATGACGATCAGCGGTATCAGCAGGAGCTGGCCGCGCGCGGTGCCTTCATCGAATACGACATGATCGGCATGGATTTCTTCTATGCCGATCAGCAGGTGCAATGCCCCAGCGATGACGAGGCGGCCCGCGCGATCGTGAAACTCGTGGAGGCAGGATACGGTGACCGAATTCTCCTGTCGCACGATGTCTTTTTGAAGATGATGCTGACCCGGTATGGCGGCAACGGTTATGCCTATATCCCGCGCCACTTCCTGCCGCGCCTGCGGCGGCATGGACTGAACGAGTCCATTCTCGATCAGATGATGCGGGACAATCCCCGCAGAGTGTTCCACGCGACTTGAGCGCTTTTGTCCAAACCCACCAACTTGAACATGGTTATGCGATGACTAAGAAAGTTCTGCTCGTCGGCGAAAGTTGGGTCAGCTCCGCCACTCACTATAAGGGCTTCGACCAGTTCGGCAGCGTCACCTTCCACCTCGGTGCGGAGCCGCTGGTGCAGGCCCTGGAAGGCAGCGATTTCGCACTGACCTACATGCCTGCCCACGAGGCGGTCGAAAAATTCCCCTACGACATGGCAGGGCTCGATGCCTATGATGCACTCATCCTGTCCGACATCGGCTCCAACTCCCTGTTATTGCCCCCGGACGTATGGCTTCATTCGCGCACGGTCCCTAACCGCCTGAAGCTGATCAAGGCCTGGGTGGAAAAGGGTGGCGGCTTGCTCATGGTGGGCGGCTACCTCTCGTTCCAGGGCATCGACGGCAAGGCTCGCTGGCGCCGAACGCCGGTGGAGGACACCTTGCCGGTCAGGTGCCTTCCTTATGACGACCGGGTCGAGATACCCGAAGGCGCCGTGGCGTCCATTGCCCGTCCCGATCATCCCGTCCTGGCTGGTCTCGAGGGCGAATGGCCGCTGCTGCTCGGCGTCAACGAGGTCGAACTGCGCGACCGTGCGGATGTGGAGGTGCTGGCGCGCCTGCCCGACGATCACGGTGGCCATCCGCTGCTGGTTCTTGGCACCCATGGGCAAGGACGCACGGCGGCCTGGACGTCGGATATCGGTCCCCACTGGCTGTCACCCGCCTTCTGCGCATGGCAAGGCTATGGCCGTCTCTGGAAGAACCTGCTCGGCTGGCTCACTGAGGCACGCTAGCGCATCGTGCGAAAAGTGGCCCCGGTTTTCCGCAAGAACGATGCGCTCTTTCCAGGAAGGGAGCATCGAATTGATCCCAAAAGCGGATTTCGATTTTCACGTCCGATGCTCTAACGATCGAGGATCGCAGCGAGCTCCTCGATCGTCGGAAAGGCCGATTGAGTGCCAGGGCGGCTGACCGTGAGAGCGCTTGCTTTGCTTGCATGCTCGATGGCGGCCCGGTCGAGAGCCGTGTCACGAAGCGCGGCCGATGCGAGCGCGGTCGCCATGAAGGTATCGCCCGCGCCCGTGGTGTCGATAACCGGGCAGGCAACGGCCGGAACGCGGATAAGACGGTCGTCCGTGGCAAGCATCGAACCATTGCGACCGAAGGTGAGCACAACCGCTTTGACGCCCATGGCGAGAAGCTTTCGCGCAGCCTGCTCGCCGGTGGCATCCGTGAGGGCGACAGTCTCTCCTTCGTTGAGAAAGCCGATATCGACGAGGCTCCAGAGATCGTCGAAGAAGGGCCGCAAGGGGGAGGGGTTGAACGCCGTCACCATCCTGCGCGATCGGGCGGCTTCGAGAACGCCGCGCGTGACGGCATTGGTCAGGTTGCCCTGCAGCACGGCAAGATCGCCCGGCTGCGCCTTGTCCAGTGCGGCGACGCATTGCGCGACATCCAGGTTCTGGGCGCAATCCGTCGTGGTGACGATGGCGTTCTCGCCATCCGGTGTGGTGAGAATGACGGAGAAATCCGTTGACCGACCCGCAAGCGGAACAAGATGCTGTATCACGGGTTCCGCCGCGAGCCGTTGGCGAACCAGGTCGCCCCGCAGGTCTTCGCCCACACCGGCCACGAGATGCGTGCGTAAGCCGCACCGAGCCATCACGACCGCTTGGTTGGCGCCTTTGCCGCCGAGGTCGTGGGATTGCGGCGAGCCGAGAATGGAGGCGCCCGGTTCGGGCATGGCGCTGACCGCGAGGGTTTCATCGATGGCGACATTGCCGATGACGTAAGCGTCCATGGGTTCATTTCCGAACAGGATAAGAAATGAAGAGCATCTCTGGAAAATCTTCAAGCGCCATTAGAGAATTATGCAGCTCTGCCAAGGTTCTCATCGGCATGATCCATTGCCCGGCCTCTCCGGCTGGGTCCGGTCTCGACAGAGACGATAGGGCGGAGAGCATCGAGCGCATGCGTGCGTTGCGTACCGCAGGCGAGTCGGCGTAGGAGAGTTGAGACCATGACGGAAACCCTCTCGCAACAGATCCTGCGCGAAAACTGCGCGGTGTTCGACGCCATGATAGGACATCGCTTCGTCGGGGACATCAAGCATGACAGGCTTCCGACGGACGTCTTCGAACGCTATCTCGTCTATGAGAGCGCCTTCGTCGACACGGCGATCTCCATCTTCGCTTATGCGGTCGCCAAGGCCGAGCGGATCGAGCACAAGCGCCGGCTCATCGCGGTTCTCGACGCGCTCGCCAATCGGCAGATCGCCTATTTCGAAAGGACCTTCGCGTCGCGCGGCGTCAACCCCAAGAGCTTCGACGTGAGCCTGCCGGAGGTGGCGGCCTTCCGGTCAGGCATGCTTGAGATCGCCCGCGACGGCACGTTTCTCGATATCGCGGCCGCCATGTTCGCGGCGGAATGGATGTATTGGACCTGGTCGAAGGAAGCCGCCTCCTGCCGGATCAGGGATCCGCTTTTGAAGGAATGGGTCGATCTCCATGCTCACGCGGATTTTGCCGCTCAGGCCCTGTGGCTAAGGGATTTGCTCGACCAGGCAGGTGCGACGCTCGATGCGGCCGAGCGCACCAAGCTTAGCCTTATCTTCGGACGGGCTCAGAGCCTCGAGATTGCCTTTCACGACGCGCCCTATCGTTGAATCGTGCGGAGAAACACATGTCCGATCAAGCACAGGTTAACGGCGAGAGGCTGCTGAAGCGCCTTGATGATTTCGCCGCCATCGGTGCCACCCCCGCGGGCGGCGTCAACCGGCAGGCTTTGTCGGTGGAAGACCGCGAGGCGCGGCGCCTTCTGGCGGAACTCGCCTTGGCGCGAGGCTTTCAGGTATTCCAGGACCCGATAGCCAATCTCTTCATCCGGCGGGGCGGGCGGGGCGATGGGCCGCCGTTCCTGATCGGGAGCCATCTCGACAGCCAGCCCACGGGCGGACGCTTCGATGGTGCGCTCGGCACTCTCGCGGCCTTCGAGGTGCTCGAAAGCCTGGAGGATGCAGGGATCGAAACAGAGATGCCGCTGGAGGTCGTCGCCTGGACGAATGAGGAGGGGAGTCGTTTCTCTCCGGGCTGCATGGGCTCCATGGCGTTCTCCCTGAAGGCCATCCCGGCGGAATGGAATGATCTGCGGGGAAGTACCGGCGGGATCTTCTCCGACGAGCTGCACGCAACCCTCGAAGCGCTGCCGGAAGCACGGATGCGGCCGATGGGTTTTCCAATCACGGGCTATCTCGAACTGCACATCGAGCAGGGGCCATCCTTGGAGCGGGAGAACATCCCCGTCGGCATCGTCTATGGCATCCAGGGAACCCGCTGGCTCGAGATCACCATCATCGGGCAGGCCTCCCATGCGGGCACGACGGCGCTTTCCTTTCGCCGCGATCCGATGACCGCCGCCGCCACAGCCCTGAAGACGCTCTTCGACACCGTGATGCCGCAGGACGAGCTCGCGCGCTTCACGGTGGGGCGGTTCGCCGTCGAGCCGGGATCCGTGAACGCCATTCCGGCTTCCGTCACGTTCACGGTGGATCTACGGCATCCCGACGCCGGAAGCCTCGATATGTTGGAAGCTCTGATCGTGAAGACATGCGCGAATGCCGCAGATTCGGCTGGGTGCGACGCACGGAGCCGCCGCTTCTTCGAAATGTCTCCCGCCTCCTTTCCGGACGCGCTGCTTGCCTGTCTCGACCGGGCGGCTAAGGAACAGACGCTTGCGACCAAGCGCATGCTGTCGGGGGCTTTTCACGATGCATTGTTTGTGAGCCATGTCGCTCCCGCCGCCATGATCTTCGTGCCATGCCGCGACGGTCTCAGCCATAATGAGGCGGAGTATGTCGAGCCAGCTCACAGCATCGCTGGCGCGCGGATGCTGATGGCGTCGACTTTGCAGGCCGTCTCCTCTCTCGGGCCCGAATGAGGCTGGCGCGA
The DNA here is from genome assembly GCF_041276405.1 of Microvirga sp. TS319. NCBI lineage: Bacteria > Pseudomonadati > Pseudomonadota > Alphaproteobacteria > Hyphomicrobiales > Methylobacteriaceae > Microvirga > Microvirga sp. TS319. The sequence continues at coordinate 1,047,909 of NZ_JBGGGT010000001.1, read as the reverse complement.
ATGCCATGATGGATTGCGTCTTGCCTGCTTCCAACGAGGGCTAGCGCATCGTGCGAAAAAGTGGATCCGGTTTTTTGCAAGAACGATGCGCTCATCCAAGAGGGGAGCATCGAACGCAAAAGTGGGAGCCGGCTTTGCGTCCGATGCTGTAGCCGGCTCAGGGAGCAGGAACGCCATCTTCAGCCCCGCACCGGCAGCGCCAGGGCTTGCGCCGTTGCTATGCCGGCAGCACGACCACCTTCGTCTTGACCGGCGTTCGCGAATAGAGGTGCATCATGTCCTGACTGAGGAGGCCGACGCAGCCGCTTGTGATGCCTGTGCCGATCGATTCAGGGACGCTGCTGGCGTAGATCGTGTAGAGCGTGTAAGCGCCGTTCTGATAGAGATAAAGCGTGCGGGCTCCGAGCGGATTGTCGAGGCCACCCGGCATGCCGCCGGCGTATTTGGCCGCCTCGGGCTGGCGACGAATCATCTCTTTGGGAGGGGTCCAGGTCGCCCATTCGGCCTTGCGCCCGACATAGGCGTCACCGCTCCATCGGAAGCCGTCGCGGCCGACATTGGCACCATAGCGGGTGGCGGTTCCGTCGTCCTCGACGCGGTAGACGTAGTAATTGCCAGGATCGACGATAATCGTGCCGGGCGCCTCTTTGGTGTCGTAGCGAACCGTCCGGCGATAATATTTCGGATCGACCTTGCTGATATCGACAGCCGGGATCGGGAATTTCTCATCAGGCACCGGCCCGTAGACCTTCGTCGCCTCGGCGAAGCTCATGCCGTCGGATGTCACGCAACCGGTCAGCCCTAGCGTGCCGACACCGACGGCCGAGCCGACCAGAAACGACCGGCGGCTGAGAAGGCCCGCCCGACGCTCGGACAAAGCGGCTTCGTCTGTCTCTCCAGCAGCGGTATTCCCACCATCCATGATCATGATTTGGTCGTTCCTCATGTCCTGTCACCGGACGAGAAAATAGTCCGGCATACACCCGCTCAATGTCCTGCCGAGCTGAGATTGCCGTCACACGGCGCGATTGGCAAGCCCTGGCCTTCGGCGCGCGGAGCTTGCCATGCACCAAGATCGGTCACATCCACCTGGTTTCGCAGTCTTACTTCGCCTTGCGCCCGGCGTGGCTCCATCCGGCTCCACGGAGCCACAGATCGGCCACACGGGGTGGTATAGCCTGTGCTTCGGTCAGGGCTTTTCAGGGCGGACGACCGGCAGGCCCCCCATAGCCCCGACTTCGCCGGACCGGAGGCCTCGGCGCGTCGAGAATGCGCTGACTTGGACCTGTTGTGCCTGCCCAATGATTCCAAGTGTGCCAATCCTCACAATCCGAAGGGTGCCTCATGGACCGCTTGAAACGCAGAGCCGGCGCGATGAGCCTGACGATCTTTCTCTCGCTTGCGGCCGCGCCGACACGACCCCAGGCAGATCCCTCACTAGAGCATCGCCCATGGCAAGGCCCTGAGGTTTCGCCTGATCTGAGGGCCGAGAGCATCGTCCGCCAAATGACGGAGGACGAAAAGTTCTCTTGGCTTTCGCAACTTCTGCCGGTGCCCAGCCTTCCGTCGGCCTCGTCCCAGCCCGGTGCGGCAGCCTATTACCAACCCATTCCTCGCCTGAACATTCCCGCACGCATCGAGAACGATGCAGGCCTTGGGGTCACCAACCGCGGTGATACGCGCCCGGGTGACGACGCAACGGCGCTTCCATCCTCGCTCCTGCTCGGTGCCACATTCGATCCCGCCCTTGCCCGTGAGGCAGGCGTGGTTGTCGGCAGCGAGGCCCGCGCGCGAGGCTTCAATGTGCAACTGGCGGGTGGCGCCGACCTCATCCGGGAACCACGCGGCGGACGCAGCTTCGAATATGTATCCGAAGATCCATTGCTCACCGGCTTGATCGCCGGCCAATCGGTTGCCGGCATCCAGTCCCAGCACCTTGTTTCGACCGTCAAGCATTTCGCCGTCAATGCCCAGGAGAATGGGCGGGTGATGGCAAGCTCCGACCTTAGGGAGGAGGCATTGCGTGAAGCCGATCTGCTCGCGTTCGAGATCGCCATCGAGGTCGGGCAGCCCGGCTCCGTGATGACGGGCTATAACCTGGTCAACGGCGAATACGCGTCTGAGAGCGACTTCCTGATCAACCGCGTCCTCAAACGGGACTGGGGTTATGCCGGCTGGGTCATGTCCGACTGGGGCAGCACCCATTCGACCGAAAAGGCCGTGCTCTCGGGGCTTGACGTGCAGTCCGGCGCCATGCTGGACCCGGCACCCTATTTCGGGCGGCCGTTGCAGGATGCGGTGGCTGCGGGACGGGTGCCGCGAGCGCGCATCGACGACATGGTGCGCCGGATCCTGCGCAGCCTGTTCGCGACCGGCGTGATCGATGCAGCGCAGAAGCCAGCATCCAACGCAGTTGACCCTCCCGCACATCGCCTCGTAGCCCGCAAGGTGGCCGAGAGCGGCATTGTCCTTCTCAAGAATGCAGGCGACCTGCTGCCGCTGTCACCCGATGCCCGGCATATCCTGGTCATTGGTGCACATGCGGATATGGGGGTGATCTCCGGTGGTGGCTCCTCATCCGTCACGCCGCCCGGCAGCCTCCGCCTGCCTGGTTCCAATCTCATGGGATTTGGTACCGAGAAGGTCTATCATCCGTCCTCGCCTCTCTCGGCGATCCGCTCAGAGGCTTCCGGGGTGGTCTCCTATGTGGACGGCACGGATGTGGCGGCGGCCGCCCAAAGAGCACACGATGCGGATGTCGTCATCGTGTTTGCGGAGGAATGGCGAACGGAAGCCCTCGACGCGGCGGGCCTTGCCCTGCCGGGCCATCAGAATGAGCTGATTGAGGCCATTGCCACCGTCAACCCCAGAACAATCGTGGTGCTGGAAACCGGCGGGCCGGTCACGATGCCGTGGCTCGACAAAGTGCCGGCGGTTCTGGAAGCCTGGTATCCCGGCTCGGCTGGTGGCGAGGCCATCGCCTCGACCCTGTTCGGAAAGGTCAATCCAGCCGGACGGCTCCCTCTCACCTTCCCGATGGATGAAGGGCAACTGCCACGTCCGACGCAAAGCGATCCCGCGCTCATGGCGTCGAGCCCGGGCAGGCCCATCAAGGGCGGCATTGTCCGTATCCCCTATGATGTGGAAGGCTCGGATGTCGGCTATCGCTGGTTCGCCCGCCAGGGCCTGAACCCGCTCTTCCACTTTGGCTTTGGCCTCTCCTACACCCGGTTCGCTCTCTCCGATCTCTCCGTGGAGCGGAGAGAGGGCGCCCTTTTGGCGTCCCTGACGGTCACCAATGTCGGCAAGCAGCCCGGTACGGACACACCGCAGATCTATGTGTCCCTGCCGGGTCCTGCCGGGTTCGTGCCACGGCTTGCAGCCTTCGGACGTGTCCGTCTGGAACCTGGCGAAAGCCGCCGTGTCACCCTCCCGATCGAGTCCCGACTGCTCGCCCGCTATGACGTCGCTCGCGGGTTGTTTCATATCGCAGCCGCCGATTACGTGTTCGATGCGGGTGAGGACGCGGGGGAGGCCATTCTCCGGATGAGTTTGCACCTCGATGCAGCCGACGCAGGCAAGTGAGCATAGCGCGCGCAGAAGTGGCCCGCGTGTCAGAACCGTTGCTAAGCAGCCGCCATGGCCGGCTGACCCTTGGAGAATGGCTTGAAGGTCAGGGAGATCAGGAAGGCCCCGAGCCCAAGGCCCCAGGCGCCGATGTAGAGCCAAACGTAACTTCCCATGGTGTCGTAGATCAGCCCTCCGGCCAATGGCCCTATGGCCATCCCCAAGCCGCCGGCCATGGCTGTCCCGCCGATGACCGTACCCATCATTTGCAGAGGGAAGTTCTCGCGCGCGAGGACGGCGTAGAGAGGCATGACGCCGGCGTAAACGAAGCCGACCAACGCTGCCACGGCGTAGAATGCGCCGAGCTCGCTCACGAACGCGTATGCCAGGACGGCGAAAGCCTGCAGCAACAATCCTGCGACCAGAGTGCCCTTGGCGCCGAACCGGTCCCCCATGAGACCGAACACGACGCGGCCACCCATGCCGGCCAGTCCCTCCACGCTATAGATCGAAACGGCGGCAATCACGGGAATGCCGCAGGTGATCGCGTAGCTCACCGTATGAAAGATCGGGCCGGCATGTGTGGCGCAACAGAAGAAGTTCGTCAGAAGAAGGATGATGAACTGGGGTGACCTCATGGCTTGGCCCATGGACATGGCACCGTGCGCCTCTCCACCCGGGAAGGCGGGACCGTTCCGGTCCTCGAGAGCCGGTGCCCGGCGGACCAACAGCGCCACCGGGATCATCACGGCCGCCGCAAGGGCGGCGATGATCTGTAGAGACGTTCTCCAGTCATAAGCGGAGATGAGCCATGCCGCTAACGGCGACATGGTCATCGGCGCCATTCCCATGCCGGCGGACACCAAGGACACGGCAAGACTGCGATGCGTGTCGAACCAGCCTGTGACGCAGGCCATCATCGGCGCAAAGATCGCCGCCGTGGCGCCACCCACCACCAACCCGAACACGAGCTGAAACTCGATGAGAGATGTCGCGCGGCTCGCGACGGCCAAAGCCGCCGATAGGACGATCGAACCGATCGTTACGACGACACGGGGCCCCCAACGGTCCGACAGAGTTCCCCACATCAGGCTCGCCAAGGCCATGGAGACGAACCCGATCGTCATGGCGCTGGAGATGCCGGTCACGGACCATCCGGTCTCTCGTGAGATCGGCAGCAGGAAAACCGGCAGAGAGAACATTGCCCCGATGGCCATGCAGCCAAGAAGGCCGCCTGCCGCAACGATGACCCAGCGATAGTGAGAGTTCGTCATCCTGCTCCTCCGTCTCGGCGAGATTGTCGATGCATCGGGACTCTTGGACCGAACGTTTCCCTCGGGCTCGCTGGGGGCGCAGTTCGTGCATCTTGAACGTGATTACAAGTTGATATCAACATATTGGATTTGTGTCAAACTGCCGTGAAGCGTCGTTCTCCGCGACTATTCTGATCCGCGACACATGCCTGTGCCTGCCCGCGCAGCGGGCGGCCAGGATGCTCGCGAGGCGGTTCGACGAGGCGCTGCGACCGGGCTTACCTCAAACGCATCTTGAGGCTGGCACGTCTGAGACTACGCGGGCCGAGTGGGGCGGGAGACCCGGTTGTTGCTCGCGGCGACGGTTCAGAACCTGAGGAGGTTCGCCAAGCTGCGGCCGGTCCTGACGCGCGCCCGAAGCCGTCTCCTGAAAGATCCACTCGCACCCGGCGACCTTGAGAGGGTCGAGCTGCGGGGCGGGGTTTTGTCCAGGATAGAAAGGCGGGCGTAGCCAATCGATATTTACAAAACTCTGCCGAGAGTTGGTTTTGCAACTTTTGATGATGAGACGGGACTTTGCACAAGCCCTCTCCATAGAGAACCGGGTGTACGAAGGCGCGTTTCTGTCACCTGACAGAACTGGATCGAGCCGCCTCACGCATCGCAGCCTATACGTTCATGTAGTTGAACCGAAGAAAGGAATGTTGTCACCTGTATCGTAGGTTGTCAGCTGGCGAACCAGTGATGCCGAGAGATTGCAGATGGCTGTCCGTGACGTATCCGGCGCTTCCTCACCTCCGCAGCGGTCCCGTCGGCGCTATGCTGGACATGTTGCTCTTCCTCCAAGATACCAGCTTCAGTCCACCACAGTAGGTGTCTGCGAATGTGTAGGAGGAGTTGAGATGGCTGACGATCAAAGCGTTGCAAGACGCCGTTTGACCTCGCCGGGGGCGATGCTCATTCTCCGCTTGCTGTTTCTCGTGATCATCGTCTTCACGCTGAACTATGTCGTATTCTACGTGGACATTGCCGACGTCAATCTCTCGATATGAAAATTTTTGCGTGAGTCATTGTATTCAGCAGGAGGCAGTCTTGATCCAAAAGCGCTTTCTCACAGTTGCGATCATCATCGTGTGTGACCTCCTGGCAGGCTGCAGTAAGCCATGCGTGCCTGCCGAAACAGTCAGAATAAAGATCCAGGAAACGGTCTACAGACTACCTGCTGCGTTCCAGCCAACAATATATGTGGGCAGAAAAACATTTCCAACGCGGGACAAGATCCGGGACGGTCGGCGCGTCCAGGAATATTGCCAGCGGCCCGAGGATCCTCCCGCCACAGCTGATGGCTTTTCACTTGGGCAGAGATCTCTCAGTTTGATCATGAAACGGTACCCAGAATTCGTTCGCCTGGAGGGATTGGATATCATCGCCGTTGAATATGCACCTGCAAGCCATCCTCCCGCAGAGAAGGCGACTGGAGCCTTGGTGAGCGACGGATTGTTCCGCCGTGCCGATCACAACGGAACCTTCGAACTGTTTTCAACAGGGCCTCTTCTCTTCAGAAATCAAATAGCAGCACGCTGTGGACCTGCGCCGACGCATGAGCCCAGCACCTCCTGCGGCATCTGGGGACAGATCAAGCCTGGCACTCTCATCCGCGTTGACCTGAACGATCCCCCCCATCCTGCCAGCGATTGGCCGCGTACTCTCGAAGAGGTGGAGCGGCTGATCAAGTCTTTCACGAACCCCTAATTTAGTCAGCAGAACGAGCGCAAATAATGTCCGATGTGTCCGACGAATTTACCCTTACAACCTCTCAGGTGAATGAGATTGAGGCGCTGCTTTCTGCAAAGCGATATGCCGCAGCCTATCGGCGGGTCGCCGAGCTCGCTAATGGCCGCGATGAATTGAATGCCTCCATCGCTTGGCTCAAGGGCGCTGCTGACGTTAACGAGAATATCGGAAGCCAAAGTGCGTTCATCCGCGCCTACACCATCGCACAATACCAAACAAGGTACGGAGAAAATCTTGATCTTAATCTCCTCCAAGATGCTTCCGACACGATCGCCTCAAAGGTATTGGGTGACATCATCGCTAGCCGTCATGTTCCAGGTATAGCTGACATAGCACAAAAAGACGCTGAACCTGCGGCAACGACGATCTTCAACGGCGATCCTGGCGGATGGGCCGGAAATCCACTTTTTCTTTTCCTCGGATATGACACGGCTCTGAACAACAATATCCTCGAACATCCGGCGGATACCTGCCATGCTCTGGCTATGATCAAGTTCGTCGGATCCACCGGAGATTGGGTGGCGAATATTTCCAATGCCTGGAATGCGGCTTACGGAAGCGGTTCCACTGCCACGATTGCATCTACTGCGCTTCGCGTGAACAGCTTTCTGCAAGCTGCTTATGGTGGTCTCTTCCCTGCAGGAGGAGTTCTCGCCTCTGATGTTGTTCTTGGCCGGGTTAATGCCGATGACGTTCTTTCCGGAAGCGAAGGTGCAAATTTCATCCATGGGGGTGCAGGCGACGACGTCCTCCAGGCGTCCGGTGGAAGCGACATCCTGGATGGTGGTGATGGTTTGGACAAGGCCGACTTTTCAGTCGTAGGATCAGCACTCAACGTCATCATAAAAGCCATTCAAGCGCCGACAAAGCATATCGCTACCGTGGTTTCAGACTCGGGCACCACAGCTCTGTACGGAGTCGAAGAGATCGCCGGTTCGGATCAGGACGACTTGTTCCAACTCCAATCTTTCGCCGAAGGTGTGGCTCAGCTGACGCTGAACGGCGGCAACGGGGTCGATCAGCTCAGTGCCATTTATCTCGAAGGCCCGCTTGAGGTCGATGCTGTCGAAGGTCAGCTCAAGAGTGGTGAGCGCGTCCTCGGGATCAGGAACTTTGAGCGATTTGAGGGGACCAATCAGGACGACAAGTTCATTGCTTCAGGGAACGAAAAAGAAATCAACGGTCGCGGAGGCAGGGATACAGTCGACTTCTCCAAAGCCACGTCTGGCGTCCACGTCAGCGATGCTACAAACGGTGCCTCCGGAATCATTCTGAAAAACGTCGAGCTGATCGTCGGCAGCGAACAGGGCGACTGGATCGATCTTAGCGGAACGAACGTGGGTGTGGAGATCAGGGGCGGTGGTGGGGATGACGTATTGGCTGGAGGTAGCGCCAGTGACACTCTGACCGGTGGCGCGGGTGGGGACACGTTCATCGTAGGTGATGGCGACATCGTCAAGGATCCGGAGCGCAGCGACCGCATCAAATGGGGCGACGTCTTCCTCACCGGCGGCACGCAAAGCGAGGAGGGGGCAGTCGCCTATGTAGGCTCGCATGGAGAGGAGTATACGCAGTTTGGCTCGGGTTTGATGATAGAGATTCCGGACGGCAGCACGGTGATCGTCGAAAACTGGTCGAACGGCGACGGGGGAATAATCCTTCGAGACCGCAAGGAGGGCGATCCGCCAGAGCCCCCGTTGCCCCCGGGCGCACGCCCGGTCGATCCGCTCGTTCTCGATCTGGACGGCGATGGTATCGAGCTGTACGACCTCAGCGATTCAGGAGCCTATTTCGATCTGGATTGCGACGGATTGGCTGAACGGACGGGCTGGGTCCGACCGGACGATGCGCTTTTAGCCTTCGATCGCAACGGCAACGGCATCATCGACGACCTGTCCGAGCTCATTGGCGGCGGGGCCCTGTCGTCGGCCCTGGGTTATGGGTCTCTCGTGGGCTTCAGGGAGTTGGGGCTATTCGACAGCAACTTCGATACCGTCATTGACAGCCAGGACGTGAGCTTCTCTCAAATCCTGGTCTGGCGAGACCGCAACGGCGACGGATTCAGCCAGGCAAGCGAACTTGGCACCTTGGCATCGCACGGAATCGCGCGCCTCTCCCTCATCTGGCAACCGGATCCCGACTGGATCGAGGGAAGCAGACTTGAGGCCACGTCGACCTTCACGCGGACCGATGGGTCGCAATCCTCGGTGAGCAATGCCTTCTTCACCTTGGATCGACAAGTCGTGCTGGATCCTGGAGAGGATGTGACGGATCCCGGGAACACCACTCTGCCTAATCTGCAGGGGCGAGGCGACCTGAAGGATCTCCATCTTGCGATGAAGGGAGATCCGGTTCTCCGGCAAATGGTATCGGAGCTGGCCGGGTTGGCGGTAGCCGACGCTTACAGCCTCGCCGCACGCATCAATGCTCTCATGTACAAATGGGCGGGCATCGAAACGGCTGACACCTTTGCCCGTGGCGAATATGTCGATGCCGCTCTGCTCCGGGCTTTCGAAAAGTTCACAGGCAGCCCGTTCCTGCAAGGAACAGAGCTATGGATGGCCGATGAACGCGCGGATGCCGGCGTCGCGGATCAAATCACCCAGTACTGGCAGGACCTCAAAGGGAAAATGCTCACGCAGATCTTGGCGCAGACGGATCTCGGGCAGCAGCTCTTTCCCGGCCTGAGTTTCAGGTCCGGAATTTTTCTGAACCTGCCGCAAGGAAGCCAGCTTGGATCGGTTTTGGACCATCTTCGCACGTACGCACCTGCAGGCGAGCTTGCCAAGCTCCAGTACTGGAGCAGCATGTTCCTGGTGCTCGAAGCCTGCCGATCGCAGTTCTCAGTGGACGACTGGCAGTTCAAGGCGGCGGTCGAGCAAACGCTCGCAGTGGAAGGGGTCGAGCTTTCCTATGAACAGATCCTTGGCTCTCTTGTCGGAACAGGAGAAAGCGAAACCCTGGTGGGCTCCTTCTTCCATGAAAACCTCCTGGTCGGCGGAGGCGGCAACGATCTTCTGCGCGGGGGAGTACACGATGATACCTATCTTTTCGGTCGCGGTTTCGGCATTGACACGATCCGCGAGTACGATGGCATCGGAACCGGTGGGCTTGGCACCCACGAACTGAACAGGGTGCGTTTCACGGCCGATGTCCTGCCCGACGAGGTTGTCTTCCGGCGGGAGAACGGGACCAATCATCTCGTGGTTGAGATCGGAGGCACGGGTGATCGTTTGACGATCCTGGATCAGCTGACACCCGGCAAACCGGCAATCGAACGTTTCGAGTTCGCCGATGGCACGGCGATCGAGTGGTGGGATGTCTATATGAGCCTGTCTCCTGCGACGGAAGGTGCAGACTATCTCGTTGGGGCGAACGGTCGGAACGATACGCTCGACGGAGGAGCAGGAGATGATACCCTTGAGGGCGGTACTGGAGCCGACACCTATATCTTCGGACGTGGTTCCGGTTCCGATACGATCATCGAGAAAGATGATGGCCGTATCGACCGAGTTCTCTTGGGCGCCGATGTCACGCCGGCTGATCTCATCCTTGCCAGGGACGACATCACGCTTGACCTCATTGTTCGGATTTCAGGATCATCCGATCGCTTAACCATCAAGGAGGCATTCAGTCAGAATGGGCCAGGCATCGAAGAGTTCGTCTTTGCCGATGGTACGGTTTGGGATCGCGCGACGATCCGTACGTACCTTCTGGCCGGCACGCCTCTGGGCGACCTCCTGACCGGGTTCTCGTCCGCCGATACTCTCGACGGCGGTGCTGGCAACGACACGCTAAAAGGGGGATCCGGTGCAGACACATACATATTCGGGCGCGGTTATGGTCAGGATGTGATCGATGATGGGGCCTCATCAGGCGATATTCTGATTCTTGCTGACGGAGTAGCACCTGATGATCTTGTTCTCTCTCAGGACAGCAGAGGCAACGATCTGATCCTGACGATCGCAGGCACTCAGGACACGCTGACGATCCGCAATCAATTCTTAGCCTGGTACTGGGGAGTCTCGGAAATTCGCTTTGCGGACGGTACTCGCTGGTCACAAGAAACAATCCGCGCGAAAGGGCTTGTCGCGACGTCCGAAAATGATGTGCTTATCGGGTACAATGGGGTGAGCGACTATCTGGAAGGTGGTCTTGGGGATGACTACCTCGCTGGAAGAACGGGCAGGGATACCTACATTTACAATATCGGCGATGGCAACGACACGATCGGCACTTCAAACGCCACTTCGGATAGTCTTGGTGGAACGCTGATCCTGGGTGCGGGCCTGACGATTGCGAGCGTCAGCGCCACACAATCGGCCAGCGACCCTTATGATATTACGCTGAATTTCAGAGGAACCGATGGCTCGGCTATGGGGTCCATCCTGCTAGAGGACTTCGGCGGTAGACCTGAGGTTGACCGAATTGTCTTTGGGGACGGCCAGATCTGGACGCAAGCGGATGTCTACAGGGCGATCCTTGATGCAAGGATCTCTGATGGCGCAGACACGGTTAAGGGATTCTGGATCGATGATCTTATCGCGGCTGGAGCAGGCGATGATGTGATCGAGGGTGGAAGCGGTAACGATACGCTCATCGGAGGATTCGGCAACGATAAGCTGATCGGTAACAATGGTAGTGATACGTACGTTTATACTCCTGGTGATGGAGACGATACGATCTCTGATATCGCTTCCGAATCTGGAGCCGTTAATCGGCTTGTTCTAGGTTCCGGCTTGGTTTCATCCCATGCTCGGTTGATCCGCTCGACCTCGGATGTGGATGACCTGAGACTTGAGTTTATTTCCGATGGCGATGAGATTGTCGGCACCATCGTGCTGGATGAGCAATTTTCCCAATCCGGCTTTCGTTATGGCGTCGACGAAATTGTTTTCGGAAATGGGGAAGTTTGGTCCCGGGAGACGTTGTTCAATAATTGGGCTACGTTGGCCGCTACCGAAGGTGGGAACGAGATTAACGGCGATCCCTTGAGCAACCATATCGATGGGGGCGCCGGGAGCGATACGATCAAAGGTTTCGCGGGAGACGATACCTTGATCGGCGGTACAGGTGACGACTGGCTGGATGGCGGGGCTGGAAGCGATACCTACCGCTACAACGAGGGAGATGGGAGCGATACGATCGCAGGCAGTTCCCCTTGGGGAACCGATCATCTCATTCTGGGGCCGACCCTGCGCCTCTCGAACCTGATTGTCACGCGGTCGATGCAGGACGTCAACGATGCTATCCTGAGCTTCCAAGGGAGCGATGGCTTCATCATGCTCGACGGACAATTCTCGTCGGATGCTGCAATCGGTGTCGAGAAGATCACGTTCGGTGACGGCCAGATTCTACGCGCCGCCCAACTGCGTGCGATGATCCTAAGCAATGCCCGTACTGACGGGAGCGATGTCATCCAAGCCTTTGGGGGGGACGATGTCGTGTCCGGCGGTTTAGGCGACGATACGCTCGATGGATTGGATGGAGAGGACTGGTTGCTTGGTGGAGAAGGGCACGACGAACTCTATGCTGGCAATGGCCAGGATACCTTGAACGGCGGTCAAGGCGACGATCTTCTGAACGGCGGCCAAGGCGGCGATACATATGGATACAATATCAATGAAGGCAGCGATACGATAACGGACCCAGGGAGCACGAGCAGTCCGGATGAGGACATTCTATTCTTTGGCCCAGGAATTGGGCTGAATGATCTCGTCTTCTCCCGGTCAACTGGCGATAGGAACGACCTGTACATCGACATCACAAGCACGGGTCAAAGAATTACGGTCGACGATCAGTTCTATGCGCCGAACAGCGGAATCGAGAGGTTTCAGTTCAGCGGCGGAGACTCCTTGACCATAGAGCAAATCCGGCAGCAGTTGATGGGAGCCACGGATGGGGACGATACGATCTATGGCTTCCGGGGTGTCGCCGATCTGATCAATGGTGGCCTCGGCAATGACACGATCATCGGCTTTGGCGGGAGCACGACATCGGGAGGCGCGGGCGACGATACCCTTCTCGGCGGTTTGGGGGACGACACTTACATCTTCGAAGGGCGAGCCATCATCGTCGAGAACGCCGGTGAGGGCATCGACACCGTCCAGAGTTCTGTCAGCTATACGCTTGCCGCCAACGTGGAGAACCTGATCCTCACAGGCACGTCGGGCATCAGTGGGACGGGGAACGAACTCGCTAACGTGCTGGCCGGCAACTCCGGCTTCAACAAGCTGAGCGGCGGGGGCGGCGACGATACGCTGGATGGCGGGAGTGGCAGCGATACGCTCATCGGTGGCCTCGGATACGACACTTATGTCGTCGACCGCACGAGCGATGTGATCACGGAACTCACCGACGAAGGCACGGATACGGTCCTGAGCTCCGTCACTCTGACCCTTGCGGCCAACGTGGAGAACCTGACCCTCACCGGGACCACCGCCATCAGCGGGACAGGCAACACCCTCGACAATGTGCTTGTCGGCAATGCCAGCTCCAATACTCTCGATGGCGGGGCTGGCATAGATACCCTGATCGGTGGTGCCGGCAACGATATCTACGTGGTCGACAATGGCGGCGACGTCATTGTCGAGGCAGAGAGCGCCGATATCGACACGGTGCAAAGTTCCGCCAGCAGCTACATCCTCGCGGCGAACGTGGAGAACCTGGCTCTCACCGGCACGGCTGCCATCAGCGGCACCGGAAATGCGCTTTCCAACCTTCTTACCGGCAATGCCGGCGCCAATACGCTCGATGGAGGGGCCGGCCAGGACACCCTCAATGGTGGTGCCGGGGCCGATCTCCTGATCGGCGGCGAAGGCAACGATACCTATGTGGTCGACAATGGCGGCGATCTGATTAGCGAAAACGCGGGCGAGGGAACGGACACGGTTCAAAGCTCGGCCAGTTATACGCTTGCTGCCAACGTGGAGAACCTGACCCTGATGGGAACCGCTGCCATCAGCGGCACCGGGAACGGGCTTGCCAATGTGCTGACCGGCAACTCGGCCGCCAATACGCTGAATGGCGACGGCGGCGACGACATCCTGAATGGTGGGGCCGGGGTCGATACCCTCGTGGGAGGGCTCGGCAACGACACATACATCGTCGAGAGCGCAAGCGATATCATTGCCGAAGCCCTCGGTGAGGGCACGGACACCGTTCAGAGCTCGGTCTCCCTGACCTTGGGAGCCAATCTCGAGAACCTGATGCTCACTGGAACGGCGACGACAGGGACGGGTAACGCCCTCGACAATGTCCTGCTTGGCAATGCCGCCAACAACACCCTGAACGGCGGCGCCGGAGCCGACACCCTGACAGGTGGGCTCGGCAACGACACCTACGTGATCGACAACACGGGCGACACGGTTATCGAGCTGGGAGGCGAAGGCATCGATACGGTCCAGAGCTCCGTCAGCTATACCCTTGCTGCCAACATCGAGAACCTGACGCTGACCGGAACATCTGCGATCAATGGCACAGGCAACGAGCTGGCGAACGCCCTGACCGGAAACTCCGGCGCGAATGTCCTCACGGGCGGGGCAGGGGACGACACCCTCAACGGCGGCACGGGAGCCGATACGCTCTCAGGCGGCACTGGAGACGACATCTATATCGTCGACAACGCCGGGGACGTGGTGATCGAGGCGATCAACGAGGGCATCGACACCGTCCAGAGCTCCGTGAGCTTTACCCTGAGTGCTTTTGTGGAAAATCTGACCCTCACGGGGATCGCTGCCAGCGGGACAGGCAACGCACTCGATAATGTGCTCATCGGGAACTCCGGCGCCAATACGCTCAATGGCGGCGCAGGCGCGGACCAGATGAGCGGTGGCGCCGGAAACGACACCTATATCGTCGACGACATCGGCGATGGTGTGATGGAGGCGGCCAGTGCAGGCACGGACACGGTTCAAAGCGCGATCGGCTATGTGCTGGGTGCCAACCTGGAGAACCTGACCCTGACGGGCACGGCAGCCATCAACGGCACGGGGAACGAGCTCGCCAATGTGCTGACGGGTAACTCCGGCGCGAACATGCTGGAAGGTGGGATCGGGGATGACACCTTGAATGGCGGAGCAGGGAACGACCTGCTCTCCGGCGGGGTCGGGAATGACACCTACATCGTCGACAGTGTGGCGGACATGATCGTGGAGGCCGCTGACGAGGGCACGGACACCGTGCAGAGCTCCATCACCCTGACCGTGGGAGCCAATCTCGAGAACCTGACCCTGACGGGGACCGCGGCGATCCATGGCACCGGCAACGGCCTCAACAACGTCCTCACCGGGAACTCTGGCGCAAATACACTGGATGGGCGCGAGGGCGCCGATCAGATGAGCGGCGGTCTGGGCAACGATATCTACGTGGTCGACGATGCAGGCGATGTGGTCATCGAGGCGGCGAGCCAGGGCACCGACACGGTTCAGAGCTCGATCAGCCATGGCCTTGCCGCCAATGTGGAGAACCTGACGCTGATCGGAACATCGGCGATCAACGGCACAGGCAATACCCTGAACAACGTGATGATCGGCAATGCAGCGACCAATATCCTCTTCGGCGGCGCAGGAAACGATACTTTGACGGGAGGTGCTGGTTCCGACGTGTTCGCGTTTACGACGGGCTTCGGGAAGGACGTCGTCACCGACTTCCAGGCCGGTGCCGGATCCGGTGATGTGATCGAGTTCAGCACGAGCCTCTTTGCAGATGTGACAACCGTGCTGGCGGCAGCATCTCAAGTCGGTTCCGATGTGGTGATTACGGTCGATACGAGCAACACGATCACGCTGAAGAACGTGCAGCGCTCAAGCCTCCACGCCGATGATTTCCGGTTTGTCTAATCTGTTGGTGGCGAGACGTAGTTGGGGATCAGGTGCGTTGCGCGATTGAGGCATATGCTTGGCGCTTTGACGGTCTGCCCCGCCGAGCCGAAGTCAGCCAACCGGCACGCGAAGCCGCCCGATCCAGATGCGTTGCCGCAAGCCCTCCAAGTTGTCGCAGCTGCAAAGGAGGCTCACATCCGGACAGTTAGCGCATCGTGCGGACCCAGCGGGCCGCGCTAGCGAAAAGTGGACCCGGTATTCGCTGACGCGGCCCTTCGGGTCCGCAATGAACGATGCGCTCTTTCCAAGAAGGGAGCATCGGATTCAATCCCAAAAGCGGATTCCACTTTTGGGTCCGATGCTCCAGGCCCACCCTGCATATCGGGTCACGACAGAGAACCAACGTGACAGGCTGATGTGACCCAGGGGCCCAGGCTCCTGAGACAGCTCGCCCAATCTCATTGGTGCAACAGAGGCGTTCAGCGCAAATCGGAATTGGGTCTTGAATCCCTCTGTAACCACTCTTATCTACCATCCAGGTGGATGGTATGAGGATGGTTATTATGGCAAACAACGTGCACGAACTTCGGCCTAGGCCGTCCGACAGCGAGAAAATCACGATCAATCTCGGCTATGTCGACCTCGGCCATGTCGACCTCCTGGTCCAGGAGGGATTCTATTCAAACAGGACAGACTTCATCCGGACGGCGATACGAAACCAGCTCGACCGGCATAACGACGCGGTCACGAAATCCGTCGCACGACACCAACTCGACCTTGGCCTGCGCCACTACAGCCGCCAGGACCTCGAGGCCGTGCAAGCGGCCGGCGAAGTGTTGCACATCCAGGTTCTCGGTCTCGCCAGCATCGCCGGCGATGTCGCGCCCGAGCTGGCCCGACAGACAATCGCCTCCGTTCACGTGCTCGGCGCCTTGCACGCCAGCCCCGCTGTCAAAGAGGCGCTGAAGGACCGCATTCGCTGACCGCCAGGGCTCACGCCCGTCTCACCGTGTTTACAGCATCGAACGCACATCCGGCGCTGTAAGGCACTGTTTTTGAGCATCTTTCCAGGCAAGACCGGTTCCCGCTTTTGCGCCCGATGCTCCGGAGCCTACCCAACCCTTCCCCACAGGAAGGGGCAGGTTCCGCTTTGCCCGACAACAGGACCAAACTGATGAACGCAAGACTGCAGAGCAATGTTCTCGAAGCAACCCGTCTGACCCGAGAAGGCCGGCTCGCGGAAGCCATGGCTATCCTTCAGGGAGGGCTTTCAGGCACCAATCCGCCGGCTTCCTCCAGCAATACCGGCGAAGATGCCGGCCAATATCCCTTGGGGCGGGCCACTCGGATCATCGACATGGTACCGCCATCCTCCAGGGGAGGAGCCTGGACTCCACCAAACTTCAACCCTTCGCACTTTGTCCCAGAGATTCCCGGTCTTGACGGAGGCCCGGCCCAGCCGCAGGTGCCGGAGGCGCTACGAGGCTTCCTCAACCGCATGGGTCAGCCCGGCTCGGCGCTCGGCCTCGACGGGTTGGCCGGTCCAATCCCGCCACGTGCGCCAGCCCCGTTGCCGGAGGGAGCCCGCTTCGACGAGCGGACCTTTGCCAACCCAGCGGGAAGCCGCATCTATAAGCTCTACGTTCCAAGCGGCTACGCGGGTCAGCCTGTGCCGCTCGTGGTGATGCTGCATGGCTGCACCCAATCGCCCGATGATTTTGCCGCAGGCACGCGGATGAACGAACTGGCCGAGGAGCAGACGTTCCTCGTCGCCTATCCGGCGCAGACCCAGTCGGCCAACATCTCCAGGTGCTGGAACTGGTTCAACGCGGCCGATCAGCAGAGGGATCGGGGCGAGCCCTCGCTGATCGCCGGCCTCACTCGTCAGATCATGAGCGACTTCTCGGTCGCGCCCGGACGGGTCTACGTCGCCGGGCTCTCGGCCGGAGGCGCGGCGGCGGCGATCATGGGCTCGGCTTACCCGGATCTCTATGCGGCCGTGGGGGTCCACTCGGGCCTGGCCTGTGGGGCCGCGCGTGACATGCCTTCGGCGTTTGCCGCCATGCGGCAGGGCGGGGCGCCTTATCACAGTGGGGACAAGCAGCCTGTGCCGACCATCGTGTTCCATGGCGATCGTGACACGACCGTGCACCCCGTCAATGGGGAGCAAGTCATTGCTCAGTCGGGGGCGGGCGCGAAGCTCCGCACTACGGTCAACCACGGGCAGGCTCCCGGTGGGATCGGCTATACCCGCACGGTCGCGTACGATGACAGCGGGCAGCCGCTGCTCGAGCATTGGGTTCTTCATGGGGCAGGCCATGCCTGGTCTGGTGGAAGTCCGAGTGGGTCCTACACCGAGTCACGGGGACCTGATGCCAGCCGTGAGATGATGCGCTTCTTCCTGGAGCATGCGAGGCCGTCGGCCGCATCCCCCGTGTAAGCCAATGGAGCCCGCCAGATCGCGACGAAGACTGGCGGGCTTAGACATTGCGTCTCCTGTGCGGGCAAGCCTGAATCGCGCCCAACGAGTTCGGTTCGTCTCGCTCAAGGGCCGACATTCGTTAAGCGGTCGGAGCGGCAATTTTGACCCCGAGCCGACCTTGCTAATGTTCGCTTTGACACCGATGGATGGTCTCTGAGGCGGACCGCGATGGATGCCGTCCCATGCCGGTACAAAGCGGCTTTTATGCCGTCTTTATTTCCGGGGCCGCACTTCCCAATCGAGATTTGATGGCCTCCGGGCGTAGCGTTCGGCACTCACGTTAGGGTGCTGTCATGTACGACCTTGTCTATCTTCTCGTCGGCCTCGGGTTCTTTGCGCTGATGGCGCTGTATGCCCGCGCCGCCGAACGGCTCTGAGGGAGGCCAAGCCATGTTCCTCGATCTTCTTCTCGGCGGCATCGTCGCCTTGGGCCTCGCCGTTTACCTCGTCCTGGCGCTGCTCAAGCCGGAACGGTTCTAGGAGGCTGGCCCCATGACCCTGTGAGCTCATTACGGCACCGACCTTGCCACCGCCCACCGGCGGCCGGCAGATCTACCGCAAGGTGCGAGACCGCGCATCTTACGCCTTTGCTCTCGTCGCGGTGGCGGCGATCATTCAGCGGGACGGCACAGGACGCGTCGCTGTGGGCGGCGTGGCGCATAAACCTTGGCGGATCGAAGAGGCCGAATCCGATCTGCCGCGCGGACCCAAGATTGTGATTGAACAGCTGCTCGCCGACGCCAAGCAGGCGCACGATAGCATGGGCTGTAGGAGTTCGCTTGACAGGATCCTTATGCAACCGGTTACATAAGAGGCCTTGACGAGGAGCTTCGGTTTGACAGGCCTCCCAAAGGGACTGCCTACGATCAGCCAAGTGGCGGAAGCTGCTGGCGTTTCGCGCGCCACCGTTTCGCGGACTTTCAGCCGGCCCGACCTCCTGAAGACTGAAACAATAAAACGTGTCCACGAAGTGGCCGAAAAGCTCGGCTATGTCCCGAACCAGGTTGCGCGCGCCTTAAGTACGGGTCGCGCGGGTAATATCGCCCTCGTGGTCCCGGATATCGCCAATCCCTTCTTCCCGCCGCTCATTCGCGCCGCGCAGGCTCACGCCGATCACGTGGGCTATGCAGTCTTCCTGGGCGACTCGGACGAGCAGCCGGAGCGTGAAGACATGCTTCTGACCAAGATGGCGGCGCAGGTGGAAGGCTTCATCCTGGCCTCGCCCCGCCTTGACGAGGGGAGGGTGCGAGCTCACGCGGCGCGCCGTCCTTTGGTTTTGATCAACCGGGATATCGAGGGGCTGCCGCGAATTCTGATGGATGTCAGCGCAGGGATCGCCGCCGCCATCGAGCATCTTGCGAGCCTGGGCCACCGCGACATCGCCTACGTGAGTGGTCCACCCGCCTCCTGGGCCAACGAGCAGCGCCAGCAAGCTGCCATCTCGACTGCCGAAGAACTCGGAATCCGTCTGACCTCCGTTCCTGCTTATCACCCGAATTACGAGGCTGGCCGGAAGGCGGCCGGTGAACTCGCGAAGATGCCTGTCACGGCAACGGTCGCGTTCGACGATCTCGTGGCTCAGGGCATCATGGCCGGCCTTGCCGATCTCGGTTGGCGCATTCCCCAAGACATGAGCATCGTCGGATTCGACGACGTGCTGGCAGCCACGACCTATCCGCCCTTGACGACGGTTGCTGCGCATAGCGCCGATGCAGGTACGCAGGCCGTGAAGCTGCTGACGGAGGTCCTGAGCAAGGACCAGATCCAGGACGAACGTATCATCATCCCGACGGAACTCATTGTTCGGGCAACGACGGGCCGACCGGCAAAGCGGCCTCACACCGAGGATGCCAAACCCCGATCCATGCCACGGACGAGAGCTCATAACAGAAGCTGAAACGAACAGGACCCCATGAAACTCCACCTTTATCCGACAAAATCAGCCCTTGGAGAAGCCGCCGCCGCGATGGGCGCCCAGGCCATTCGCGACGCGATCGCGGCAAAGGGCCGGGCTCGCATCATTATCGCAACCGGCGCAAGCCAGTTTGAAATGCTTGATGCCCTCGTGCGAGAGCCGGATATCGACTGGTCGAAGGTGACAGGATTCCATCTCGATGAGTATATCGGGATGTCGGATAGGCATCCGGCAAGCTTCCGGCGCTATCTGCGTGAACGATTCACGTCGAAGCTCCCGACCCTGGGCGCGTTTCATTTTATCGAAGGGGATGCGCGCGATCTCAAGGCGGAGGTGTCACGGATCGGGGACTTGGTCAAGGCGCACCCGATCGACGTGACCTTCGCCGGCATAGGGGAGAACGGGCACCTCGCCTTCAACGATCCGCCAGCCGATTTCAATGTGGATGATCCATACATCGTCGTTCAACTCGATGATGTCTGCCGACGGCAGCAATTCGGGGAAGGATGGTTCCCGACATTCGACGACGTGCCGCAGACCGCCATTTCCATGAGTATTCGCCAGATCATGGCCAGCGACCTCGTCGTCCTGTCCGTGCCCGACGCGCGAAAGGCCGATGCGGTTCAAAAGGCGCTGGAGGGGCCGGTCACCCCAGCTTGTCCAGCGTCTATCCTTCAAAGGCATCCGGCCTGCCACGTGTTTCTCGACCCTGCATCTGCCGGCAAGCTCTCATCGACTTCTCTTCTTGGAGCAGATCGGGATCCGGAGTGAGGCGGACCAGGGCGGGTCTCAAGAGAACAACCAGAGGAAGGAGCAACGTCCAATGAGTACAAAACTGAGAAACGCGTTGAGTGCAGCCGCGTGCCTGACGGCTGGAGTCGTTCTGACCACCGGCAGCTTTGCCCAAACTCCCGCGGCCAAGCCGAAAGCCCCTCTCACCATCAATGTCATCGACGTGGCTGGCGATCTCCAGATCAGTCAGCCAGCCATCGAAAATTTCAAGAAGGATCATCCGGATCTCGTCTCGCGTTTCGTTTTCACGAAGGCGACCGCACCGGAGCTTGCTGCGAAGTTGAAGGCGCAGCAGGACGCAGGTCGTGTTGACATCGACTTCGTCCTGACCGGCAACGATGCCTTGGCGGCCGGCATGGAACAGGGCATCTGGCTCGAGATCCTGCCGAAATACCAGGATCGTTTCCCGGACCTGGAGAAGCTCTATCATCCGGGGGCCTATGCAATGCAGAAGATGGGCCGAGGGCAGGCCTTCGTGATCGACTGGTATCCGTCCGGTCCGCTGCTCGAATATGCGCCGGACCGCGTCAAGGACCTTCCCGATACGGCGGAAGGGCTGCTCGCCTGGTGCAAGGCGCATCCAGGCAAGTTCATGTACGCGCGTCCGTCGAACTCCGGACCGGGCCGCACATTCGTGATGGGGCTCCCCTACCTCCTGGGTGACAAGGATCCGATGGATCCCGTCAATGGCTGGGAGAAGACGTGGGCCTATCTCAAGCAACTCGACGGCTGCATCGACTACTATCCTGGCGGCACGACTGCAACGATGAAGGAGCTGGGCGAGGGGTCGCGCGACATCATCGCGACCACGACGGGATGGGACATCAACCCGCGCTATCTCGGCATCGTGCCCGAGGAGTTCAAGGTCGCGACCCTCAAGGGCTTCCACTGGGTGGGCGATGCCAACTACATGGCTATTCCCAAAGGCGTTTCCCAGGAGAAGGTCGATGCCCTTCTTCAGATGATCGCATACCTTCTCAAGCCGGAGCAGCAAGCGTACATGTACGATCACGGCTACATGTATCCGGGGCCCGCCATTCATGGGGTGCCACTCGAAATGGCCCCGAAGGAAAGCCAGGACACCATCAAGAAGTTCGGCCGGCCGGAATATGCGAGCATGATTGCCGACAATCCGATTGAGCCGCCACTCGATGCAAAGCCTCTGGTGGCAATGTTCGACAAGTGGGACCGCGAGATCGGCAGCGCGAAGATGAAGCAGTAGCGGCTCTTCCAGCAACCACTTTTCCATGGAATCACGGGACGCGGAATCATGGGCGGCGCATGCCGCCCATGATTAACCGCGAGAGCGGAGTTCTCGATGCAGAGCAGGGGCCTTCTCGACCTTCAGGTCAACGGCTTCGCCGGGGTCGACTTCAATGCGCCGGATCTGGACGCGGATGCGCTGGATCGTGCTCTTGCGGCGATGCTCGGTACGGGGGTGACGACCTGCCTGCCAACGATCATCACAGCGTCTGCCGAGGACCTGGCCAAACGCTTTGCCGCACTGGACCGCGCGGTGGCGGAGAGCCGGCTGGGCCCGATCATGGTGCCGGGATACCATCTCGAAGGCCCTTTCTTGAACCCAGCGGATGGTTATGCGGGTTGTCATCCGCCGCAGGCTATGACGGCGCCAGACGCCGAACTTGTCTTCGGGCTCGAAGCGGACCTGTCGCGGCCGATTCTCCTCGTGACACTCGCGCCCGAGCTGCCGGGCAGCGAAGCCGTCATTCGAGTGCTGAGTAGGGCCGGGAAGATCGTCGCTGTCGGCCATTCTTCCGCCGATGCGGATACGGTTGCGATGGCGGCTGAGGCGGGTGCACGCATGTCCACGCATCTCGGCAACGGCGTTCCGCAGACGCTGCATAAACTCGACAACACGATCTTTGCCCAGCTCGCCGAGGAGCACTTGCATGCGAGCTTCATCGCCGATGGCATTCATCTCCCACGACCGGCGCTGAAAACGATGCTTCGTGCGAAAGGGATCGATCGCTCCATTTTGGTGTCGGATGCGGTTTCCGCCGCTGCCGCTTGCCCTGGACGCTATTCCTTCGCCGGAATGGACATCGAGCATGGGACGGACGGCAGTGTCCGGCTGCCGGGCAGCCGTTATCTTGCCGGCTCCGCGCTGACCCTGGACCAGGCAGTCGGTAACGTCGTGCGATGGCAGCTCGCAAGCCCTGAAGAGGCGATCCGGATGGCCTGCGATAATCCTCGATCGATGCTGGCTCCGGCATTGAGAGCACACGGATTACCCATCCCCCCGGCGGGGCATGTCAGCTGGTCTGAGGATGGAGAGATTCTGCAGGTCGAACACGGAGGCACCGTGCATCGTCGAACGTAGCGGCTGGGTCGATATGCGCTGAAGAAGGACGTCATCGGCCGGAACGCGTGTCGTGTAACAAACCAGAAGGGGAAGAAGACATGGAAGGTCAGCAGAAGCACATCGATCGCCGTACACTCATTGGGGGCGCTGCCAGTATGGCCGTCCTGGCCTCCACGGGCGCCCGCGCCCAGGGACTTGCTCTTCCGAAATCGCCTGTAGCACTCAACGTGATCGATGTGGGCGGCGCTCTTGCGCTGATGCAGAAGGCCTTCGAGGAGTACCGGAAGGCCAAGCCCGACCTCGTGTCCCGTATCACCTACGTCAAGGCACCGGCCCCCGAGCTGGCGTCCAAGGTCAAGGCCCAGCAGAACGCCGGCCGCATTGATATCGACATGGTGCTGACGGGAAGCGACGGTCTCGCGGCCGGACTGGACCAGGGCCTCTGGATCAAGCTCCTTCCCACCTATGCCGACAAGTTCCCTGGCATCGAGGAGAATTACGAGCCTGCCGCTTTGAACCTGCATCGGGCCCAGGGCCAAGGCTATGGAGTGGTGATCAACTACTATCCGTCCGGTCCGCTCCTCGAATATGCGCCCGAACGCGTGAAGGATGTGCCGACGACCGCGGAAGAACTGCTCGCCTGGGCGAAGGCGCATCCCAGCCGCTTCATGTATGCCCGTCCTGCCAATTCGGGGCCGGGCCGAACCTTCATGATGGGACTGCCTTATATCCTTGGAGACAAGGATCCGATGGATCCCGTCAACGGTTGGGAGAAAACCTGGTCTTATCTGCGCGAATTGAACTCTTCCATCGAATACTATCCCTCCGGAACCACGGCCACGATGAAGGAGTTCGGGGAAGGTTCCCGCGATATCATCATCTCCACGACGGGCTGGGACATCAACCCGCGCGCGCTCGGCATCGTGCCGAAGAGTGCCCGGATCGGAACTCTCAAAGGCTTTCACTGGGTCTCCGATGCATTCTTCATGGTCGTGCCCAAGGGTGTCGCGGATGAGAAGCTCGCTGTCCTCGTCGACCTGATGGCCTTTTTGCTCAAGCCCGAGCAGCAGGCTTTCTCCTACGATGAGGGATACCTTTATCCGGGGCCTGCCGTAAAGAACGTGCCGCTCTCCATGGCGCCCAAGGAAAGCCAGGACGTCATCAGGGAGTTCGGCCGGCCCGAATATGCGGAACTGATCAGCGGGAATCCGATCGAATTGCCGCTGCCCCCCGAAAAAATGGTCGTCGCGTTCCGTCGCTGGGACGAGGAGATCGGCTCCAAGAAAGGCAAGTGAAACGCGCCGGTCTTTTATCGGCGATGAGCGATTTTGCGTTGCTCATCGCCGAGGCGCCGGCCGAGCTGCCATCGTCATTCACTCAGACGTCAAAGGAAAAATCGCAGTGCCAACGCATCACAAAAGAGGCGTGAGGAGGCGGGCGATGTTCTCGATAATTTTCCTTGCAAACGAGCGCGACTTCCACTGTTCGCCTCGCAGGAGATCGGAGCTCGCGAAGTAGCGGGCTTGCACGTCGATGAGCCGCGCCGTCAGTTCGCGGTCGAATAGCACCAGGCTGATCTCGGAATTTAGCGTGAACGAGCGCATATCCATGTTGCTCGATCCAATCAGGGCAATATCCTGGTCGATACTCAGGTGCTTGGCGTGGAGGAGCTTGTCCCGGTAAAGGTGGATCTTGATCCCGGCCTCGAGAAGCTCCGTGTAGTAAGAGCGTTGCGCCAGATGAACCAGCATTTGGTCAACAGGCTTCGACAACACAATATGGACCTCAACTCCGCGCAGTACCGCCGTTTCCAGCGCATGAAGCAGCGCCTCGCTCGGGACAAAGTACGGCGTTGTGATCACGACCTTTTCCCGGGCTCCATGAATGAAGGCCTCGATGACACGTTCGACCCCAGCCGCAGGATAGTCTGGGCCGCTCGGCAGGGCTTGTGCAACAACATTGCCGCCGTGGACCGGATCCGGGAACAGGCCAGGCTCCTTGAGCACCTGGTCCGTCTCAAGGAACCAGTCGGCCACGAAGACGGCTTGCAGCTCAAGTACGACAGGTCCGCGGACCCGGACGACAAGCTCCTGGTTGGTGACACGCGGGTTGAAGTCGGCGTCAACGATGTTCTGGGACCCGACATACCCGATCTGACCGTCGATCACGGCGATCTTGCGGTGGTTCCGCAGGTCGGCACGGGTCGATCTGCGGCGCAGCAACCTGACGGGAAGCACGAGATGGGCTGATACGCCAACCCCTACGAGAGCCTTGATGACCTGTGGGGCCCAGGCGTGCGAGCCCAGCGCATCGATGAGGACCCTGCATACGACGCCCCGCTCGACGGCACGCGCCAGGGCCGCGATGATCGTTTTGCCGCTGGTGTCAAAGGCGAAGATGTAAAAGAGCAGATGGACGTGATCAGTGGCGGCGTCGATGTCGGCTGCGATGCGCTCGAGGGTCTCATCATATTGATCAAGAAGGTCGGCTCCGTTGCCGTTCAGAGCTGGGAAATGGCCAAGATTTTGGATCAGCCGAGCGGCTTGCGCCAAGTTGGATGGCAGATTCGGCTCTTGGCGGGCATTGAGCTCTCTCACGCGGGCGACTTCCCGTTTGAGCACATGGGGCAGTTTCGCGAATTGCATGCGCCGCCATTTCGGGTAGTCAGGCCGCCCAATGAGAAGATAGAGGGCGAGCGCCGGCCAGGGCAGAAAAAACCCAAACAGCAGCCACCCCTTTGCGGCTTCGGGAGACCGGCGGGACGGGATGATCGCCAGCATCAGTACCCTGATGATCCACTCGGACATCAGGTAAAGGCTCGCCCATGAGAATGCGCTGGTCAGATCCATCAGGCTGCTGTCCAGGTCCTAGGATGGCAAGGTCCGCTCCAATTTTTGCGTGACCGCACCCAAGTGACAAGCCTCATCTGCCTTGGGAGTGGGAGCCGAGATCCCGATGCCGGCCTCGGCCTACATTCATGCGGCAGTTGATCTGGGTGCTGAGTGGATCCCTCGTCTTCCTGAAGGGCTCGGCCCGTCATGAAACGGAGGAGGGGGATTGTCTCGAGTTGGGACCGCCGAGCGACTGCGTGTTCAAGAACGAGAGTGCCGCGCCCTGCACCTACGCTGTGGCGATCCTGAGCAATCCATAGGGTAAACTCGGGTTCCTATCACGACCGTACTGCAGGCATGATCCACTTGGACCGGGCTTGCAGCGGCTTCAATGAAGAGCCAGCCTCAGCCGGGGCTGGCTTGGCTGTATCGGGGCGCCGTTCCGTTTCAAGCCGGCTGGGACAGGAGCCTGACGAAGTGATCCGATGAGATCACGGGCGCGAAGAAATTGTTGATCCGCTCGTAGGCGGCCGCTTGCTGCTCAGGCTTCTGCGTTGCGGTCGCGTCGCCGATGACGATCGGGAGATAGCCGTTGTCTCGGGCAGCCCGGGCATTGCCTTCGATGCACCAATCGAGGTGGATGCCCGTCAGAACGATGACCTCGATTTTATTGCGCGACAGCTCGAGCGGAAGCTGGGTTCCGACAAACGCCGTCTGAAGAGCGAGTTCGTTGAACTGGAGGTCGCCCGGCTGGACCAGCGCTTTCAACTCGTCGACGAGCTCATTGTCGGCCTTCTTCTTCGCCTCGTCGAAAGTCAGACCTTCGACCCAGGTCTCGTACTGGACCTTGTCGAAGATCGATTGCGGGTAATTTTCCCGGAAGACCGAGTACCCGATCCAGCTGAACGACTTGAAGTTGGCGGCTCTTCGGGCGGCTTCGGCGGCCTTGACGGTTGCCTCGATGGTGCCCCGTTCCCACTGCCGCTCGGCCGCTTGGGCACCCCATGGGCGATAGAGGGAGTTGTTCTGGCTGATCGAGGCGAACGCGGCCGGCCGCTTCAGGATCTCGGCGAGGTTGAGCTTCTTCCATTGCGGCGCGAGCTCGGGGATCGGGGCAGGCGTAAATGTCTTCTGGCTTTCCTGAGCGGAGACCTGGGATCCGACGGCGGTTGTTGCGGCGAGCCCTGCGGCTACGGCGAGCAGCTCACGGCGGGAGGTTGTCGCTGTCATTGTTCATGTCCTCTTTCTTGCGCAGATGGTGAAGACATGCATTAGAGGTCGATCGGCAGTGTATCGGCAAGTAGAATGAGAATGCTTTTTTCGCGTCATCCTTAGGAAATTCATGCACGGTGAAGGGCGCAGAGAAGAAATCTGTTTCCCGATTACTCGCGCGAGCGAATTGTTTCAGCCCGTAGAAAGACGAAGTGAGGGGCTCCCTATCGAAATTTTTCCGATCTCCGCTCCGTTGACAAGAATGTGACCGTGTGGTCACATTACGCATCAGTCATGCAGGCTCGCCGTTTCTGCGGTGAAAAAAGCGGATTAAGGCAATGACGCTTGGAGTAGCGGCAAGAGGTGAGAATGCAGGTGCGGCGGTTCAGGCCGCGATCCTCGGTGCCGAGCTTCTCGGCCACGGCGCTATCGGAGGATTCGCTGTCTTCGCAATCCTGGACAATCAGGGGCATGTGCAGTACCGCACGACCCAGAGAGGCGGGATCGGCAAGCTCGATTTGCCCCAAGATTGGAGCCAGGCCCGTTATGCGGCTGCGATCTCAAGCGGGCCGGATCGGCCTGAACCTCTCGAGCAGTTTCTTCCTGGCATGAACAAGGTAGGCTTCGTTACTGGCCACCGTCTCCCCAACACGCCTGACATCCACGGGATGCCGCTCAATCAGGCGGTACTGGCTCGTCTCGCGGCAGGAGAAGCGCCTCAGGATGCCATCGATGCGGCTCTTTCCGAGTGCCCGGAGATCGACGCAGGGTTGATCGCCATGGACACGTCAGGCCGCATCGGCTTTGGCAACAGCGTTCGCGTGGCGCGACGTACGGATTGCGGTGTGGCCGAGCGCAGATCGGATGTCGCTCAACTTGTCTTGTTGCACAACTCGATCTTCTCAGCAGGGTCATTTGCGGAAAAGCTCGCAGATCTCGCCTGGTCCCATCTTGCAGGAGCGCCGACGAGTACCCGTCTGCTCTTCGTGCGGCAACGCACTCCGATCCGTCTCTCGGCCAGAGACCGTGTCCACGTGACAGCCGACGGAACGATCACCGCAATCGAGAGTGCGAATCTCCGACTGCAGTCGGCGCACCGCCGTGCAACGGCGATCTATCTAGGCAGTGAAATATGGCAGGACGGGCAGTTGATCGGTTGGGCAGCGACGGAGTTGTTGGCCGAGACGTCGGAGGGATGGCTCCCGAAGGAGGCTGAGAGCCCTCCAATGCCTATCGTCATGGAAGCCGTCCGGACGAGTCATATCACACCACATGCTTTCTCTTCGCGGCTCAAGCAGGATGGAACACATTGAAAAAGAGCATGTCCCGTCGCGAGCGAACCGAGAGACAAATTCTCGATGCGCTCGAAGCCCAGATTCGAGAGACCGGCATGGGCGGCGTCGGGATCAATGCGATCGCGAGCCGGGCAGGGGTCAGCAAGGAGCTGATCTATCGATATTTCGATGGGATGCCCGGATTGCTCCTGGCCTGGATGCAGGAGCAGGACTTTTGGACGAGCCACCGCGACTTGCTCGCCTCCGGTGAGTCCAGCCAGCAATCTCCCGGGACGCTCATCCTTTCGATGCTGAAGGCTCAGATCGAGGCATTGGGGAGAAACGAAACGCTCCGCGAAATTCGCCGGTGGGAGCTCATCGAAGTCAACGATGTGACGGCAAAGCTGGCAAACCGACGTGAAAAGGCCGCTCGGGCCTTCATCGACCGCATCGACGGACTGACCCCCGCCATGGATGTGCCGGCGGTCGTGAGCATCATGCTGGCTGGTGTTCTGTACCTCATGCTGCGTTCCAAGACGGAGAGCCATTTTCTGGGTGTCCCGCTGCGGACGGACGAGGGATGGCAACGGCTTTATGCTGCGCTCGAACACATCGTCCAAGCATTTCCGCCGGATCTGAACCGGGAGCCGCTGTCGACAATGGAAGCCCGGCGCGAATCCACAAAAGGCCCAAAGAAGGAATGATGCTGCGATGAGACGGGCAGCTGATCTGTTGATCGATACGCTAATTCTCCATGGCGTCGACCGTGTGTTCTGTGTTCCCGGGGAAAGCTATCTGAGCGTGCTCGATGGCTTCTCCGAGTGCTCGACCGTGGACGTCGTCACGTGCCGCCATGAGAGCGGCGCCGGCTTCATGGCTCTGGCGGACGCGCGTTTGACGGGCCGCCCCGGCATTGCCTTCGTAAGCCGTGGACCCGGCGCCATGAACGCGGCGATTGCTGTGCACTCGGCGGAGCAGGACGCCGTTCCGCTGATCCTGTTCGTGGGGCAGGTCGAGCGCGAACATCGGCATATGGGAGCGTTTCAGGAGGTCGATTACGAGCGCGTCTTCGGATCCATGGCGAAATGGGTCGTCGAGGTCGATCATGCGGAACGACTGCCCGATATCGTCGCGACGGCCTTCCACGCGGCCCAGAGCGGCACGCCGGGACCCGTCGTGGTCGCCTTGCCCGAGGACATGCTCGAAGACATGATCGATCGCGCTCCCGCGCGGCCATTGCCGCTGCCTGCAGCGGGGCCTTCCGAAGATATGTTGCAGGACGTCGCGGCGAGGATTGCTGAGGCGCGAAAGCCGCTGATCATCGCCGGCGGCCTTCTGAAGAACTCCGAAGGACAGGCGGCTCTACGCGACCTTGCAGAAGCATTCGGCATTCCAGTCGCGACGGCGGTCCGGCACGCCGATCTGATTCCGAATGCGCACTCGCTCTATGCAGGCCACCTTGTTTATGGTGCTCCGAAGGAACTCGCCACAGCGATCGGGCAGGCCGATCTCGTCATCGCGGTCGGAAGCAGGCTGGGAGATGTGACGACGCAGGGCTTCCAGTTTCCCGCGGCACCCAAGCCGGCCCAACCGCTCGTCCATGTCTGGCCTGACGCCACCGTCGTCGGGCGAATCCGCCATGTGGATCTTGGAATCGTTTGCGACCCGGCTCGCTTTCTTAGAGGATTGCGCATTCATGCTCCCGACCATGTTCCGGATCGCCGTATGGAATGGAGCCGGCATCTGCATGCCGTCGCGACGGGGCTCAGGCACAGAGACGGTCCCGCGGATGCCGACGACGGTGTCGTCTTCGCCGCCGCCGTTCAGGCCGCCGACCGCATTCTTCCCGACGATGCAATCATCACAATCGATTCTGGAAACTTCGGCGGTTGGGTCCAGCGGCTGATGCGCTTTGGCGGCGGGCGCACGATGCTTGCCCCGTCCTCGGGCGCGATGGGATACGGTGTCCCGGCCGCGGTTTCCGCAAGTCTGCGCTGCCCCGGTCGCGATGTCGTCTGCTTCGTCGGCGATGGCGGGTTCCTCATGACCGGGAACGAGCTTGCCACGGCGATGCAGACGGGCGCGCGTCCGATCCTGGTCATCGCCGACAACGGGTCCTATGGCACGATCCGAATGCACCAGGAGAAGCTCTTTCCCAGGAGGGTCAGTGCAACGGCCCTGGTCAACCCGGATTTTCCGAAGCTCGCAGAGACGTACGGTGCCTTAGGCATCCTGGTCGAGCGCAGTGATCAGGTGGAGGACGCATTTCAAAGGGCATTGGCGTCGGGGAGGGCGTCTGTCATCTCCGTTCGGACGAGCCTCGAGCATATTTCCGCCGCGTCCACGATCACTCAACTGCGGAAGCATTCATCATGAGGATCATTGTCGTCGGCGCAGGAATCATCGGCCTGACAACCGCGTACTATCTCTCGCGCGAGGGTCATTCGGTGACGGTCGTCGACAGTGGCGAGGGCGCCGGGCAGCGAACCAGCAAGGCGAATGGCGCGCAGCTGAGCTACAGCTTCGTGTCGCCCTTGGCGGATCCCGGTATTCTGCCGAAGCTCCCTTCCTGGCTCCTCGATCGCAACTCGCCTCTCAGCTTCCGGCTGAAAGCGGATGTGGAGCAGTGGCGATGGCTCTTCGCATTCTTGAAGGTCTGCCGGGCCAGTAAGGCGCAGAGGACCACTGCGGAGCTCCTGCAGCTCGGCATGTACAGCCGGGAGCTGATTCACCAGCTTGTGCACGAAGAGCGTCCCAGTTTCCACTTCGAGTCGTCCGGCAAGCTGCTCGTTTATCAGGATGTGAAATCCTTCGCGGCGGCCCAAGCGCAGATGGTCTACCAAGCGTCCCTCGGGTGTAGCCAGACGCTTCTGACGCCTCGGGAATGCCTTGAACGCGAGCCGGCGCTCGAAGCCATCGGCGGCACGATCGCCGGTGGGATCTTCACGCCGACGGAAGATGCCGGCGACTGCCTGCAGCTATGCGGCGAGCTGGAGCGGATCATGAGATCGGGGCCGAACCCGGTCACGTTCCTGTATCGGACCACCGTTGACGGCCTGCGGAGCGAGGGAGGTCGGATCGTCGGCCTGCGGACATCACAGGGGGACATCACGGCCGATGGCTACGTCATCGCCAATGGGATCGGAGCTCAGCGCCTGGCGAGACAGGTCGGGATCAACCCTTATGTCTATCCGCTCAAGGGCTATAGCCTCACCTATGACCTTGAGCCCGACAGCCAAGCCCCCAGAACAAGCGTGAGCGACCTCAGAAACAAGGTGGTCTATGCACGGCTTGGCAATCGCCTGCGGGTCGCCGGCATGGTCGACATCGGGGATACGACAGCGTCGATCGCTCCCCACAGGATTACGTCTCTTCGGCAGAATGTCAGGGCATTCCTTCCGCATCTCAATCCGGCAGGAGAGCCAGAGGCCTGGGCGGGGCTGCGGCCGGCGAGACCGGACGGCAAGCCGATCATCGGCGCGACCCGCTTCCGGAACCTCTGGCTGAACGTCGGTCACGGCGCCCTCGGGTTCACACTCGCGGCAGGGAGCGCCGGCCTCTTGGCCGATCAGATCGCCGGGAGACCTGCCCGTATTCCCGCATCCGTCTTCGGACTGCAAGGAGCCGGAGGAGAATTGTCTTCAAGTGAGTCAAGGGCAAACGCTCGAAGAAGCGCTGCTTGAACCACGCCATGTGCCGAACGGCATCTTCAAAAAAGAGGGAAATCTGATGTTAAGCAAAGTCGAACGAGTCGCTCGTTACAAGGCCCTTGGCGCGAGCGCGGCATTATCAGTCGCCTTGCTCGTCGCCATGCCGGTCCACGCGCAGACCATAACCGCCGTCATGCAGTCCGGACTCCGGGTCATGGATCCGGTCGTCAGCACTGCCTTCATCACCCGCGATCACGGTTACATGATCTACGACACCTTGCTGGGGATGAACGAGGCGTTCGAGATCAAGCCCCAGATGGCTGAGAAGTGGGAGGTTTCCGAGGATCGGAAGACCTACACGTTCACCCTGCGCGATGGACTGAAATGGCACGATGGTGCGCCTGTCACCTCGCAGGATTGCGTGGCATCGATCAAGCGCTGGGCACAACAGGACTCCACGGGCCAAGTCCTGATGACCATGGTGTCCGATATCGCCGTCGTGGATGACAAAGCCTTCAAGGTCGTCCTCAAGGAGCCGACTTCGCTGCTTCTCGAGAGCCTTGCGAAGCTCAGCTCGCGACCGGCTTTCATCATGCCGAAGCGGATCGCAGAGACACCGGCCTCGGAACCGATCAAGGAATTTGTAGGCTCGGGGCCCTTCAAGTTTGTCGCGCCGGAGTTCAAGCCGGGGCTCAAAGTCGTCTACGAGAAGAACAGGGACTATGTCCCGCGTTCCGAGCCGGCGAGTTGGACCGCGGGCGGCAAGGTCGTGAACGTGGACCGCGTTCAATGGGTCGCCATGCCCGACCAGATGACGCCGGTCAATGCCCTCCTGAACGGAGAGATCGACTTCATTCAGCAAGTGCCTTTCGATCTGCTGCCGATGCTCGAGAACAACGGCGACGTCAATGTTGAGGTGTTGGATAAGCTGGGCAACTGGACCTACTACCGGTTCAACCATTTGCATCCCCCGTTCAACAACAAGCTGGTGCGGCAGGCCGCGATGTATGCCGTCGGTCAGGACGACGTGCTCAAGGCGCTGGTCGGCAATCCAAAGTATGCGAAAACCTGCGCTGCCGTGTTTGGTTGCGATACCCCTTACGCGGATTCTTATGGTCGGGATGTTGTCATTCCTTCGAATATCGAGAAGGCGAAGGCTCTCCTGAAAGAGGCAAAGTACGACGGCACCCCAGTCGTGGTCCTGCAGCCGACCGATCTCGCCATGGTGGCGCCGCAGCCGATCGTGATTGCGTCCGCCCTCCGCAAGGCGGGATTCAAGGTCGATCTCAAGACCATGGACTGGCAAACGGTCGTGACACAGCAGGGCAACCAGAAGCCGCCCTCGGAAGGTGGCTGGAACATCTTCTCGACCTACAGCACGCTGGCAACCAGCGGAAATCCGTTCGGCAACACCACGGTGGCCGCGAACGGCACCAAGGCCTGGGCCGGATGGCCGGATGTGCCCGAGATCGAGAGACTGCGTCTGGAATTCGCCCGCGCAAGCGACGAGGCCACACGCAAGGCAATCACGACCCAGATCCAGAAGCTCGCTATCGACGAGGGCGTCGTCGGGCCACTTGGGCAATTCTCCGTGCCGGCGGCGTACAGCAAGAAGCTGACTGGTGTTTTGGCATCCCCGATCACGGTGTTCTGGAACGTCAAGAAGTCGGACAAATGAGTGCATCCGGGACCGGATTGTCCGACCCAGGATGAGTCGAGGCCATGAGGGCAGGTAGGCCCTCATGGCCTGTCCGGCGACAGATTCTTCCGCCGTTCTCTCCCCGGACGAGCAGAGAACGGCCTCCCTTTCCAAAATGATCCTCCGAGAGGGGGATGAAGCGAGGATAGCCATGCTGGCCTACATCGCACGACGCCTCGTCGCCACCATTCCAGTGATGGCAATGGTCGCGATCGTGGTGTTTGCCATCCTGCGTCTGACTCCCGGCGATCCGGCAGCCATCATCGCTGGAGACGACGCGACCGCCGAGCAGCTTGAGAAGATCCGCGAAACAATGGGGCTCGACAGACCGATCTATCTCCAGCTGGTGCAATGGATCGCCCGGCTCCTGCAAGGAGATCTCGGCGTCTCTCTCCTGTCCGGAACTCCGGTGCTGGACATGATCAGCGACCGAATGGGACCGACCCTGGCGCTGGCACTGGGAACGATCGTGGTCACCGTCGCCATCGCGGTGCCTCTTGGCATCATTGCCGCATGGCGGCAGGGCAGGCTGCTGGACCGGGCCATCATGACGCTGTCGGTGCTCGGGTTTTCAGTTCCCACCTTCGTGATCGGATATCTGCTGATCTATTACCTGTCGATCAAATTGGGCTTGTTCCCGGTGCAGGGCTACAAACCTCTCTCGGAAGGCTTCTGGCCGTTCGCGCAGCGCCTCGTGCTCCCTGTCCTTGCCTTGAGCGGGGTATACGTGGCGCTGATTGCGCGGATTACGCGCAGCAGCATCATCGAAGTCATGGGCGAGGATTTCATCCGGACCGCCCGTGCTAAAGGAGCCACCGAGCGTGTGGTCCTGATGCGTCACGCCTTGCGCAATGCGGCTGTACCGATCCTGACGATCATCGGTATCGGCATGGCCTCGCTGATCAGCGGTGTGGTCGTAACAGAATCGGTGTTCAATCTCCCTGGAGTGGGTCGTCTCGTTGTCGAAGCCGTGCTGGCGCGCGACTACCCTGTTATTCAGGGGCTGATCCTGCTCTTCTCGTTCGTCTACATCCTCATCAACCTGCTGGTTGATTTGCTGTACCCCGTCTTCGATCCGCGTATCCGCTACTGAGGGGCACCATGCGAGCCATCGTCAATCCCGTATCCGCAGAAAGCAGCGCCGCAGCCTCAGGAGAGCCGCCCGTGAGCGCCACCACTCCACAAGCATCCGGCATTGCCAAGCAATTGGGCGCGACGCTCAGGGGCGGCCCCGTTCTTGTCGCTTTTGCTATCCTCTGCATCATCGTTCTGGCAGCTCTCGCTGCGCCGCTTCTCGGGACAAGCGACCCAGTCGCTATCGATCCAGGTTCCCGGCTGCGGGCAGCCTCCCCGGAGCATTGGCTTGGAACCGACGCCTATGGGCGGGACATCTATTCGAGAGTCGTCTATGGAGCGCGCGTTTCCCTGATCGTCGGTGCCGGAGCGACGATCATGAGCGTCCTGCTCGGCCTTCTGATCGGGGTCGTCGCCGGATACTTTCGCGCAGCCGATACCGTCATCATGCGTATCATGGACGGCATCATGGCAATTCCCAGCATATTGCTCGCCATTGCACTCGTGTCACTGACCGGTGGGACCATCCTGACGGTTCTGGTGGCGATCACGATCCCGGAGATCCCTCGAGTCGTACGGCTCGTCCGGAGCGTCATTCTGTCGGTCCGGACCGAGCCCTATGTCGAAGCGGCCGTTTCACTAGGAACCCGCGTTCCGACATTGCTCCTTCGTCACATGGTCCCCAACACGATGGCGCCATTGATCGTGCAGGGAACCTACGTGTTCGCTGCGGCCATCCTCACGGAGGCGACGCTGAGCTTCCTCGGAGCGGGGCTGCCGCCAGAAATTCCCTCATGGGGAAACATGATGTCCGAAGGCCGGATGTATTTTCAGCTTTTGCCGGGGCTCATCCTTTACCCTGGCATCGCGCTGGCCGCGACACTCCTGAGCGTGAACGTGCTCGGCGACGTCGTGAGAGACATGCTCGACCCGAAAATGGCGAAGAAATCATGAGTGAACGTGCCTCTGACCCAAGAATGTCCGGTGCTGCGGCTCGTCCGAGCGCGCCTGTTCTGGAGATCGATGGCCTCGCTATCGACGTTGTCGGCGACCCGGCGGGGCGCCGTGTGCTCGAGGACGTCAGCTTCACCATAAGCTCTGGGGAGACACTTTGCGTCGTCGGGGAGTCGGGGTCTGGCAAATCGGTGACCTCGCTTGCCACGATGGGGCTTTTGCCTCCCGGGGCTCTGCGCCCGGCCCGAGGCCGGATCCTCGTCGAAGGCGAGGACGTTCTTGCGGCGAGCCCGGCACGTCTGCGCGAGCTTCGGGCCTCGAAGGTCGCCATGATCTTTCAGGAGCCGATGACGGCGCTCAACCCTGTCGAAACGGTGGGAGAACAGATCGACGAGGTCCTGAGGATCCACAGCAGGCTCGGCAGGACGGAAAGGCGCGCCAGAATTCTGCAGATGCTCGAGGCTGTCCACATGCCGGACGTCGAGCGCATCTTCAAATCATATCCCCATCAGTTGTCGGGCGGGCAGCGGCAGCGCGTCGTGATCTCGATGGCACTCATCCTGGAGCCGCGCATCCTGATCGCGGACGAACCGACCACCGCTCTCGACGTCACCACCCAGAAGCAGATTCTCGCCCTGATCAGCGAGCTTCAGAAAAAGCACAACACCGCGGTGCTGTTCATCACGCACGACTTCGGCGTGGTTGCCGAGATTGCAGATCGCATTGTCGTGATGAACCGGGGTCGTGTGATCGAGGTTGGAACGCGCAACGACATTCTCGCGCGCCCGCGTGAGCCATATACCCGTATGCTGGTCTCATCCGTACCAAGCCTCGTGCCGAAGCCGAGGGCGGCGCTCGGGAGCGATATTGTCCTCGACGTAAAGGCGTTGAGCAAATCGTATGCGGGGAGGCGGGTCTTTGGAGGAGGAAACTCGGTTCCGGCGGCACAGGATGTCAATCTGACGCTTCGCAGAGGCGAGATCGTCGGGATCGTTGGTGAATCTGGGTCGGGAAAGTCGACCGTGGCGCGATGCGTGGTCCGGCTCCAGGACCCGACATCCGGAAGCGTTCTGGTTCATGGCCAGGATATCGCCAAGGCGTCGGGACGGCAGCTGCGTCCATTGCGCCAGCGTGTCCAGATCGTCTTTCAGGATCCCTATCGTTCGATGAACCCCCGGATGAGAGTGGGCGAATCGATCATCGAAGGGCCCGTCAACTTCGGTATGGATCGGCATCAAGCCTTGGCGAGGGCGCGCGAGTTGCTTGGACTGGTCGGCTTGAATGAGGACGCCTTGCAGCGCTACCCCCATCAGTTTTCCGGTGGTCAGCGCCAGCGCATCTGCATCGCGCGAGCACTGGCTCTGGAGCCGGACATCCTTGTGGCCGACGAGGCGGTCTCCGCGCTCGACGTATCCGTGCAGGCCCAGGTCCTTAAGCTTCTGGACGAGATACGGACAAGGATCGGAATCGGGGTTCTGTTCATCACTCACGATCTGCGCGTCGCGGCCCAGATTTGCGACACCATCGTGGTAATGCAGAAGGGCCGGGTCGTCGAGGCGGGGCCAGCCGCAGAGGTTCTGACGGAGCCCAGACAGGATTACACCCGTACTCTCATCGATGCTGCGCCAGGACGAGATTGGGATTTCCAGAACTTCCGTCCCCTGAGCCGCGGTGCTTGTTAAGGCCCAATCACGACATCGTTGTCGATATCTAACGAAGGCAGATTCATGACCAACCACTACGACGTGATTATTCACAATGCTTCCATTGTCGATGGAACCGGTGCCGATCGGTTCGAGGGCGACGTGGCGATCAGGGCCGATCGCATCGTTCATGTCGGCCCATTAGACGATGCGACAGCCGAGACGACTTTCGATGCCGCGGGACTCGTGATCGCTCCCGGCTTCATCGATGCGCATACGCATGACGACCGGCTATTGCTGTCGGACCCCGAGATGACGCCTAAAGTGAGCCAGGGCGTGACGACCGTCGTCGGAGGCAATTGCGGGATCTCTCTCGCGCCGATGCCCCGTTCCATTCCGGATCCGGTCACGCCGCCGTTGAACCTTCTGGACGAGAGCGGCCGTTGGTATCGCTTCCCGACCTTCGCCGCCTATGTCGCCGAGCTGGAGGCGCATCCGGCCGCAACCAACTGCGCCATGCTGGTCGGTCATTCGACGCTCCGCGTCGCGACCATGGAGGATCTGACTCAACCCGCCAGTCCGGAGCAGATCGCGGCCATGCGGGTGATGGTCGTCGAGGCTTTGGAAGCTGGAGCGATCGGCGTTTCGACAGGACTCGCCTACGCGCCCGCAATCGGCTCTCCAACCGAGGAGGTGATTGAAATCTGCCAGCCGTTGCGGGAGCGCGGCGGCCTCTACTGCACGCATATGCGGGACGAAGGAGACATGGTCGTCGAGTCTCTGAACGAGACCTTCCGAATCGGACGGGATGTCGGAGTGCCAGTCGTCATCTCGCACCACAAAGTGGTGGGTGCGAAGAACTTTGGCCGTTCGGCAGAGACCCTCAAGCTCATCCAGTGCCAGATGGCGACCCAGGAGATTTGCCTCGACTGCTATCCTTACGCGGCTTCGTCCACGATCCTCGCCCCGCATCTGGCGGCGAATGCCACGAGAGTGACGGTCACTTGGTCTAAGGGCCTGCCCGAATTCGCGGGGTGGGATCTGGCCGATATTATCAAGAAGATTGGTGGAACACAGGACGAAGTGATCGGGCGCCTTCTGCCGGCCGGTGCCGTCTATTATCGCATGGACGAGGGAGACGTGGAACGCATTCTGGCCTTCGATCAGACGATGATCGGATCGGACGGACTGCCCCATGACGAGAAGCCCCATCCCCGGCTCTGGGGCACTTTCCCGCGGGTGCTCGGGCACTACAGCCGCAAGCGCGGACTGTTCTCCCTCGAGGCCGCGATTCACAAAATGACGGGACTAACAGCGAGAAATTTTGGCCTGCCTGACCGTGGCGTCATTCGAGAGGGTGCGTTCGCCGATCTGGTGATCCTGAATCCTGAAACGGTTGATGAGGTCGCGACCTATGATCGCCCCATCGCTGCGTCGCGCGGAATCGAGACAGTTCTCGTGAATGGCAAGGTCGTGTGGCACGATGGCAAGCCCAGTGGCGAGCGCCCTGGCAGGGTCCTTCGGCGACAGTCATCGGGAATGCAATCCTCATAGGACTTATGACCTTACGGCCACTGTCACCCGCAACGTTGAGCTGGAGCATCGGAGGCGAAAAGTGGAATCCACTTTTGGGGTTGCATCCGATGCTCCCTTCTTGGAAAGAGCGCATCGTTGCGAGCGGACCCGAAGGGCCACGCTCGTGAAAACCGGATCCACGTTTCGCTCGTGCGGCCCGCCAGGTTCGCACGATGCGTCAGATCTTTACGTGAGGCAACACCCCGGACAGAGTTCAGGCGAGGGGCTCGATAAAAGTCCCACGCCCCTTTCAGTCAGCGAGGCCCCTGTCTCTCAGCCTTAGGAGAGATGCTGAGCAAAGTGCTTGTTCATCTCGAACATGCTGACCGCGCTCTTACCGCCGAAGACGGCCTGCAGCTTGTCATCTGCCAGGATTTCGCGCTTGTTGGCGGGATTCTGAAGGTTGTTGGCCTTAATGTACTCCCATACCTTGCTCACCACCTCCGTGCGGGGCAGGGGAGCCGAACCCACGATGGCCGCCAGCGCATTCGAGGGCTGTAGAGGCTTCGACAGGGCAGGGTTCGGCTTCTTGGCTGCTTTCGCATCGGTCATCATGAAACTCCTAAAGTGACGCCTTCCTGCCATCTGCAGGAACAGGGTGGCGGGACCATGGCAAGCAGCGGCCTAACAGGCCCTTAACCGCACCCCGCTGGTTCAAGGGCCTGAATCCTAGCGCATCGTGCGAAAAGTGGCCCCGGTTTTTCGCCAAAACGATGCGCTCTCTCCAAAAAGGGAGCATCGGATGGCGCATCGTTCGGAGCGGACCCGAAGGGCCACGCTCGTGAAAACCGGGTCCACCTTTCGCTCGCGCGGCCCGCTGGGTCCGCACAATGCGCTAGCTCGAGCCGGCGATTGCCAGATTGTTACCATCAACGACGCTTGCGTTGCGGCTTCGCCATCATCCTGCGCATCGCTTCCTCTGCCTGAGCTCTGGCCTCCGCATCATGACTGAGGTCCCGGATTTCGGGCGGTTCTTCTTGATGGCTCATGCCGTTCTTACGCGCTCGCCATTGCTTCGCCTGCTCAGCGGTAGCAGCCGCATTGGCCAGTTTCTCCAGCCGATCCAATTGGGGCGTGCTGGCCTTGCCATCGGTCTCAGGCTCTTCCGTCTTCTCAGGCCGCTCTGCCATAGGTTTGCTTTCTCAATGGAGTGGGTTTAGTGGGCAAAACTGTTGCGTGCTTTTGCTTCCGTGAAGGTTTCCACGATGATGGTTCGAATTTCGCCAACGCGAAACATTCGTCGTGGCTTCATAGCGATCGTTTTCCCCGGAGGTCAACATCAGCCCCTTCGGCCATTCTGCACTCCATGGTCATTCCGAACCATCCTGCCTGTTGAGCGGATGAAGGTCACGGACCATGGCATGGAGGCGGGAGGTATCGAGATGGGTGTAGATTTGGGTCGTCTCGATGCCGGCATGTCCCAGCAGCTCCTGCAGCACGCGCAAGTCAGTCCCGCCCGAGTGCATATGGGTGGCAAAGGCATGGCGCAGCACATGCGGCGACACGCGCTCGGGGCTCGCCAGCCCTGCGGCGACAGCGGCCTCCTTGATGTCCAGCAGGGCGGCCTGACGGGTCAAGGCCTTCGCCCCATTGCGCACCGAGTGGAACAGCCAGGGGGAGGGCGCTCCGCCGGAGTACGCGCGGGCCAGCCTCTGCCAGTGGGCAATGGCCGTGATCGCCCGTTCATGCAGGGGCACGAGCCGCTGCTTGTCGCCCTTGCCGCGCACCAGGAGCATGCGGGTTCCGGGCGTCGCGGCATCGGCAGTCAGCGACAAAGCCTCGCTGATGCGCATGCCGGAGGCATAAAGCGTCTCGAACAAAGCTGCCCTTCTCGCATAGCCGGCCTGACGGTACAGCCCGACCGAGGAATCGGCGGCAAGTCGATGGGCGCTCTCCAGGAGCGCCTCGGTCTCGGCGATGGACAAGACGAACGGCAGCTTCCAGGCCCGGCGCATGCTCGACAAATGGGATGTGGGATCACGCGCGCCGAGTTCCTCCGCGATCAGGAATTTGTGCAAGCCGCGGGCCACCGTGATCCGCCGAGCGATCGTCGAGCCGGCATAGCCG
The DNA here is from genome assembly GCF_041276405.1 of Microvirga sp. TS319. Lineage (NCBI taxonomy): Bacteria > Pseudomonadati > Pseudomonadota > Alphaproteobacteria > Hyphomicrobiales > Methylobacteriaceae > Microvirga > Microvirga sp. TS319. The sequence goes on along the minus strand of NZ_JBGGGT010000001.1, from coordinate 1,006,982 downwards.
CGCCGATCGAGCGCAGCGATGTAATCTCGAATATGTTCTACGCCGACATCGTTCAGGCCGAGACCGATTTCATCGAGCCAGGCGAGGTAGCAGTTCAGATCGTCGGTGTAGGTCGCGATGGTGCCGGCTGAGGCTCCGAGTTCGGTTGCCAGTGCATCGAGCCAGAGCTGGCCCAGCCGGTGGTTTGCACGCATGAGATCCTCCCGATGGGAGGACCATATCCCAGCAATGGTTGCAGACTTCTTGTCAAAACGGGGGGCAACAAGGACCACTACCAGGTGGACCAAGGGACGCACCCCACAGCTTGGCCCGAAATCGTCACATTCCTGCGCGACTTCGGCAGCGACACTTCGTTAACCAATCGTCAGTCCAAGGCCACCAATGCTCAGACCTCTTGCTGCCCTTGCCCTCGTGCTCGCAACCCCAGCCTTCGCTCAGACCTATGACCGTCCCGACATCATCCGGGGACTGTGCAGGCCTGATGGCTGCGACGAGTTCGCCATCCAGGCGGCCGTCCCTCTGACGCAGGCAGGGGGCGGCACGCTCATGCAAACCCGGGTGAAGACCTTTCACGCGAGTTCATCCGGACGCAGGGAGCTCAGCGAGGAGAACGGGTATGTTTATTGCTCGCGCACCAAGCCGGCGATCGTAGCCGAAAAGAACGGGCGCACCATGGCGTTCTACCTCGCGCCCTTCTCCACCAGGGAAAGCCGTGAGACGATCCGCCAAAACACTAACTTCCATGCCCTGTACTTCAGCATCTGCCACGGCATGGAGGCGGGCAGGGCAGCGGTTCGGAACCTGCCGGGTGTCGCCCGGGATCTTGGCTACCGGGTTGCGCTGCCTCAGTCGCAATACGTGGCTCTGAGCCGGGTCGAAGACGTCCTGGCACCTGAGACCCGCCGGCCCGTCGCGGCCAGGAACGATATGCGCCCGGTGCCACCCGCGACCATGCCGCCCGCCGCTGTACGGCGGGACTGGGCTTTCGACGGGTCGGCTGACGCATCGGGCGAATATCGTGAGGCGATACCGCCTGGTCCGCATCCCTATGTCGTGGAGCGTGAAGAAGGAATGCTTGCTGGCCCACGCCGCCTGACCAATCGCGCCTTCGATGCCCTTGATGAGGTGGGAGATTGGATGTTCGGACGGCGATACTGATCCGAACGCAGGAGTGCGGTTTGCCAGCGAGAAGGCGGCCCCGACCTCCCTTGCTCCTTCTTACTGACCTCGCTTGGAAGAGCCGCCATCATCCGTATAGGTCTATGGAAGGGATATCGGAACCAGGACCGCCGTTGATTAAAACAAATGGCAGGGCCCAGCACCGGGTATCAACTTCTTGTCAAAATCAGTGTTATGCGAATTCGTGTTGTAGCTGCAATATAGAGATGACACCCCCTTGCAAAGTTCAAATGGCACTCTCCTGCTTTTCGGGGTTGCAGGAGGACGTGGCCGATGGCGGTGGTGTCGATGAGCAACAAGGAGTTTTCCCGGCTCAATGTCTTGATGGATTTAGAAGCCCGCCGGATCACCGTTCGGGACGCGTGCGCCCTGCTTCAGCTTAAACGTCGGCAGGTCTTCCGGCTCCTGAAGGCCTTCCGGGAGCATGGAGCCGTCAGCTTGGCGTCCAAGCGCCGCGGCAAGCCTGGAAACAATCGGCTTCCCGCATCGGTCCGCGACCTGGTTGTGACGATCATCAAGGAGCGCTATCCGGATTTCGGTCCGACATTGGCCACTGAGAAGCTGCGGGAGACCCATGGTTGTCCCGTGTCCCGAGAGACGGTCCGCAAATGGATGATGGAGGAAGGTCTGTGGCTGGATCGCCGCCGGCGCCTTCCTTCCGTTCATCAGCCGCGCAATCGCCGCGAGCGGATGGGCGAGTTGATCCAGATTGATGGCTCCAAGCACTGGTGGTTCGAGGCCCGTGGCCCGCAATGCACGCTTCTGGCTTATATCGATGATGCCACCAGTCGGCTCATGCACGCTGCCGTCGTGCCCTCAGAATCCACCTTCGATTACCTGCGCGAGACCCACCAATACGTCGCAGTCCATGGCCGCCCGATCGCCTTCTACTCGGACAAGCACGCCATCTTCCGGGTCAGCAAGACAGAGGCGGAAGATGGTGACGGCATGACCCAGTTCGGACGGGCCATGCATGAGCTCAACATTGACATCATCTGCGCCAACACGCCGGCCGTCAAAGGCCGGATCGAGCGCTCGTTCGGCACGCTCCAGGATCGCTTGGTCAAGGAGATGCGGCTTGCCGGCATCTCGACGATCGAGGCCGCCAACGCCTTCCTGCCGGGGTTTCTGGCCGATCATAACCGGCGTTTCGCCAAGGAGCCGTTCAGCCGCACGGATGCTCACCGTCCGGTGCCGCAGGAGATGGTGCTGGAGGATGTCTTCGCCTGGAAGGAGGAACGCACGGTCACGCACAATCTGACGCTCCAGTACGACAAGATCCTGTTTCTGCTCGAGCCGAATGAGATCACGCGTCCCCTCGCCCGCCAGCGCGTCACGGTGATCGACTATCCGGACGGCCGGCTGGCGATCCGACACAAGGGGGTCGACCTGCCCTACCGCACCTATGACAAGCTGCGGCGGGTCACCCAGGCCGCGATCGTCGAGAACAAGCGGCTGAGTGAGGTCCTCAGCTATATGGCGCAGATCCAGCAGGAGCGGGACGAGCAGCGCTCGGCCAAGGCGCCGCGTCGGCGGGGACAGGGCGAGCGTCACATGTTCAAGATCAGCTGAAGAGCGGCATGGCCATCTCGGATCGGATGGTATCCTGCTAGAAAGCTCATTCCGTTTTCAGATTTTGCTGGAGGTTTCCTGAACCCGGCACTGCAACCCTCACCAGCTGTTCTGGGTTCAGGAGACAGGTCAGCGCTAAATGACTCGCACTATACACTGGTGTCATTTCTAATTTGCACGCCGAGTGCCATTTCTTCCTTGCAATGACACTGTTGTAGGCGGGTGGATTCTATTCTGAAGTGCGAATTCTGTTACAATCAAAGGATTTGCACCCGGAGGCTGAATGGCCCTGCCCTACATCCATGTGAGCCTGGCTGAACGGCGTGAGATTGCCCGCATGCACGCCGCCACGACCCCGATCAGTTTGATCGCCGACCGCCTGCAGCGGCATCGTTCGACCATCTATCGCGAGATCAAGCGGAACTGGATTCACGACGAAGAGCCCTTGTATCGCGGCTATTTCCATATTTGCGACGTAACCGATCAGACGCCCTCTGTCTCAAAATTTCTGACAACGGACAGTGCTGAGGATTAACAGTCACTCTGGTCTGCGTAACTTTGAGCCTGTTGTTCGAGCGTTTTGACCAAAGCTACAAACGCCTCCTCCCCGCCGACTTCGTCACGGACACCTTGCCAGAATGCCAAATCCGATATGTAACTGTTAAGCCGGATCCAGACTGGCCTTAACCTTAGTGCAGACGTTAGGTCCAGCAAAAGGGGGGAGCCACCTTGAATAGCCCTGCTCACGCGCGGCCATCGAAACGCCAATCGCTGTCCCAAGCCGGCGCGGTGGATCAACGCCGTTGTTCGCAACGCGGCAGGGTGACGGCTGACAAGTGTTATCGTACCACTTCCTTCGCGATATTTCCGTTGCAACGAACGGCGCATGTCTGTCGTATCAAGATGTTCGGCACCGGCGTCTGGCGCATACGTAAGCTCGATACCATTTTCCAGTAGACGAATCCCGAGTTCGTAATCCTCCATTCCGCAGGAGGGAAACGCTTCGTCGAAGCCACCAATCCGTTCGAAAGTGTCTGCCGACATCGAGAGATTGCCGCTGACAACGTCTCTATAGCTGGGCTTATGGTTTGGCTCGGCCATCGTGTCGAAAAGTTGTCGCCAAAAGAGGTAGAGCTGCTGTCGCGTGTAATCAGAGTTAGTAGGAGGATTGGGTAGATAGGGGCCGATGACGACTCGCTCTCCTCCGTCGGCGTGCCTCTTGTTATGCTCCGAGATCAGAGTTGCCGTAGCAATAACATCGTCATCCAAAAACAGCAGGATCGTACCCGAGGCCTCCCGCGCTCCTCGATTCCTGGCCGCCGCCGCTCCCCTTGGAGACTGCGTGATCAATCGCAGCGGAAAAGCGAAAGTCGCCTGGGAGAGTGCCTCCACGGTCCCATCCGTGCAGCCATCGGCGACGACGACAACCTCCATGCAATCGTTGGGAAAATCTTGTTGCGCTAATGCGTCTAAACAGCGCCGAAGTTCAGGCAGGCGGTTGTGTGTGGGAATGACGACGGACAGCTGCGGTGCAGACTCACTCATGACCCGCCTCTACTGGAGCCATGATTGGTAATGGCCGCTGAGCCCCGCCGGGCGAGCAGGCGCCCTTGAGCCTGGCTGGAAATAACCAAATAAGGGAGCCAGACTTCGGGATCTGATGTGAAGCGCCGAGCAAGATAAAGCGATTCGTACTTCAGGATGCGTAGCCTAAGCCTTAAGTTCGTTTCAATATGCTGAGTGCTCCCATCGAAGGTGGGCTGACCTAGGGTGCGTCCAGCCCCCACCATCCAGCGGCGCACAAAAGACAGGCTCTGGCTTTCGACTGGAATGACGTGCTGCAACTTTGGTTCCGGACTCCACCAGCCTTCCAGCCCCGCGAGGAGCATCCGGCGGATGACCTGCGTTTCCTCACCTATCCGATATTGTTCATGCCTCACGCCTAACATCGGATCGAACGGGAACTTCAACAGGGCCGCCTTGCTCATTGCCATATTCGCTCCGTACGGCCCCTCGCTTACCATGTCTGGTCGCAGTGGTACCATCACGTTGCCAAGATATTGACGCCCAAAGACCGGGCCAATCTGCCCCAGCATGCGGTGGATCCACTCTGGGGGGGTTCCTTCGAACAATGGCTCAATTGGCCCGCCGAAGACATCGGCACCCGGCCAGCGGGCGAATGCACGGCAATAGGAGGCGAGCCAATCTTTGTCGACTAGGACATCGTCGTCCGTGAACACGATATATTCGCCAACCGCCTCTCGGACTGCACGATTCCGGGCGTGCGAGAGTCCGGGGGCCGGCTCGGGGATGCACCGAACCGGAAGTCGTCCACTAAACGATGAGACGACCTCGCTCGTCGCGTCGTTCGATGCGTTATCTATTACAAGCAGCTCCCACCAGAGACCGGGCGGCAGATCAAGCATCGTTATCGATTGCAGCGTCCGGCGAAGGCGCTGGCATCGATTCCAGGTGCAGATCGCGACCGTGACGCGCATCGAGCTGATCCCCTCCCAGTCAGCAAGCAGATCCGCCTCCGGCGGGCGGGCGGGCGAACCATATCCGCAGCAGCCGTGCCAGATCGTCTCCAGTGCAATTCGAGACAAGCATGCGAGGCGTTGTCAAAGGGTTTGTGCGAGGGCCAACGGTCCCTTCATCGACAGTGGCAGCCCTTTGGAGGCCAGCCTGCTCAACCAGAGCAGCCGTTCGTGGTGTCCAAGCGCCAAACGGGTACGCGAAACTCACAACCGCATGTCCCAGGATACTCTCTAGAATTCGCTTACTCGTTCCAATTTCCTCCCGTTGCGCAGGTTCTGGCAGCCGCGGCAGCCGTGGATGAGTCATGCTGTGAGCGCCGATTTCGATAAGCCCTCCGTCAGCGAGGCGCAAAAGTTCGTCATGCGTCATCACGGCATGCTTCGCGCGCATCCCAGACGGCTGCGGCTCGCGAGACAGTGCTTCATGGAGGAGCATCTGACGTTGCGGCGCAGGGATCTCATAGAGCGTTCGATGCAGGTCGCGTACGTCATCCAACGTCGCTCCGGGTCGTTCTAGTATCCGGTCAATCTCGTCCCACCAAAACTCACGATTACTTCCGATCTGTCCCGCAGTCACGAAGAACGTTGCGGGTATGTCGTACTTTTCAAGCAGAGGTCGAGCAGTATGCAGGTTGTCGGCATAACCATCATCGAATGTGACACACACAGACTCAGCAGAGCGCCGCAGCGAGCCGTGCAGAGTGCCTATATCCCGAAACAAGATGGGGCGGTTATATGCGCTTAGGACTTCAAGATGCTCAGCAAAATTGCGCGGCGATACTGCGAGTCCGAACGGGTCCGGAGACAGGTCGGCGATGCGGTGGTAACCTAACACGAGGGTACGCGAGCCGCTGCACAGCCGTTGCCAGCGCAGCTTAAGCTCCAGTTTCGTGCACTCAAGTGCCTGTCGCAACCCACTCATAGCGGATCCGCCGGGCGAACCGCCTTGACAGCAATAATAACATCATAGGCGGGATCGTGCACTTCCAGCTCCGCCGGCTCGAGTTCCCTATCGGCAAGTCCATAGAGGAACGCTGTTGCCGCAAGGACATTGCCATAGGAATCGAGGCAGACATTCGATTCACCAAAAATCGGATGGAAGAGCCGGCGCGCCGAGTTTCGCGTGAAGGACCAACACCAACTGCTACCCCATTCAGCGTCTCCTGTGTGCGTGATCCCTGGAAATGTTGCAAGTATAGTACCCCCAGGCTTGAGAATGCGGCGGATGGTGCGCAGGGCAGCCGGCACATCGAAGATCAACTGCAAGGTCTGCGTCAGGATAATGCAATCGAAGCTACTGTCCGGTATGTGTTCGGCGCAAGTGAGATCAGCGATGATGGTAGCCTGTGGATTGCCTTCATTGACATGAAGGACATCGCTGGAAACAACACGGGTGCCACCATATTTGCGGGTATAGTGAGCATCACCAATCTCGAGCACGCGACCGCGAATGTCCGCTCGATTCTCGTCCAGAAATTTCTCAATGTAATAGCGATCCAGCGCGCGGCCTCGGTCTTGTCCCCAATTGCGGCTGATCGGTGTGGTTCGTCTGAGATTGCCGAAGCGCACCCGTCGAGGATGAGGGCCCCGCGAGCCGAAGCACCAGCGCCCGATCTTATGGACCAACCTCCCAAACCGCAATATCGAAGGAATGGCGTTATCGAGGTAGGCAGTCGTCAAAGCGGGAGGTCCTTTCCCATCCTTGGAGTTCGATATCATAGTGCCCGCCTGTCACTATCGTGGTAATGGCTTGCCATCTCTTCGATAACGGAGAACTCGCAATAGACGACACCGTATGATGAGGTGCTGATACTGAGGCCCTGTGCCCGGGGAGACACGACTTCGAGTTCGAAGGCCGGCTCGATGAAATCGTAGGCTGCCACGACGGTGTCACCCGCCCAGAGGCTGACTGGGTAGCGACCTGGCATTAGATTTACAGCGGCGAACCTGAATTCGAAAACATTGTTCCCAGGAGCGATACGTACGGTCCGTCCTAGATCGTTCGTGTCGGCACAGACCAGCAATTGCCCCTCGTATGAGTGGATGCAGAATGCGAGAGACTCCAGCACCTGCCGTGATTTGGCTTCCACTTCAATGCGCACCCGGAGCGGGCCGCCTGCCCTAACTGGTTCTGCCTTTTTAACAGGATCGCCCGAGAATGAGACACTTCGGAATCGCACCTCTCCTGAACCAGTTCGCTCAATCTCCTGAAGGGAAATCATTGACCCTGGTGCCGTCTTCTGGATACCGGAGGTCAGATATTCAGACACCACTTCGCTCACGGAACCGTCCGCCGCAATTCCGCCTCGCGCTAGCAATAGACAGCGGCTACACAGTCGCTGCACCATATCAAGGTTGTGACTCACAAAGACTACCGTGCGGCCCTCGCTAGCCACCTCCCCTATCTTTCCTAAACATTTTTTCTGAAAGTCCGCATCACCGACTGCAAGCACCTCATCGACGACTAGGATGTCGGGTTCTAAATGCGCAGCCACCGCAAATCCGAGTCGCAAGTACATGCCGCTTGAGTAATGCTTGACAGGTGTATCGAGGAAACGCTCGATCGCAGCGAAGGCAACGATTTCATCGAACTTGCGGGCAATCTCGGCTCGGCCCATACCTAAAATTGCACCATTGAGAAAAATATTCTCTCTGCCGCTCAATTCAGAGTGAAATCCTGTGCCTACCTCAAGAAGCGACCCTACCCGACCTCGTACGGCTATTTCACCGGTCGTCGGCTCGGTAATCCGAGACAAAATTTTCAGTAAGGTGCTCTTGCCAGCGCCGTTTCGGCCGATGACACCCAGCACTTCGCCCTGCCGTAACTCAAAATTTACGTCGCGTAACGCCCAGAATGACCCGGCGTTCGATGGAGTCTTGCACTGCCGAAAGGGACGCAGAAGCCGCCCCGCAGTGTCGGCTATTGTGTCGCGAAGTGTATTATGTCGGCTTCTGGCCGCGCCGATGGCGAACTCCTTGCCGACACCCTTAGCGATGATTGCATGGCCGGTCTTCATCACACCTCGTCTGCGAAGCTTTTCTCGAACCGGCGGAAGTAGAATGCCCCGCTGATCAGGATTACAACTGAGGCGAGAGACGATACAAAAATCATTGCACTGGGTGCTGCAACCGCGGGCGCTCCTCCGGTAGCCGCGCCGCTCAGTAGCGCCCAACGAAATCCTTCCACTACGCCTGCCATCGGATTAAGCGCGTAGAGCGTTCGCCAGGGCTCTCCAAGCATGCTGCTCGGATAGACAATAGGGGTAGCAAACAGCCAAATTTGCACCAGAAATGGCACGACATACTGCACGTCGCGGTAGCGCACATTCAAAGCCGCGAACCACAGACCAATTCCAAGCGCAGTCACCAGCGCGAGTAGCAACAGCAACGGCAGCCAGATTATATTGTAAGTTGGTAATATGCCATAAAACAGCATCATGCTGATCAGCACGGCAAAAGCCAGAAGGAAGTCCACAATACCCGCGACGACGGTAGCGACCGGTATCGCAATGCGCGGGAAATACACCTTCTTGATTAGGTTTTGGTTGGCTACAAGGCTACCTGCTGATTGTGCAAGTCCATTGGCGAAGAAAGCCCAGGGTACAAGAGCCGCAAAGCTGAAAATTGGGTATGGCAGCCGGTCCGAAGGCATACCGGCCAGATGCCCGAAGAAGACGCTGAAGATAACCATCGCGAAGAAGGGCTGGATTATCGCCCAGGATGCGCCTAACGCAGTCTGCTTGTAACGGACCTTCACATCGCGCCAAATTAGGAAGTACAACAGTTCGCGATACTGCCATATCTCGCGCATATCCAGCGAACGCCAGCCGTAACTCGGACGAATGACTACCAGCGGGGGTTGCTGCGTCATTCGAGGAGTCACATGCGACGCTGCACCAGAAGTGGCTGCGTTCAATGTCTGGCCGTATTTTCCGCGCCTTTGCAACGATACGCCCCCGGCATGCGATTGAGCTGAACCATATAAAACCTAAAGCAAGCAGCCAATGCTACTCATGCCTCCTGCTATAGGACTTAGTAGTAAAATACCTGTCTTGGTTGTTGGCGAGGGCAAGCTGCCGCGTTATACCTAAGGGCGTAACGCCTCCCCTTCCGAGGTATACTGGCTCACCGACGAAGCCGTGAGCCACCTCAGGGATGTCTGTCTCGACGATGAGACGCCACCTGGATCCGCCTGTGCGCTACACCTCCACGAGCCACTGGAACAGCGAGGCAACCCATCATGTGGATCCCATGGATCTGATCGCCACGCCCGAGCTCTTCGAAGTCCGGCTCCGATGGCGGATCTGCCCGAAACGCGCGGATCTCGTCTCGAAGCTCAGCCGAAGCGGCATCTTCGGCTCGCGCAAGGCTCATCGCCTCGCCTACCGCTCTCGGCGCGAAAACCCCTGTGACCGAGCCATCAGTCAGGCGTTCAAGCACCAGGGACAACTTGGATCCAATGACGGCATCGGAGCTCCACCGACGGGCCCAAGGGTATGGGCTGGCCCACCTTCGAACGCAGGATGCAGCTGATTGAGGCCGCCCAAGCGCTCTTCAAGTCCCATCTATACCGCCTCCTCCGGAAGCTCTTCTGAGATGGATCGTAGCGACGCATTCACGAGTATTCATGTCGGCAAAGAGGCTCCGCCTGAGGAGCAGGGTCTTTGATGCCCGAACGGCCGAGGAGCCGTCTACAGCATCGGACGTAAATTCGAACTCACGTCCGATGCTGTAACATTTTGGTTCTGAGCATCTTTCACGCAAAACCGGTTCCCATTTTCCACGTCCGATACTCTAGCCGGCGAGTTCCTGAGCCCGTCTAGCCAGGTGCTGGTAAGTGTGCTCGTACACGTCCCCCATTGGATCTTGCTCCGGAAGGATTCGTGACAGCCCCAGCAGCACCAGCGCCTGCAGATGTGCGCGCCCGCCCCGAGCGACCGCCGGCGCACACGGGGTTTGCCGCGGCGGGGGCTGGCCCGGGTAGAGCCGCTCGTACTCGAGGAAGTTGCTGAAGCCTTCGTGGTTGCGGCCGTCAGGCAGGAATGTCTCGGCCGCAGCGCCCTCGGCCAGGATCGCCACGTGCGTATCGAACAGCAGATTGAAGTACTCGATCTCCGCTCGACCGTCTGGAAGAGCCGGTGCAATCGAGGTGCCATTCACCAAGGCCTGGGCGGGGATCAGAAGGCCATCAAGCAGCAGTGCATGCCCGGGCGACAGATACAGATCAGCATGCGGGGTCCGTGCCCCAAGGGCCGCCCGGGCGATACGGATCGGCACTACGCTTCTCGGCCAAGCCGCGCCGCTCTTTCTATAGATCTGCCGGCCGATCCACTTGATCGGCTGCACAGTGCCGCCCGCCGTCACCACCAGATCGCCGATCTGCAGCGCCTCGATAGGCACCTCACCGGTCGGCGTCAGGATGGCGGTGCCCCGAAGGAAGCATTGGGGACCGTGACCGTGCCCGCGGGGCCTACCTTCGCCCTTATGCTGCCCCAGGTGCAAGCCATTGTCGTTTTTGGCTTGCGCGGAGGATTGGAAGACAGTCGAGGCCATGATGCTCAACGCGGCAATCCTTGCGCTTACAGCCGCTGTAGCTCCCAGGAAGTGGCGTCTTCCGCGGCTCGGAACTTCGGGGGGTGGGATAGTACGTGACATGGGTTGCCTCCTCTCAGCCACTCCCTAGCCAGGGAGCAGCGTACGCTGGAACCTGAGCCAGTGGAACCTCTTCTCACCCTTATGTGCTGCTGATCGCCTGCCTGAGTACCCATTGGGGTTGCGCATCGGCCCGTATTGCCAAACCTCTTAGGCGGCCTGGCAGCGACGCCTAAGAGGCATTTACGATTTCAAGTACGTTATTTGGAATCCTTGACGCCGTTCTTGCCAGTCCTGGAGCGCCTCAGGCACATGCAGGTAACGTGGGACTCAGACTCATTTACGGTTTGGGTGAGGCGATGTCGGTCCTTCCGACCCAATGCAGGGACGTAGCTTCGCGACACATGATCCGCCTAATCGAAGGTCTGGCGAGAGACTGGCACGGGCTCGATGAGCGAATTGGGACGTTGACCCGCGACACCACGGCTCTGGCGCGACAGGACGCAAGCTTCCGTCGGCTGATAGGAATCCAGTGGTTGGGTGATTACGGCCAGCGCCATGGCGTCGGCAGTCGGGACTGGGGCGACGCCTCCCGGCCACAATCGCGACCAACGCCATGGAACCAACCTGTTCCGACTCCACGCGACCGCAGACCACTCTGATGTCTCTAATCAAGTCGGCCGACAAACTTGCTTTCCCCTAAGCCAATCTGCGCGACCATGCTGTAAAGTTTGCGGCGTGATAATTTGCTCCGCGCGTATTTCCGGTAGTCCGCAGTGAACGAGTCAGGATCGAAGGTCCGATCCGCCCAACGTGAGAGAAATATCTTGTCCGAAGGCAAATGCAGGAAGCTACTTCGGCGTGCCTCTGCAAATGTTCTCTGGGGGTAGCCTGTGCGAGAGGTCCACCACCTTGCGATGACGCCCAGCGCTCCCATCTCGTTTAATGCGATATCAGGGTTGTAGGCGACTGCTGCGGAGATCAACATCTCGTCGCTCGCATGGTGTAGCTGCCCAAACACTTGGAGGTACCGTGGCCAAAGTTGCCTGGTGGCCTCCGCAAGTCTGCGGAAGCCCCTTGGACACCCTAGTATGAATTCACCACCTATCCAGCGCGGCCTGGAAACAGACCTTTCAGCCACCTGCTCGAGATCGCGCCAGACCCGATCCATGCCATGCTCGAAAAAAACCTGTTCGGAAATATCGTACAGATACAAGCTGTCTGGCTGAACTGTAAGCTTTGGGAAGGGCGCCAACATAACCGTGTCGACGTCGATCAGGCCCAAGAAGTTCCCATAGGACCCGGCGCCAAATGCCTCAAGTAGCTCCAGCTTATAGTGTGCACTTCTGAACCGAATACCACTAGGCACATCAAGCACGAACCCTCTCTCGATGACTTCGATTCGCTTTAAACCGAGTTCCGCAATGCGGTCTTCGATGTGCTCCTTGTTGTTCGTGATCAAACGAAACTTGCCACCATGCCAAGCCACCGATTTCGCACAAAGAACGGCACATTTTAAGTAGATATCTACAGCATTGGAGTTCCCAACATCGAGATTTTGGTGTTTCTCATACGTCCCGTCGGTATAGAGAAGCCCGTAGAGGATCACATCATTGCTCATCACAGCGGTCCAATTTGGTGGGCGTCGAAAGATCCACGGGGCTAATGAGAACCCAACCCTAAGTCCAAGGAAGGTGCAAGGGAGGTGATGGAGCCGCCAGCACTGATTCTGCTACATTAGCATAACTGATACAGCTCTCACTTGTGCTAAGGCGAATGTCGAGTAGAAACATCCCCGAGAGACGTAAACTACTGGAGGGAATGTACTTGCAGGAGGGATATATTTTCAGCTTTTGCCTCGTGCGGATGAACATCCTCCCTCCATCTGACCTTTTACGATATGGCTAACATGCACCCTCATCCCAAGGCTTACTCCATTCGAGCTCAAGCATCTGATCGTACTTCCTAAGCTGATCTAAGTGTCTGCACGGCAGCCTGCTGGTGTTCTGACTTTGATGATTGGCCCATCCATAAAACTTAACCGCGCCTTGCTTCTGGTCTGGGCGTACACCGCTCTGCAGCAGAAAGTTTAAAATGAAGCGCCCCTTCGCGGCAACGGCCCGGAAACCATAATAGATGTCGAGCTTAAAAAGCGGGAGCATATACCGCAGAGATACAACAGACAGGCCGCATGCACCGGCGGCATATCTTAGGACTTTGGTTCTCGCTTCCTTTGCGCATTTAGACGGCAACGCGGGATTTCGTTCAAGAGCTCTACTGACTGCCAGAACAGCGGACCTGGCCATTCTCTCGCCGTTGCTAGACATAGCGCCATCGTACTTTCGGTAGCCAACGAGGAAATTGGGCACGCAAGTAAATTTGTATTTCTCCGCTAGGCGCAATTCAAAGTCGAGATCTTCGGCCCCTCCGCAATCGCGCTTGACGAAATCGGTATCGAATCCCCCGATTGCGAGTGCTGCTTGGCGCCGGACAACCAGCGTGCTGCCGTTGCCTACCGGCCATGTACAAAGATGTCTGCAGAGAATATACCCGTCGAACTGCCAGTTATCATATGGGCGCAGCACGTCGTCATTCTCATCAATTTCGAGGTGCCAAGTGTAAGCTGCAGCGCATTCGGGCTTGTCGCACAGGCTTGATATCTGCAAGCGCAACTTGGCAGGATGCCAGAGATCATCTGCATCCAAGAACGCGATAAATTCAGATTTTGCTGCAAAGATACCGGTATTGCGCGCTGCCGCAACCCCGCTATTAGAGGTCGAGATAAGGCGCACTCTGTGGTCGATTTTGCTGTACTTCGAGGCAATATCATTTGTACTATCAGTCGAGCCATCGTCGACAACTATGACCTCAAAGTCCTCATAATCCTGAGCCAGAACAGATCGCAGGGTTCGCTCCAGGAACCGCTCCGCATTGTAGGCCGGAATGATGACGGATGCAGATCTGCTTTGATTTTGATCTATAGGCTCGTTCGGCATCTGATCAGCAAAATGTCGGTGCTATCGTAAACGGAGATTCAATGCGTGACTGATTGGACGGAAAATTTTCCATCCATTTGGTGAGGCGCTTCAAGTTCAACGGAGAACTGCCGAACGGGGCCATCCGAAGCAAATTCTTCGTTGCTACGGAACCAGGCAATAACTTTGTCTACGCCATTTTCATAGGGAACTCGACATGACCAGCCAGGGAGCTCGCGATTGGCGATCGTCAGGTCGGGCCGGCGATTGGTTGGATCCTGTGGGACAGGTTGCAGATGAACAATCGGACTGCTCGGAAAATGCTTTTGGACATAACGTGCCACTTCAATTACGGGAATTTCGCGATCATTGCCCAAGTTGAGCGGACCCGGATATTCGCTGGGTTGCTGCCAGAAAAATCGCGCGAGGCCATCGATGATGTCATCGATGTAGCCCCAGCTCCGCGTCTGAAGACCATTCCCATATACCGTGATTGGCTCACCTCTGAGAGCCTGCGAGATGAAATTAGATACCGCCCGACCGTCGTCCGGGCGGATCCGAGGGCCAAATACGTTGAAAAGACGCACGACCTTTATCCGTGTTCCGTGTATTCGTCGCGCCTCGAAGAGGAGCGCCTCGACACATCGCTTGCTCTCATCGTAGGACGACCGTGGGCCAGTGCAATCTACGGAGCCGCGGTAGGACTCAGGCTGAGGCGTCACCAGAGGGTCGCCGTAGACCTCAGAGGTGGACGTGAAGGCTATCAGGCCTCCTGGTTGCAGCACATCCAGCAACCGGAGCGCTCCAAGTACATTCGCTTTGATCGTACGCAGCGGCTCTTGCATGTACCATGGTGGCGATGCTGGTGACGCGAGATGGTAAATCTCGTCAAACTTTCCAACGTCGGGGAGACGCTCGGCATCTGCCTCTAAGACCCGAAGACGCGGATCCGTGATGTGAGACAGGTTCGAACGTCGACCAGTCCAGAAATTATCGACAACGAGCAGCTCGGTACAATCCTTTCGAAGCAGCAGGCGATCAACGAGATGCGAACCGATAAAGCCTGCCCCCCCGGCTACTAAGATGCGCATGATATCACCCCCAAGGTGTCTTGAATTGATGTGATCCTGAGCGAACTCTCACCCACTGTTTAATTCGGCTGACTAGAGTTCATTTTACGTTGCAACGTGGCGTAATTCATTGATGATGAGACACATTTCGTAAAACTCACTTCTACACAGGGGGCTCGCGCTTCTCGAATGTGGACCATGCACTAGGTGCTTTAGCAGCAGACTCTCCTGAGCATTCATGAGATTGCACCTCGGGTCTGAATTTTCTGAGCCTGCATGATTGCCGCCCCTTCGGAGTCGTAGAACATTTGTCGTCCTACGCTTCACTGTTAGGATCAGGACAGTACATCTCAAGGTAAGGATTGAATCTTCCTAGCAGCTATTCAACGTAGTTAGTAGTAAGCATACCTCAGAAGTTCTTATAGTAGCACTTATGAGCTATATGGGGGCGAAGTGGATAGCAGAGTTTCGCTCCAAGTTTTTCGATAATCCAGCCCGGAGCATGTGCTCAGAAAAGCACGTCGCCAAGCGCGGTTGCCTGCAGGGGGATCTACTCGTAGGTTATCACTTTCATCGCAGGCGCTACCATGCGGGAAACATAATAATCCTCGTACATATACTCAACGAACTATTGTCGTTCGATTGCCCTGGTGTGAATGTGTTAACGTCCAATCATTATCCCCCGGCAGAAACGCTGTGCGGTCCGCCTGCTAGTCAGGCGTCTGCCGAGGCTCGCGGAATCCTCGGTTGTGGTATGGCCAAGTGGCGGCATGGAGGTTGGCTCCGACAAGTTCGACGAGGAAGTTCTCGCCTGATGTGGCTGAGGCTGCATGACGAGCGCTGGGCTTGGGAGGGCTTCAACGGGGTAACGATAGAACGGCTCCACGAGAACGGCCTCATCGCCGACCCGGTCAACAAGACCAAAGTCGTGGTCCTCACGGATGCAGAGCTGCAGAAAGCCTAGAGCAGATTCGATTGAGAGGGGCCCATATCCGCAGTTCTGATGTAATTACAGCATTCCTCGGACGGGAACGCATCGAGCAGTTCTCCGATGGTAGCCCAGATTGCCTTCTTGCTACGTGCGCCGCTTTTCGCAGCAGCACCTTAAGCTTGGAAAAGAGCTGTTCGATCGGATTGAGTTCGGAGTTCCACACGCTACACTTCTTCTCTCATAGCTTTCGCCGCAGCCGGAACTCGTGAGCTTCAGCTGGAATAGGCCTCTTCGTTAGGGTGAGGCCATTCAGTGCGCGTCCTACTCGGTGCGGTATAGGCTCAGGCTCAGGCAGTCAGGCAAAGCGATGTTGACTGCCTTTTATGTAGCGAACCGCGGTCATTCTTGGTTCTATTTGGCTGAGATAGTGCGTCCCTGCGTTGGTTTCTGCTCGCCAGCTAGGGGATCAAAAATGATGGAATTGCGACCCACTGCCTCCCCTAGAATGTGCCGAGCCACAAGCCGACCGGATCTCAGGGTCCCGTTCGGCCGAATTATATTGATCGTCTCGCCTGTTTCCACCCAGTCACCGTGGCAGGCTAGGAACATCGCACCGTCTATGATTGTATTTTCTCCTCCGTTCCGAATGGATGGCTCTTTAAGCTCACCTCCGTAGAAATATACGTCCCGTAATCTCGTGGCACTCGGTCCTATCCGGGGCTCGGCTTTGCCTGTGGTGTGCCACGCACGGAGGTCATCAGAGCGGCCGAACTCGACCCAGCTTGTAAGCAACGGTATGGACTCTCCGTCTCCCATCCGCACCGTCACCGCCACTGTCCCCTGCCCTCGTTCGGAGACAGCCTCAATAACCCCGAATCCGTCATACACGTCTGTCGCATACACCCGAACCAAGCGACCGGGTAGAATGCGACCGAGAGCGTTCGTGCCGGTAACCACAAACGAATTTGGCGATGAGAATGCTGCCCGTGCCCGGAATCTGCCGTTATCGACGATGGTCTCACTTGTGCTCGCAGCCCAGAACTCGGTTCCCCCCTGTGCAATTATGTTTTCACCAACGTCAATTCTGATTGAGCACCGCAAACGCCCCGCTACGAGCTCACGCTCATATACGCCCCCAACGAACTTGATCAGTGATGGGACGCGATAGGCAGCATTCAACTCTTCAAATGTTCCGGGACCCAACTCCCATCCAGGGTAGTTTGGGTCATTGCCAATATAGACGTGACCTATGCCGCCGAAATTCGCCCAACAATGATCAAAGGTGACTGATCCAGCTCCGTTCAATACCGTGATGTTATACTCAGTCGCCCTCTCTACGGCAACATTTCGGAGGGTTAGGTTCTGGGAGGCGTCTATCACCAAAGGTCGATGAGCGCGCTGAAGGCTCACGTTCTGTACCTCGTCGTAAGTCCCGCCGAACATCTCCAGGCATGTCTTGGCAAGCTCTGCACCATCGATGCTGAAGTCCCGGAAAAAGCCTTTCCCGCTTACAGGCGCACCGATCCTCCGAAGTATAGTAATGTTGGGCTCCCGCGTCGTCAGCTTTGAGGCAAGCCCAGCACCAACGAGCGGTACACCTTCCATCCATCGGAGACCGACTCCGTCTCGGTCAGGGTCGTCAATCTCATACTCCCGAGGCAGCAAGAGTACCCCACCTCTGACCCTTCCCGCATTCCAGCAATAGTCATGAGCTGCTTGTAACGCAGCAGTGGCGCTGCCAATAGCTGCCAGGTCGGGGACAATAAACCCCGGGTGCTGCGCTCGCGCGCTTAGACTAGCCGACATAGCGCTGAGACCATGAACCAGGCTTCGCCGTGTCAGCATACGGAACTCCTAATAGCGCAATCGTTCAAAACGACTCCCGAACGCACACCGGCCCAACCAACGCGATTTGCCGACAATGGATCTCCTACCCGCAGAATCGAAGGTTTGCGGTGGCAGTGCGTCTCTGCACGGCACTTGATAGGCCAGGACTAGGAGAAACACGAGCGACCCTAGAAAGCCGATATTCAAGTTATCGGGTTCAAGGCATTGGATCAGAAG
Organism: Microvirga sp. TS319; assembly: GCF_041276405.1. Lineage (NCBI taxonomy): Bacteria > Pseudomonadati > Pseudomonadota > Alphaproteobacteria > Hyphomicrobiales > Methylobacteriaceae > Microvirga > Microvirga sp. TS319. The sequence continues at coordinate 989,062 of NZ_JBGGGT010000001.1, read as the reverse complement.
CGTTGTTATGCAGAACGCACCTGCTACCCACCCTTGAGAATCCCCGTAAGCTCGGCCATTGTATAGTAGCCAGAGCGACCGTGCTATTACGACTAACAGAATGATGAGACCGGGAATGAGGCCGAAGTCCAAGAAATATGACAAGATACCACTGTGAACAACGACATCAATATAGCGCTGCGACCTAAAGCCAAGCCCGTAGAAAATAAACCCGTCAATTTGCGATAAGAAACTTGCCCATACATCTGCGCGTCCGGTAAAACCTGATCCGAACCCTCGTTCGTCGCTTGTGAGCTCAAAGACATCCAGCAATACATCGGCGTTGATGAAGTCGAAGACGACCGCGCTTCCCAGCAAGACAAATCCCACCATGGCACCAGCAACTGCAAACACAATGCCCCGTACCATTGAAGGGAAGAAGAGACACATAGCAGTAAATGCGACAACGCCACCAAGGACCGTTCTTGCTGAAACCAGCAGACAGAAGGCAACTGCTAAAGCAGCAAAGGGCGGCGAGATTCGCTTCCGTGACAAGGTGTGCAGCCCTAAGGCGACAAAGGCGTATCTCCCAAAATGGTTTGGCTGAAGCATTCCGTACCACCTGCTGTCGGGGAGCCCCCTGACCAGCACGATCCCTACCAACAGACCATACAAAGCCCAGGAGATCAGACGAAGACAGCGAGCTACATTTTCGCTCGGGAGCAGCCAGAATACCCTAGCCATCATGAAGAAGCCGAGGGTCATTACTAACTGGACGTTTTGCATAAAGAAGCCGTCGTTTCCTATCCCACCGAGCCCCGCTGTCACAGCCAACACTCCAATGGAAAGGTAGATCAGAAACTCGCGGCGCAACGCGGGCCCGAAGACTCGTTTTGCTGTAGCAATCAAGAATGCCCCAAAAACAATAGCAACGGCTATCAGCTGCAGAAGTGAATTGGTTGCCTCACCGGTGACGATCAACTCGTATCTCGTCTCTGGATCAACTTCTACAAACGCAATAACGGCTATCATTAGAAAACAATATACTATGAAAGCACTCGCGATTATAGGAAGAGAATTGATGCGGCTGATGATTGGCTTGCGCATGCCCCCTATTGGGGGAAACACTAGATTCTTAGTCCGCAATTTCATCTGTACAGATCCTACCGGACTATGTGTGGCAACACGGCCCTGGTGTCAAAAGTGCGTTCCGCCATCAGTACTCCCAGGTCAAGGTCCGTCGCGCAACTGGCCGCTACAATTGGCCGGTTGCACATTCGAACGCGCTCTTGAAAAGCATGCCCTGCGAGTTCGACGTAAGGAGTATCATGACGGTGCGAAGTGACACGTGGAGTGCCGTGCACATGCAGATAGTTGATGGAATATCAATGACTCCGAACCTCGCGGCGCTAAAGGCTATTGCTGTCCCCTCTCACGGCAAATTGCCGCGTTTCTGAATAAAAATCATGAGAACGGTCCTGAAAGCAGGAGGGCTTAACCAGTGTATCGTGGACCAGAACGAAAACATGAATCTGCTTCCAAAATAATATGATGGCGAAGAATCCCACGTGTAAACGAAGTGCTTGAAACGTTCGGACGGGAAAAATTTCAATAGATCAGATTTTGTGTTCATCCTGTATACTGCCGGGAATACATCCTCCTCTTTGCGATGGGGCTGCGCGGATTTCAGGGCGCGCCTGCGGAGGCTATCAGGAATGAGTTGGTTTGAAAGAGCGATGTAACCATAGCGATTGGGCGTTCGCGCACAAATCCGTCCGCCGGGCTTGAGAACGCGGTCAAGTTCATGAGATGTGCTTACGGGATCGGGAATATGCTCAAATGTCCAATCCGAAAGGATAAGGTCTATCGAAGCATCATGAAGAGGAATTTCTCCATTCGGCCCAATATGAACAGCGCGATCAAGGGAGGGATTCGTCATAACCACCGGATCAACATCCGCTCCAATCACTTCTTTGACGTGACCTTTGATAGTTTTAAGGTTTTTCCGATACGGGACATCATCATCTATGTGCGAAACGCCACGCCCTGCGCCAAAATCCAGTACCGTAGCTTCATCGTCCAATAGGCTCCGTACACGCTGGTAAAACTGCACAGTTCCATCGAACCGGTCGAACCCACCTACAAGTCTTTCAGGCTGGCGCCTTGCTAAGAAGCTAGGGTGTTTCAAGCAAATCTCCACGTTGATCTATCGGAATGGAGTAAACAAAGGCGCATCATTGTTTTAGAAAAACCTGCGCGCTTGTTCTTCAAAGCAGCAGCGCATGAGGGTGTAATGACTGTGATCGAATTCTTTCAAAAGTTCTATTGCTTTGAAATTTCTAAGAGGATTACCCTTTAGGGGCGTACTGACTGGGCGATATCAGCCAGAGCCGGTTTCCCTGCACGGGAAACGACTCCTCTCTTTGGCTCGTGCGCATTTTAACGGCGAACGGAATCCGCTCCGCGAAAGAATGCTTCAGCCACCTGTGCGATCAAAGCCAACCGCTTCGAATCCAATCTGTACATCATCCGAGTTACGGCCAGATAAGGCATTCACGAGCTTGGAAATGTCATTTCGTGACTCTTCCGAAAGCTTGCAGAATTGGTTTCGCGCGCTAGCGCGTCGTGAATGCTCCAGAGCCACATTCCCGACTCCGGCCAAGATCCATTTCGCAGCCTCCAAACTGTAGGTGTCGTTGGCCGCGACCAGGTGTCCACCAAGTCCGACAACCTCTCCCACATATCTGTGATCTACAGCAATGACTGGTACTCCTGCTGCAAGAGCTTCCGGTACAACGAGAGACTGGGTTTCGTGTGCATATGTCGAGGGGAAGAGAAAATAATTTATCGTTTCTAGCAGGCGCTCTTTCTCCTTTGTCCCGATAGGTCCAAGATACTGGAAGTGCCGCCCTAATTCAGCCTTTGCAGCCTGCACGATTGATTCTGCGCGTTCGTCCGATAAGCCCCCAGCCACCAACAACCGGGCGTCGACATTCCTTCTTAGAAGCTCCCGCAAAGTATCTATCGCACGCAATATGCCCTTATCCTCACTTATATTACTTAAAAAACCTAGAGTTACTGACGAAGAGTCAGGCGGACTGCTGCGATAGCGGAGCCCTGACACCCAAGCAGCATTATTGATCACCATGTATCGACTTTTTACGGAATAGCGTCGACCGAGATCTTTAGCCATTACATGACTACACATTACGTGCACAGCTCGTTTTCCAGACGTTCTGATCAATAAAGATACCGGGAGCAATCTCCTAACAATGTAGCTGGTGCTATGATGATAAAGGAATATCCTGATGCCGAGTAATCTTGCTACAGTAGCAAACATTACGTTGTAGTATATGCCAAGTCCACCATCAACCGAGATAAGGCAACTACCGAGCGGCCATTTCTTGCCTATACCTATGGTTATAAACTTATATAATCCATATAATACCTTGGTCCATCGTTCAGCATGATACGAGCAGCCTCTTTGAAGGGTACCGGGAGATACATCTACGCGGAGATGGAAGACACTACGTTCCGTTAGGTGATCAGATATCTTTGCATTTATAGTTGCCGCTCCCTGGATCGGCGGAGGGAAAGGCCCTACGATAACCGACATCATCTTTCCGGACACCTTCAGCCTCGATCTTAGTTCTTCAAGGAATGCTCTCGGCAATTTGGTTCATTCGTGACGGACAGGGTTAACAGTAGGTTGCAAAACAGGTTCCAGAAGAAACCTGCCGTGACGGCTGTTATAGAATGAACTGCCTGTTCGAGAACAGAGCGTCAGCCTGCACGGAGAGCCCTTTGTCAGTGGTAACCAGATTATATATTCCGTCCAGATAGAAACCTTGGCTCGCAAGCCAAGCGATGATATCTCGGGCAAGTGGTTGTCCTTTATAGAGTTCTATAAAAGATACTTCAGAATATATATACGCAGTCGTTTTAAGGGTGTTGGTGAGACCTTTTAGAGCGAATAGCTCATAGCCTTGAATGTCTAGTTTTACCATCAGGGGAGCCGGCAGCGAGAGACCTTTCAGGATTTGATCACCTTGAACTACCTGAACCTTCTCGATGGCGGCTTCAGTTGTTCCAGGGAAAATCTCCTCCTGCTTATCTGTAATCGGCAGCAGGGATGAGCTATCTGCTCGAGAGGAAACATGAAAATCCACTAGCTCAGCGCTCTCACCTAAAGCACAGTGATGAAGTTGGATGTTGGGATTTTGTTGAAAAATGCGCCGGTAAGTGCTGGCAGGTTGCTGAAGCGGCTCAAATGCGTGAATTATCAAGTCCGGGAAGAGCGCTTGAGCAAGAAGCGAGAACTGTCCGCAATTGGCGCCCACATCGATTAGTGACGCTATCGACAGATGCCTCAATGCGCCCTCGTGCTCGACGGCTGCAGCTACTTTGTGAATTAATCCACTCCTATAGGTTGGGTGAGCTAGGAGTTGCCCCAGTTTCGCTGCCCGCCTACTCACAGCTTTCAGTTTCATGGCTTTCATCGCGCTTCCAACTCTCAACCGATACTTTGAAAATATTCTGGAGGTGCCTGTCCGCTACGATGGCCACTATTTTTATTTGAAACGCGTCTGTTCCCATTGTTGTAGGGGAGCGGACCTCAGCCAACTACCTTGTGGAATTCACTTTGTGCTCGTCCAAGCACTGTGGCGGTGCGTTTCTTAACACCCGTTCGTTTATATTATCTGTTTCCGATACAGACGAACAGCAGTGGGCCTCCCAAACGTGTGGCAATATCGGTGTAGCGGGGATGGAGTCCATGGACCCTCGCGCAAGTACCTATTTCCTCTCGCGCTATCCCTTGACTACGGTTTGCCCAGGAAATCCGCCGTGCGCCCGCCCGCCTTCCGAAACGCCGAATCGGATCTGCTTTGGTGATCGCTTGGTCCACATGACGTCGCGCGCATCAGCTAATAGCACAAGCCTAGCGCCACCCGGAAAGGCGCGGCCGTAATGTTGGATCGAGCTCGCTGCGGTGACGTGTTTATAGAGATGATGCCGGCCACCCATGCGATCCCACAGCTTATCTACTTGGCAGGATATCTTTGAAACGCTGCTGTATAATAGGCTCCAGCTTGAGCAGCAAACATGACAACATCTACCAACGCGAGAAATGTGAGGCCCATAACTCCTGTCAGGGCCACCACGGCCGTAGCCGAAACGGCAATGCTGCAGAGCATGACAGCAGAGTAGAGCTTGACGCGATTTTGAACAATCAGGACTTGGCCGAGGGTTGCCGCGATGGCCCACATTGGAAGTGCTGCAGCAAAGAAGGGCATGTAAAGCGCAACGTTGGATAGCTTAGGAATAATCATAGGGTCCCAGACGGCCCAGATAAGTGACGCCAGGAATGCCAAGAATGAAAAGCCAAGGCTTATCCCCTGAGAAAAGAGGACGTCCCTCAATCGGAAAGAGCGCTCGGTTACGACGCGGCTGAAACGCGGAAATTCCACCCGTTTGATCAACCCGATGGCCTGCGCCGAAGCAGAGATGATCTGACGGAGGTAGATGTATACTCCCAGGACCTCCTGGCCGAGGCTTTCGGACACTATCACCAGGAGTGCGCGAGCATAGAACTGGTTCGGAAACTCGGCCATGCAATAGGCTGCGCCGCCAGAGATGAAGCGGAGAATGCCTTCCTTGGTGACCTTGCCGGATACTCCAGCGGGCTGGATACTCCGGGCAATGAAATATTGGGCAATGACACAGGCCGAACAGCCGGCTGAATAGGCCATGCCTATGACAAGACCGGCCTGATAGCTAGCCTCACCTGTGTGGAGCATACAATACGCTGCCAAGGCCGCTGCCGACCACGGAAGTCCCGCCAACGGACCGCTCAGAGCGTTCCGGGCATGTCCGTCGAGATAGCCAGACAAGTTCATCGCCCATACTGGCGCGACCGGGATACCGCCAATAAGGATACCGCACGCAAGTGAATCCAATCCATTATAGAACCAGATGAGGCTCAATTGGATTAGAGTGATGGGAACCGCAATCACGAGGCGGCCAAGGGATGCCTCCCATTGAGGGCCAAAGTCTGTCTTCTGTGCTGCGAGCCGTGCGAGGAGCACCAAGCCGCCCCAGTCCGCAGTCCATTGGACGAGCGAGAGGGCCGCAAGGGCAAAGCCGAACGACGCGGTCACCGCCAGCTTGCCGTCCAGCACCAACATGGTCTGGACGATGAACACGGTGCCCTGGCCAAGGAGGATTCCGATGAAGAGCCCTGCCAACCGAGCCAAGAACCCATATGGAGGGCTCAAAACTGAAGGCTTCAAAGGACATACCCAGTTTTGCGGGTGAAGTACCGATAGTCGAAGGACAATTTCCGAAGCGGCTTCGCCGGAACCCCTCCGTACAAGGTCAGTTCGTCGGCATAGGCTTTGTTCAGCAGGGATTTAGCCCCAAGGACAGAGTAGTCTGGAAGTACGCTGCCACCAAGAACCACTGAGTTCGTGCTAACGAAACAGAACTTCCCGATCGTGATTGGCTGTGACCGTTGAACGTTTTCAGCAAGGTCGATGCTATGCGTGAGGAATTGACTTCCAAGTCCGGCGACAGTGGAGAAGGCACCGATTGTCACCGCATTGGTACAATCGATGAAGTGCCGGTGGGTTACGGCGGAGTGACTATGCAGCACTAGCACCGACCGACGAGATGGTTCGGACCGATAGGCCACGCCCGACTTCGGATAGCCCGTTATCCAGTTTCCACGACCGACGCGTGCGTGTTCATCGAGATGGAGAAGCTCGAGGTTCCTACAAATGGTCAAGTGCCCGATCGAGGCACCGGCCCCCAGCACCAGCCGACGAGGGAACACCCAAGCGAGACCGATGTGGCTTGTACGATGGAGGCTGTACTTCCACACGTGAACAAGCACTAGCCGGCGCAGCCTCCACGGCATGAGCACGACACATCCGCAACCAAGCAGACGCATGATGCGCTGGAAGCAAGCGACGAGCCGGCTGACATCGACATGTATTGAAGAGGGAACCAGGTCCACCGCCTTTGACCGCTCTCTCAGCATGGGCGCCCTAGCCCTTCGAGCCTGGGCAAAATACACTGAGGAGCAGTTCTAGTCATGCGGCCATGACACGCAACCCGTTTCTGGTCCCTATGAGGCGTGATCAGAGCCAATCTAGTTACCTCGCCCAGTCATCACTGGAACGAACTACGTCGCCGATGATGATCCGTTGCATCAGTTGAACCGTTATTGTTTCCAATTAACTTGGCTAAGTATCGCTTTTCAAAGGCCCAGGGCGGTACAAATACTTTATTTCCAACGCCCCTCCAGGTTCTCCTCGTGCTGGGTTTCGCATTTTGATATCACATGGCGAACCGCCAGAGCAGCCACACGGAATTTGTCTCTTGCTATTCTCCTACTTCACGGGTTCGCATCACAATCGGCTACAGGGACCACACTGGAACCCAAAGAGGCGGGCTAGAAGGTTTATGCGCACTATGAGGGGGCATTTCCAACTTACGGAGCTGTCGTCGAGAGCTATGTGCGTGCTCGCTACGCCGCTGCGAATTGCGGGGAAGACCTCCTCAAAAGCCCCCTGCTCCACCCCAACAAGGGGTAATCCTGAATCAACGCAACGGTCATGCAATAAGCTTCCCTTCGTTCACTCTCTGTGAGTCCGAGGTGCCCGGGGATAGGCTACGCCCCTCCACCCAGCATCTTAAGGAAGATACCAGCAATCAGGATGAGAGATCCTGCGCACAGTACAACATTGGATAGGCCGTCAGTCTGCGGCGAAGGAACAGCCCACCGCACAGCCGAATGCGTTCAGGCTCAACAGAATTCCGGCCCAGGATGCCGTCATCGGTGTGGCAGCAAAGCAGATGATAATGCCAAAAGCGGCAAACACGAGACGCTTCGGCGGTTCTCGCAGCAATACTCCCACTTCTGATAATGCAGGCCCTTGAACAGCGAATTGCCGGTCAAGGCAGTACCCCAGCCGGGCCGCGACGCCCCAGCCATCATCCGGATAGTGTCTGCAAACTGAGAACCCCCATCTACACTCAGCCGAACCGGGGCCTGCGGCTAGCAGTTTCATATGCCCCTGATGGAGGTTACGGAAGGAGGCCGTCGCCCAGTCGAGTCCAAGGATCGTGGACCACCGCTGAACCCACCTTCCTTTGACCGGTCCCCAGGGAAACGGCGCCAGAACTAGAGCCATGGCTATGGCATAACGGGATAGCATATCCAGTCCGCTGCCTATCTTTCGCTATTGCGCCCTGTGTGCACTCTCTACTGGAGCTTGATACGCACGTGTCACGGCTCCCCGCCTTTATTCGAACGGGTCCAATTGGACCGGTTTTTCGCGTCCACATGAAGACCTGACTACCCGTCCCGTCCTTCCACTTTTATGGCATTATGTACGGGAGCAATCATGCCATCGTCCATCGAATACAGCCGGAGTTACCCAAAATAGTCTCTACCCTCTGGAGGAGTGATTGGTACGTTGCGGAGATTGGAGATCTTGCCTTGAACCATCACTCGAAGATTGGCGAGGCCCTTCACTCGCCGCCGACTGTTCATACTTCTGGGGATCACCGGTCTGTTGTGGGCGCTCAGGAGGAGCCATTTCTCGACTTAGCACTGATCGCAGGGTTCTTCCGGCGGCAATGGCCTGTGATTGCACTGTTCATCTTGGGCGCTGTAGCTCTTGCGGTTGCCTATCTCTTTATGACTCCGGCTCGCTACACGGCGACGTCCGTGCTGATGCTGGATACTCGGCGCTTACAACTCTTCCAGCAACAGTCCGTACTCAGCGAATTCAGTTTCGATGCGCCTGCCGTGGATAGCCAGCTTGAGGTACTCAAATCAAGGGCCGTGGCTCTATCCGTCATTGATACGTTGAATCTCGTCAAAGACCCTGAGTTTACAGGAGATGTCACAAGCTCCTCTGGTTCACTCACGTCCGCCATCACAGCCTTGGTTAAATCGGCTGAGACGGAAACTCTTGAGCCTCAGAGCCAGGAGGCCCTGATTGAGCGGGCCATCGATTACTTTCAGGACCACTTGACAGTCCGGCGTGTGGGACGAAGCTACGTCATAGAAATCAGCTTTCAGTCGCTCGATGAGGAAAAGGCATCACGCATCGCCAATGCCATCGGCAAAGCCTATATCCTGGATCAGTTACAGGCCAACTATACGGCTACCAGGTTGGCGACCAATTGGCTCAAAGATAGAATCGAGGAGCTCCGCCAAGAAGCCGAGAGGGCGGATCGATTAACGCTCGACTTCCGCAACAAAAACAATCTGACGGATGCGGGCGGAAAGCTCCTGAGCGAGCAGCAACTCTCCGAAATCAACACACAGCTGATCGTGGCAAAGGCCCAGACAGCCGAGGCGAAGGCGCGGCTTGACCGTATCCTCGACATTAGCAGGCGCGGCATTGACGATGCGGCCGTCGGGGATTCCCTACAGAATACCGTACTGAATCAACTCCAGCAGCAATACCTTGAAGCAGCCCGGCGCGAGGCGGACTTCTCCACCAGGTACGGCGCCGACCACCCAGCGGCCGCGAACCTTCGCAAGGAAATGCAGCAAATCCAGAACGCGTCGAAAGCCGAGATGAACCGGATCGCCGAGAGCTACAAAAGTGATTACGAGATCGCCCGTAGCCGCGAACAGACCCTCCAGGCAAGTCTGGATGCCCTCACGGTCGCGTCAGCTGGCACCCGGGAGGCCCAGGTGGGACTGCGCCTGCTGGAAAGCTCGGCGAATGCCTATCGCACCTTGCACGACAACTTCCTGCAGCGGTTTGTCGAAGCAACGCAACAGCAGTCCTTCCCCAATACGGAAGCGCGGCTCATCACGGAGGCCGCGACGGCAGAGAGAACCCATCCGAGGACAAAGCTGGTGCTTGGTCTCGCAGTCGTTCTTGGAGCCGGCCTCGGCTGCGCCATCGCTTTTGCCCGCGAAGGGCTCGATAGAGTGTTCCGGACAGCGCGGCAGGTTGAGCAGGCACTGGGAGTTGAGTGCCTGGGCGTGATCCCCGCGATTGAGGGGGCCTCGGCACACACGCCGCTCGAGGGGGACAGCCTGCCCCAGATTGGCCCTCGATCGATCACGGCTGATCTTGGCATCGCCCGTCAGGTTGTACTCGCCCCCTTCTCCCGCTTCTCCGAGACAATCCGGGCGATCAAGGTGGCCGCAGATACTTGCACCACAGCGCATGGCGTCAAAGTCATCGGGCTGGTCTCGGCTTTGGCTGGCGAGGGCAAGTCGACCATAGCATCCAATTTGGCGCAGCTGATCGCCCACAGCGGGCGGCGCGTCCTCCTGATCGACGCCGACTTGCGCACTCTATCCCTCTCCCGACGCATGACGCCGTATGCGGAAGCTGGCATCTTCGAGGTCCTTATTGGTGGGGTGACGCTCAGCGATGCTGTCTGGCACGATCCGATCACCAAACTTGATTTTCTCCCGGCCGTGCTCAAGAGCCCCATTGCCCACACAAGCGAGATCCTCGCGTCAGACCGAATGGCCAGTCTCCTCGCCTCGGCCCGAGACCTCTACGAGTACGTCATCGTCGATTTTACACCTCTCGCCCCGGTAGTCGACGCGAAAGCAGCCGCTCGTCATATGGACGCTTTCGTCCTTGTCATAGAGTGGGGGCAAACGTCTCCCGAGGCTATCTTTGAGGCCTTGGGATCCGCCGAAGTGGTTCACAGCAAGCTGCTCGGTGCAGTGCTCAACAAGGCCAATGCGGCAAGGCTCAAGAAACTTGAGGCATACAAGGGGAGAAGTTACCACAGCTACTATCATTCCTCTTCGTCCTGATCCTGTATGGCCTGTGCGAGAGAGGAGGCTTATGCATCGGGTCCGCATCCAGAAGGCCCTCTCCTATTGAACGCGGCACGCCAGGAAATCCGGGTGATTTAGCGTGTCACTCCCACGAGGGCTTCTTTTGGTATAGCCGCTTCCGACCTGAGATTGTGGCTGACGCCCTGCCCTTCCTGGAGCTGTCCTATAAACTGTCGCCGCAAGGAACCTGGATCACGCGCCGTTGCAGCCTCGCCAGTGCTCTGCATTCTTGGGCTCTGTCACCAGAGGCGCAGGATCAGGCCCGAGCCGAATACGCGCTCTTGGGTCCGGGATGCTCTGGCCAATGCAATTACCATCATCGTAGAGATCGACGGGTAGGTACGGCAGGCATTACTCGCAAGCTCCGCTCGTCTTCCATTGAAAGACAGGCGCGGCTCAGCTGGATGCATTCGACATTCCGGTGGATGTTCCGGGGGACGACTACAGCGCAAATCAGCCCTGGCAACAGTAAGTGAATGATCCGAGAAGCAACAAAGACCGGGCACTTCTTGCAGTCCCGCACGACAGGGACTTCCGACCTATCACTCCTCCTGCGGGAAAGAAATTCTGTTGGCTCCTGTGGGCGTGGCTACGAGAAGGCGCTTGGTTGTTCCCTCCAACACCAAACAGGTCAGCCGCCCGGTCATATAGGCGCCTGTATCCAGATTGATCCGATAGAGTGTCAGCTCAGGCTCCTGGACCGGTGTATGACCGTGTACAACGACTTTTTCATGCTGCCTGGTTGACGTCAAAAACTTCGCACGGATCCAGAGGAGGTCCTCCTCCCGCTGTTGCATCAGCGGAATTCCGGGCCGTATCCCAGCGTGACAGAAGAAGTAATCACCAGCCGTGAATGACAACCGCAAATCCTGAAGAAATTTCAGATGTGCTGTCGGAAGCACCGCCTTGAAATGGACTGCGGCCTCGTGCAAGCCGCGCCCGAATCTCACCCTACTAACATCAACCCCGTATGAACGGAGGGTCTCAAGGCCTCCATTCTGAATCCACAATCGGCCTGCCTCATGCCGGCTGAGGAAGGTGAGCAGCATCGCCTCGTGATTGCCGCGTAGGGGAATTAGTTCCGTAGGAAAAGGCTGTGACGAGAGGATTTCGAGCACGCCTTTCGTGTCTGCCCCTCGATCGATGTAGTCTCCTAGGAAGACTGTCCTCGCATCACGTGCGGGATGCTTCTCTTGATCGACAGCAATTAACTCCTTGAGCTCGATCAGCAGATCGGCACGACCGTGAATGTCTCCTACCACATAAAGTCTGAGGCCCTCCGGGATCTTTGACATTCGCAAAGTCTGAGGCGTTCGTCTGAGGAAACGTTCTAGGATCATTTACAGGACTGTATTCAGAGCACGAATTGCAGCATTCACGTATGATGGTACCGTCGTCTCGGCCATATCATCACCTATGATCAATTGCTCTCGCGCGTTGCGCTTGCAGCTGTAATCCGGTCTTGCAGAATCCGCACTTCTGTCGGCGGCGTTCCGCATTGGCGTTGCGTCTCCAGGACAAGCCCGTCTGGGCGCCACAGCACAAATTCGTACACAAGGCGAATACGCCCAACTTCTCCAGCACCTGAATTCGAGGATCCTGAGCAAGCCTGGACCTGGCAAAGCTATAAGCAATGTATACTGGTGATCTAGGCATGGCGTCGATGTTGATGCGGAGAGCAACGGGTAGGTGCTCTGGTTGCGCCCATTGAGCGCCTTTGGCTAGATGTGTCAGGTGGCCTGTCGGCGATGATCAGGGTGTAGCGATGCTTTCTCGCTTGCGTAGAAAGTATTTTTCTCCTCATCAGGTCGCCCTTTGATTTCGATCGGGCTGGCAAGGGTCGATATCTCACAGTGCCAAGCGGAGGTGCGAGCCTGTCGATGTAATGACTGACCGAGCCCAGGGTACATAGTCAGAAATGGGGCGTACGCGAGCAGACCGTCGGCTGATTGCTCGTGGGTGGCATTCGATTTCCGAAAGTACCGAGACGTGCGCCTGCCGGGAAGTGAGCGATACCACCGGCTTGATGGGAGGCACAGCGGGCAGCACATTACGTCGTGCATATTCAAAGCCGCTCCCACGAGTTCCCTTCACCGACTTTGCTTTCAAACATGAAGCAGTCTTTCTCCGCCCTCTCGCCGCTCAATAGCACCTGTGAACGCCTTTGCTCAAACTTTCTCCGTCCTCACCGAGAATAGGCTAAGTTTTGAAAAAGCCACTTGCAAAACAAGGCCACAATCCGACGACCACATAGACTCGATACGTATAAGCCGGCGCTCCCTGATTCCGGAATATCCGATTTCGTCAGCTTTCAATTCGGCAACCCTGTCAGCGGATTTCCGCCGCTCCGCTCAAGGGAACCGAGATGCTCTCGGATCACAGGGTGATGACTAGAAACATTGCTGGAATAACCACCAAGCTGAAGTGCGACCTCAACAACATCCCTTGGAAGCAGCTCCGTCTCCGCAGTGGCCACCAAGCGATCCGAGCCCTGGTCCGTCCTCCTGACGACGACTAGCTCTGGAGCCCCGGTGCCGCCGCGGCCGAGTTGGGATCGAATAGCACCAACCATGAACATTTTCTGCGTCACAGCTGACACCTTCGATACGATTGCGGCGAGCTCCAACTTCGCATCCTGCAGTTCCTTCAACAACCCGATCCGGCGCTCATCAAATAATTTCTGCAGTTTGCGCTGTTCGTCTGCCCGCTGTTGTTTTACCTGTTCAAATCGAGCTTCAATTTCGGTTGCACGGCTAGCGGAGAGCAGAACCAAGCGCCTCATGTCGCTCACACGAACGACAGTTGCCATTCCTTTGGCGGCGAGGCCTTCCACCCGCTCCAACTCTTCCTGATCGATTTTGGCCCGTTCTGCCTCGGTCTGCATCTGCTTCCCAAGAAGGTCAAGGCTGACACTCAGTGATTGGACGGCCTCTGTGAGGTGTTGCCTTTCCTTTTCAAAATCGCTCTTCCGTACATCAAGGCGCTCGACCTCAAGCGCCTTGGTGTCAGCGCCCACAGGTGAGACAGCGGGTATATCGGATTCCTGACTGTCTCGGCCAAGTTCGGCCTGTACGCGCGCGATCCGCGCCTGCTGGCGGACAATCTCATTCATGAGAGTCTCACGCTCGCTCTGCAGATCCACCGCCAAAAGGTACGGGTTTTCCATGCGGGTCCGCATAGTATCGTACCCGCCTGCAAGGGCAATTGCCTGTAGCACTGTCAACCCCGGTCGGTAGGGATAGCTGCCTGGGGTTGCAACGTCGCCGTTGACGTAGATCGGGCTATACTCGGCAATGGTGAGGGAGACCTCATCGCCATCAATAACGACGTCGTGTTCGCTCCCATCCAGAGCTCGGCGTCGCAGCACCTTTTGAGGTACCCGCTCCTGGATAACCTTAAGAATTTCATTGATGGATTTGTTACGGGCAGGGATTTCACCAACCAGCGGAAAGGATACCTCGCCGCTGACAGCCACTGTCCCCCGATGGCGAAACTCCGGTATGCTTGCAGCGGACAGCTCGAGTACGTCACCAATGTTGACCCGGTACTCGGAGGCGAGGACGGACGTGATAGGAGCGAGTATGAGGACAAAGCCCAGGAGAGCTGCAGCGAGAGCTTGGCTTCGATGTAACCAGGAGCTATTTGCTCTTTCCATCGGTACCTTCTTCCTGAAAGACTTGGGCTGCTGGAGGGTGTCAGCTTCTATTATCGGCGCCCCTCAATCTCATACCTAGCTCAATACACAGCGCAGCAAATGTCGAGCATAGCGGAGCACCATGAGGTGTTACTATGACAGTTTCATACCTCCGAAGGATGAGGTGATGTAGCTCTGATGAGGCGGACGTCGCACGGGTGCTCGGGATCTCTGGTTAGAGCGCTTGGAAAGCAACCCGCTCCACCAAATGCCGAGTCTAAACGCTCTGTACCGCGTCTTCTCCATGACTGTCGCCCCTCAGGTCCATTGCCCGAAAGAGCCGTCTCCGGAATGGACCAATTTGATAGGTTTGGACCATTACAACAAACCCATTCACACGAGTTCGGATACGTTCACACACGGCGCCGTTTCAGTGGGTTCGGCCTGCAATGCGGGACTACCGTCGTGCTCTGACCAAAGTTCCAAGCGGCTCGCGGCAGAAGTAAACGTCACAGCGCGCAACGTGCCTACGCTCGGTACGTGCGTCAGCCTCTCGGGCTATCGCTAGCGCATCGTGCGAACCGGGCGGGCCGCACTAGCGAAAAGTGGACCCGGTTTTTCGCAAGAACGATGCGCTCTGCTAGGAAAGAGCATCGGATTCAATCCTAAAGGTGGTTTCCACTTTTCACGTCCGACGCTCTAGCAAAGCGCCGCAAACTGCATACCAGTGTTAGCAGCGCCTCTTGCGTACAGTATTTCCTCCGCTCTTGCCACCGGCTCTAGGTAAAAAGAGATTGGCGCGCGTTTTATTACAAATCGATTGTATCGAGAAATTGAAGTGCCTAATATAAAATCGAAATCCAAATCCTTGGAGGGGGCCCGTGCGTCTCCTGATCCAATCCCTTAATTATGCGCCGGACGAAATCGGCATCCCGAAGTATTCTACCGAGATGGCGGAATGGTTCGCTCAGAAGGGTTGGGCTGTCCATGTCGTAACGGCGCCGCCGTACTATCCGCACTGGCGTGTAGGGCAAGGATATCGAGCTTGGTCCTACTCTCGGGAGATGCGAAAAGATGTTTCGCTCCTCAGGTGTCCGCTTTATGTGCCCTCTTCCCCAAACGGTCTCAAGCGCTTGTTGCACCTTGCAAGTTATGCGGCTACCAGCGGACCCGCTGTTCTCGCTGAGGCGCTGTCCTACCGCCCCGATGCCATTGTCGCAGTGGCACCCGACCTGATGGCAGCGCCCGCCGCAGCTCTGGCTGCGAAGCTGACCGGGGCAGCCTCTTTCCTTCATGTTCAAGATTTCGAACTCGATCTTGCCTTGCAGATGGGCATGATAAGACGCAAGAGTTTCGCTCGGGTACTGGCGGGCATGGAGCGGTCATTTTTACGCGCCTTTGACCATGCGAGTGCCCCATCCCCTGCGATGGTATCGCAACTGAGAACGAGGGGGGTACTGCCGGAGCGCGCATTCATCTTTCGCAATTGGTGTGACACGGGGATTATTCGCCCCGACATTGACCCCTCAGTTTATCGAAGAGATTGGGCGGTGGGTGAGAACGATGTAGTTCTGCTATACTCGGGCAGCCTCTCCGAGAAGCAGGGCGTCATGACCCTTGCTGAGGCGGCACGGTGTCTGGTGAGCCAGTCCCACATTCATTTCGTTATTTGTGGTGCCGGGCCTGCAAAACAGAAATTAGCGCACGCGGTGCAGGACCTGGGCAACGTGCGACTGCTACCTCTGCAACCTGCAGAACTCCTGCCGGAGTTGCTTTGCGCCGCTGACATCCACCTGCTGCCGCAAATCCCTGCAGCAGCCGATCTTGTGTTACCATCAAAGCTTGCTGGGATGCTTGCTTCTGGACGTCCGGTCATCGCAACGGCGCTCCCGGGAAGCGGGATTGCCCATGAGATTGCAAATGCGGGAATTATCGCACC
The DNA here is from genome assembly GCF_041276405.1 of Microvirga sp. TS319. Lineage (NCBI taxonomy): Bacteria > Pseudomonadati > Pseudomonadota > Alphaproteobacteria > Hyphomicrobiales > Methylobacteriaceae > Microvirga > Microvirga sp. TS319. The sequence goes on along the minus strand of NZ_JBGGGT010000001.1, from coordinate 972,679 downwards.
CCCGGGTGATGTTAATGCGCTCTGTGAAGCTATTATGTGTCTCGCCGCGAACCAACCAATGCGGGACCTTCTGCGGGGAAATGCGCGTCAGCGTGCCGAGACCCACTGGTCCAAGGATGTGATCCTCTCAGAATTTGAGACACGCGTAGTGGAAGCAGTTGGCGCAAAACGGGTTGCTAACCGCGCCAAGCGTGCGGTGCGCATTCGAGTGAGGTGATGTCTTTGGGAGTAGTACCCATTTTTTCTGGGAAGTAAAAGGCCTGTAGCTTAGTCGTTGACAATAGATGTTTTCAATGTGGCCCGACTTCTTAGGTATTATTCATGACAGACAAGATTGCTCTAATCAGTGGGGTCACCGGACAAGACGGTGCTTATCTCGCTGAGTTGCTTCTCGCGAAAGGCTATATTGTACACGGCATCAAGCGCCGCTCATCTTCCTTCAACACAGGACGTGTGAATCACCTCTATCAGGATCCTCACGAGCGCGATGTCCGTTTCCATCTCCACTTTGGGGACATGACGGATGCGACGAACCTGATCCGCATCATGGCCGAGGTCCAACCTACCGAGATCTACAACCTCGCTGCCCAAAGTCATGTCCAAGTCAGCTTCGAAACTCCAGAATATACCGCCAATGCAGATGGCATCGGCACCCTGCGTGTGCTTGAAGCCATTCGAATTCTCGGCTTGGAGAAGAATGCCCGATTCTACCAAGCTTCGACGTCCGAACTCTACGGAAAAGTACAGGAGACGCCGCAGTCCGAGACTACTCCTTTCTGCCCCCGGTCCCCCTATGCGGCTGCCAAGCTCTACGCATATTGGATTACAGTAAACTACCGCGAGGCCTATGGCCTGCACGCCTCTAACGGCATTCTGTTCAACCATGAGAGCCCGATCCGAGGCGAGACTTTCGTGACCCGCAAGATCTCACGCGCAATAGCGGCAATTGAACTGGGCCTGCAGGAGAAACTCTACGTTGGCAATCTTGATGCCAAGCGCGATTGGGGGCATGCCCGTGAGTATGTCGAGGGAATGTGGCGCATCCTGCAACAGGACGAGCCTGATGACTATGTGCTTGCCACGGGCGAAACGCACGCTGTTCGCGAGTTCATTGAACGTGCCTTCGCGGTAGTCGGTCGCACGATCGCTTGGAGGGGAGAAGGCATCGACGAGGTCGGCGTGGATTCCGACTCTGGTAGAGTGCTGGTCGAGGTCGATCCCCGCTACTTCCGCCCCACTGAAGTGGAGTTGCTGCTCGGCAATCCAACCAAAGCTAAGGCCAAACTCGGGTGGTGTCACACCACTACGTTTCCCCAACTTGTTGCGGAGATGGTCAAAGCTGATCTTCATTTGCTCCGGCAGAGCCAGACGCCGGATGGTTTCGCCCTTCGTCGCGCTCTGTTGGAAGCCGCCGAGTGAACCTCTATTGCTTGTACCGAGACGCCTTAACCTCACCAAAGTGCACTAGAATGTTCAACCTAACGGGCAAATCGATTTTCGTTGCTGGACATAGAGGCATGGTGGGTTCGGCCGTCGTGCGCCGCTTGGAGGCGGAAGGACTCACAGTTCTTACCAGGTCGCGCGCGGAACTCGACCTGCGGGACCAGGCAGGGGTGGATGCATTCATGAGGCGTGAGCAGCCCCATGTCGTGGTGATTGCGGCAGCCAAAGTAGGTGGCATTCACGCCAACAACACGCAACCAGCTGAATTCATCTATGATAACCTGATGATAATCTCGAATCTGGTTGAGTCATCGCATCGAAGCAATGTTGAGAAGCTGCTGTTCCTGGGATCATCCTGCAGTTATCCTCGACTGGCGCCGCAACCAGTCAACGAGGACGCACTGCTCACTGGTGAGCTCGAGCCGACCAACGAATGGTATGCAATCGCGAAGATTGCAGGAATCAAGCTATGTCAAGCCTATCGCAGACAATTCGGGCGAGACTTTATCTCGTGTCAACCGACCAATCTGTACGGTCCAAACGATAACTTCGATCTTAATACCTCGCACGTTTTGCCGGCCCTTCTGCGCAAGGCACATGAGGCGAAAGTCTCGAGAGCACGAGAGATGGTGGTGTGGGGTACAGGCGAACCGAGACGCGAGTTCTTGCACGTGGATGATCTGGCAGATGCGTGCGTATATCTGTTGCGCCACTATAGCGGTGAGATGCCCCTGAACATAGGATGGGGCGAGGACATCGCCATTGCCGATGTCGCTCGAATGGTGGCGGAGACCGTCGGCTTCAGGGGCGAGCTCGCGTTCGATGCCTCAAAGCCTAATGGTACACCGCGCAAGCTGCTTGATACGAGCCGTATCAATGCCCTGGGGTGGCGACCTCAGATCCCGCTTAAGGAAGGTCTCAAGCACTATTATGGCTGGTTCCTCGAGAACGAGCCCATCATTCCGGCACCGTTGCATTAACCTTGGCAGTTTAAAGGAGGGCAGCTATCTCAGGAGCCGTCCTGCTGTGTGTGCTCTGAAACTGCAAGTACGGCATCAGCTACCGCGATTTGGCTGAGATGATGCGGGAGCGTGGTGTCGCTGTTGATCCGGCAACCCTCTGCCGTTGGGTTCAGTGACAGGGGATGTCATGTCTGGATGGCGCCCGTTTGGCAACGTGATTGTTGATGATGCTTGTGCCTGGCGGGGCGGGTGCGGTCATGTCTCCGGCCTTTGAACGCGGTGCTTCCTGACCGCAGGCCCTGATGTTTTACGCTGGAGCTGGTCCCTCTCACATTCTCGCGCTTGCCTGACGCAAGACAACGCCACGGGTTTGCCAGGTCCGGCGTTCCCTATCCGCTGTGGTTTCACATCATCTCATCGTCACCGTGCCAACTGGGATGCCCTAAGGGCAAATCGTTTGATCGTCTGAACTGGCTGCCTATGATGCCACCGGCGCAGCCGTTCCTTTCCTTCCAGGCTCGTAAGCCGTGCTCCTAGCCATCACCGCCCAGGCAATCCGGGCCATCGTGTTGGCAAAGGCGACGGCGACCACCTTGAACGGCTTCTTGGCCAGGAGATTGCGGGCCCAGGCAGCCAGGGCCGTCTTGGTCTTGCCGGACTTCATGCTGTAGAGCGCTGCGTGCGCGCCCACGACCAGCAGCTTGCGCAGGTGCCGGTTGCCCATCTTGGAGATGGACCCGAGCCTCGCCTTGCCGCCGGTTGAGTGCTGCCGCGGTACGAGGCCGAGATAGGCGGCCAACTCCCGACTGCCCTGGAACAGGCTGGCGTCTGGGATGCTGGCCGCGAAACAGGAAGCGACAAACAGCAATGCCAATCAAGGGTTCGGCAAAGGTGCAGCGGCCACAGCAGGGGTTTAGGCAGCGGAACCGGCGCACGCGGACACGGATCTGCACGATCCGCCCTTGCCACGGCAGATCGCACAGGCGGCGCTGGTAGATGCTGTGGACCTGCCAGGAGGGTTGGCCACAGCTGGCACAAGCCGCCGTGCGGCTTCGGGGTTGGGCGAGGATGGTGATGCGCGCGGGATCGGGCAGGACCTGAATGAGACTCAGACCTGCCGGGATGAGGGGCAACAGGCGCTTGCACATGACGGATCTCCCGAACAGAGATGCTACCGATCATGTGTTGGGAAGCTCAGCCTGGAGCTAGAGGCAGCACGCAAAGTGCGGGAGAACCCATCCAGACATGACAACACCTCGGGCGGTACAAAGATCTTCCCATGGCGCGGCGCCGCCGGCAGGCACGCTACAGCGCAAGCCCCGTGGTCTCGTCATTCCGGTGGGCAACACCATTTCAATAGGTTGCACGCCCGCCCGAGATGTCGAAGACACCGCCAGTCGTGAAGGAGCACTCCTCGCTTGCGAGCCAGCAGATCAAAGCAGCCACCTCCTCAATCTCACCGAAGCGTCCCATGGGAATCTTCGACAGCATGTAGTCGATGTGGCTCTGGCTCATCTGGTCGAAGATCGGAGTGCGGACCGCAGCCGGCGTTACGCAGTTCACCGTGATGCTGTTCGTGGCTAGCTCCTTGCCGAGCGATTTCGTCAGACCAATCACGGCAGCCTTCGAGGCGCTGTAGGCCGAGGCGTTCGGGTTGCCTTCCTTGCCGGCGACGGAGGCCACGTTGACGATGCGGCCATAACCGCCCTCTAGCATCGAGGGAACGACGGCGCGGTTACAATAAAACAAGCCGTTGAGGTTAACATCGATGACCTTCCGCCAGGCGTCGATGGGATATTCCCAGGTCGTCGTGTTCGGACCTGTAATGCCGGCGCACGCGACCAAAATATCAATGCCCCCTAAGGCAGAGAGCGTTTCCTCCCGAGCGGCATGCACGCCATCTGGATCCGTGATGTCGACGCGGATGCCGGTCAGGTTGCTGCCGATCTTGTCGCGTGCCTCGGCAAGTGCACCCGGACTCATGTCCCAGATCGCTACCTGCGCTCCTTCGGACACGAGCCTCGTCGCGACGCCAAGGCCTATGCCCGAAGCGCCCCCGGTGACGATGGCGTTGCGCCCTTCAAATCGCCTATTGCTGCTCATTCCCTACCCTTTTCTTCCATTGCGAGATCAATCGTGGTTGGGTTCCACTAAGATAAGTGGTTTGTTTTTGCGCCTCCGAGATAATTGGGAGCACACTCCCGAGGATCAGGCTGGCGCCGACCAAGGTTTCCAGCCGCACAACTTCGCTAAAGAAGACAGATCCAGCCACTGCGAGACGATCAGGCGGAAGTAAGGGAATGGTGCCAAGGCAGAGGCTTCCGCGTACCGATATGCCTCCACCATAAGCCACATGGCGCTGGTGCCAAGAAGTCCCATTGCCAGGAGAAGCACTATATCGCGTGCCGTAAGGGCCCTCCAGTCCAGTGCCGCCTGAGGTACTGCGGCCAAGAATACGATCACTCCGATATAGACCATGATCGCCTGCGTCCGCTCAGTCTGCGACAGCGAGCGCGTGAAGACAAGCATCACCGGACCAAGGAAAGCGCTAGCGAGACCGTACAAGGCCCGACTGTCGATAGACTGAACGCCCCAGAGACGCACGGCGATGGCAATTCCAAAAAGTCCGATGAGTGTCGCACCGAGCCGCTCACCCAGGCACAGTGTCGCCAGAATGACGACAAAGATCTGGCTGGAGAAGCGCAGCGTTGTGGCGAGTGCGAGATCAGGAGTCTGGAAGCTCGCATAATACAGCTACCATGACCCAGCAGAGAGGCCCGCGCGGACGAGATGGACAGGGAGCCGCTTCGTGCGGAGAAGCGGAAGGCCGCCGACGAATGCAAGGCTCGCACTCACCAAAGCCAGCTGTCCGCCGGCTCGGAACAAAAGGATCTGCCCATTGCTGGCATGCCCTTCGAGAAGGCGAACGCAGATCACCTCCATGGTCGAGAGTAGGCTTGAGGCGACGAGCAATACCGCGCCGACAGAAACACCTGACATATCCGGTTCCCGATCTAGCGCATCGTGCGGACCCAGCGGGCCGCGCGAGCGAAAAGTGGACCCGGTTTTCACGAACGTGGCCCTTCGGGCCCGCTCAAACGATGCACTGTTCTCTCGTGGAAGCATCGGATTCAATCCAAAATTGGATTCCACATCCCGCGTCCGAGGCTCTAGAGGAGCCGCGGGCACCGTGAACAACGGTGCTGGAGTCTTCGCCTATGCCAGCTCTGGTGTCACATAAAGCGTACGTCCCGACACCTTGATCTCGACGTCGAGAAGATACCTCCGGACGCCTTCCTGATCGATTTCAATCCCGAGTCCTGGAGCATCGGGGGCCGCGATCTCACCGTTCTCGTCCCGCTGCAGTGCGTTGGCTGTGAATTCGCGGGCCATTGGCTTAGGTGCAAACGGAAACTCACAGATCGTGTGGTCTGCGAGACCAGCATAAGGCTGCAATGACGCACTCAAGGCCAGATGGGAGGTGAACGTATGATTCACGAATGTGACATTACGGGCTGCGGCGTAATCCGCGATCTTCTTGGCCGGTCCGATGCCGCCAATGCGGCCGCAATCGATCTGAATGAACCCGACACCACCGTAATCTATGAGATGTCGGGCCATGGAAACGTTGTGCGCCCCCTCCCCGCCCGCAATCCTCACCTTGCCACTGCGGCGGGCGAGCGCACCGTAGGCTTCAAGTGCACTGGCATGGAAAGGCTCCTCCAGCCAGGTGGCACCCGTCGCCTCCAGCGCAGGCAGTCTTGCCGCCGCAGCTTCCACATCCTCGCCCCAGATCTGTCCGACATCGACCAGGAGGATTCCATCGGCCCCCAATCCCTCGCGCGCAGCATGAAAGTGTTCTTCATCACTCTCAACCCGGCCTCGCCCGATTGGCCCCCAGCCGAACTTGACGGCCCTGAAGCCCTCCTTCCGGGCCTTCACTGCGCCTTGGTACGTCTCATGCGGTGTACCGCCAAAAAGCTGGGACGCGTAGGGTGTCTTTTTGTGGGACGCATCGTAACCAAGAAGCTTCCAGACAGGCTCACCCCTCGCCTTACCAAGCAGGTCCCACAGCGCCATTTCCACCCCGGAGAACGTGTGCGCGGCCTGCAGCAAATCCATGCTGTTGTACTCGACCTCTGCCGCAATGAGCGCGATGTCATCAGGAGAATCGATGGTACGGCCCAGGACGGAGGCCCCGACGGGCCGACAGACCCCGTGCGACATGGGGCAGACGAATCCTGCGATTGAGACAAGAGGCGAGGCCTCGCACTCGCCCCATCCGGTGTGCCCGCCTGCTGTGACACGCACCAGCAGCGCATCCTGGCTGCCGTCGGCCTCTGTCGTGATCTCGGGCATCGCCAAGTAAAAGAAGTCGACCGATTCAATCTTCATAATAGTAGCCACTAGTGGATGAGGGGTTGATAGATGTTAGCGCGGATAGATGCTGGATGTCGGAACGAACTCGACGATCTCGTCCAAGGGATACATCGGCCGGGCGCAGATCGTGTGTCCCAGGCTCTTCAGGTTCGCCGAAGTTGCGCCCGGCGCGTCGATATTGAAGTTCTTCTCGACCCAGCCGTCATACATGTGATGCTCTGTATGAGGTGACTTGACAACGATGAGGTCGAAATCCTGCGGATCGAGCCCATTGGAATAGTACATGGCCCGATCAAATAGGCTGACGGTTCGGGTGAGCACGACCACCGTGAAGTTGTCGAAGGTCAGAACCGCAGTCGGGCCCGCGTCTAGGCTGATTTTCATGGTCTCAAGCTGAGAGCGCCCATTCGACAGGGACTGGACCTCGGCGCGCACGGGCATCGGCTCGAAACGCGTCTTGTCATAGAAACCGCCGAGGGTGACCTCGATCGTAGCTCCTACTCCAGCTTTGTGGGCCTCTGCAGCCGCCGAAGGGTCGACGATCTGCGCCAGGATCCGCTTGCGGTATCCTGCATCCCGCAGGGCTTTGAGAATGATATTGGAATCGCCGGTCGCTCCTGACGATGTGGCGTCCGCGGCATCGGTGAAGACGACAGGACCGTCGATCGTGCTCGCCTGGGCGATGGACCGGTCGAGAGGGATCAATTTGCCCTGCATCCGAAACCGCTGCTGCCAGAATTCCTGCGCCAGGCGCTCGGCCTCGCGGCGAGCAACGCTTTCATCTCCATCAGTCATCACCAGCACCTGGGTGCAGAGTTCGGGGACATCGGTGAAGGGATTGCCGATCATGATCCCGGCAGCCATCGCGGTCCCGTCCCTCTCGATGCGTTGACACTCACGAATAAGATCGCCATAGCAGCCGGATCGAGTGATCAGTTCGTCTCCACGCACCAGAGCTGGAATGACCGCACGGGCGATCACGGGCCTCCTTCCCCCCTGGAGCAGTGCCATGAGAAGTCGGGCAGCACGCTCGCCCGTGTCTGCGAAATCAACGTGCGGATACGTGTGATAGATCGCCAGCCCGTCGATCTGGCGCAGCATCCTGTCAGTCAGGATACCGTGCAGATCGAGCGATATCACGATGGGCATGTCAGGTCCTACCATTCGGCGGATCTCGGACAGAAGATATCCCTCTGGGTCAAGTTCGCCGTCGGCCCCCATGGCTCCGTGTAGCGAAACATAGATGCCCTCCACATTGTCAATGCGTGTCTTGATCGCGTCCAGGATTTCCGTCGAAAGCCTTTGCCACCCATGTGCCGAAAGCAATCCGGCGCTGCCCGCCCGCGCTCCGATCGCTGGAACGAGAGAAATGTCAGGGCTTGCCTCGAACACCGACAGGGCTCCCCCAATAGCCGTATTGAGCCCGCGCTGGGCATAAAGCTCCCCATCCCGTTCGACATGGAAATTCTCGTATTCGGATGGCAGCGGATTGAAGGAGGAGATTTCCTGCATGCACTCGACGATCAGAACTTTCGGCATTGTGTTTCCTCAGGCGTTCAGTTCATAGACGGGGAGCGTGCCATCGGCGGTGCGGTGGCAGGCGACAAGGCGGTGATCAGGCAAGGAGCCGAGCGGCGGATCGACGGTCCGGCAGCGTTCCTGCGCGAAGGGGCAGCGAGAAGCGAAGCGGCAGCCCTGCGGTATGGCGAGCGCACTTGGCAGATCCCCACTCAGCTGGTGTCGGTGGCGGGGTTCGTCTGGATGAGATCGCGGGGTGGCCGAGAGAAGCGCCCGCGTATACGGATGGGCCGGGCTTGCAAACAGGGCGTCAGTCTTGGCAAGCTCAACGATGCGTCCAAGGTACATCACCGCCACCCGGTCGGAAATATGGCGCACGACCGACAGATTGTGCGAAATGAACAGGTAGGTCAGGTTCAGTTCGCGCTGCAAATCTTGCAGGAGGTTGATGATCTGCGCCTGGACGGAGACGTCCAGGGCTGAGACCGCCTCGTCGCACACCACGAAACTTGGTCTCAGCGCAAGAGCACGAGCGATGCCAATGCGCTGGCGCTGGCCACCGGAGAATTCGTGCGGATAACGCGCGGCCGCCGAATGCGGAAGGCGCACCAAATCCAGCATTTCACGGACCGAGCGCTGCCGCATGGCGTTGTCGCCGATTCCGTGGATCACGTACGCTTCGGCGATCGCATCGCCGACCGTCATGCGGGGATTGAGGGAGCCGTAAGGATCCTGAAAGATGATCTGCATGTCCCGTCGACTGCGGCGCAGTTCCGCCTTGGACAGTTCCGTCAGGTTGCGTCCATTGAAGTAGACGGATCCAGAAGTTGGCTCGATCAGACGAAGGAGCAGGCGACCAGTGGTGGACTTGCCGCACCCAGATTCGCCGACGAGGCCGAGGGTTTCGCCCAAGCACACGGCGAGGTCGACTCCGTCCACGGCCCGCGTTCCTGCGGAGTGCTCCTTGAAGAGCCCGCGCCGATCACCAAAGATCTTGGTCAAGCCGCGCGCTTCAATGACTGTTTCGGACGTCATACCAGAGCCTCTTCTTGCGGCGGCTCGAAGCCAAAGGGTTGTAGACATGCCGCAGCCTGGCCGGGCGAGACAGTACCTAAGCGGGGTGGCTCCTGCTCGCAGATGTCGCGCCGGAACGTGCAGCGCGGCGCGTAACGACATCCTTTGGGCATGGTGCCAATGGATGGCACCGCTCCTTCTATGGTCACGAGCCGTCCACGTGGCCCTTTGGTGTCCGGGATCGAAGCTAAGAGGGCGCGCGTGTAAGGGTGCTGGGGGCTGTCGAAGATCTTCCGAACGGAAGCAATCTCCGCGACGCGCCCGGCATACAGAACCAAAACCCGGTCGGCGATCTCTGCGATGACGCCAAGATCGTGCGTGATGAAGAGCAGAGATAATCCCCTCTCTCTCTGCAGCTTGCGCAAAAGGTCGAGGATCTGCGCCTGAACGGTTACATCGAGCGCGGTTGTCGGCTCATCTGCGATGAGAACCTTTGGGTCCGCCGCAAGCGCGATGGCAATCATGACCCGCTGGCGCATGCCGCCCGACAATTCGTGCGGGTAGGCTCGAACGCGTTGCCCAGGAGAGGGAATCTCGACCTGCATGAAGAGATCAATTGCCATCTGCCGGGCCTTCTCGCCAGGCACACCTCGCCGGCGCAGAACCTCCGTGACTTGTTCGCCGACCCGCATGACGGGGTTGAGCGCAGTCATAGGCTCCTGGAAGATCATGGCGAGGTCTCGCCCGCGCTTTTCGCGCCAATGCTCGGGCGACGATCCGGTCAGATCCTCACCATTGAGGGTGATATATCCGGCGGTTTGCCGGATCACCTTTGGGAGAAGGCCCATCACGGAAAGGGCGAGCATACTCTTTCCACTCCCGGACTCGCCCACTACGCCAAGCACTTCGCCTGGTTGCAGGGAGAAGGATACATCTTCGAGGACCGTCGCCTTGCTATTAGCCAGAGCCGTCGTGAGACCTTTGATTTCGAGAATGGGGCGCGTCATCTTTCGCCTCAGGTCCTCATCCGCGGGTCGAGGACATCGCGCAGCCCGTCACCCAAGAGGTTCAATCCCAGGACGGATATGATGATGGCTAGGCCAGGGAAGATTGTGATCCAGGGTGCTTCTGCGATGAAGTCCCGCCCCTGCGCGATGATGCTGCCGAAAGATGGTGCCGGGGGCGGTGGGCCGACCCCGATGAACGACAGGGCTGCCTCTGCCAGAATTGCTGTGGCGAAGACATAGGTCAGGCGTACGATCAGCGGGCCAAGAGCATTGGGTAGCACGTGCCGGAAAAGAAGCCTCATTTCTGAGGCGCCAAGCGCCCGCGCAGCCAGGATGAACTCCTGTTCGCGCACGACGAGCACCGACGCTCGCACGATGCGAGCCGTATGCGGCGTCGTCGCGATGGCCAGAGCGATGATGACATTCGTCACCGACGCGCCGAGAACGGCGGCGACGGCGATGGCGAGTAGGATCGCCGGAAAGGCCATCAGGGCGTCCATCAGGCGCATCACGGGGTTGTCCAGCGACCGGAAGAACCCCGCCGCCGCCCCGATAAGCGTCCCCGCGATACCAGTCAGGACTGCAGTGAGAATGCCAATTGTGAGGGATATCCGCGCACCGAAGATCACGCGTGAGAGGATATCCCGGCCGAAATGATCCGTTCCGAACCAGTAGCGCCCATCCGGGGCAAGAAGCCGTGTCCGAAAACTGTTGCGCAGCGGATCGAAGGGAGCCAGCGCATCGGCAAAAAGGGCCATCAGGGCTATCGCAAGCACCAGCCCGGCGCCGATCAAAAAGGAACGATTGTGCAAGAGCCGCTTCGCGGCGTGCCAAGTGGGACTTTGGCTGGAGACTTTCAAACCGGATACGATGGTACTCATTCCAGACGAACTCGCGGATCAACAAAGGCGTAGAGGATGTCAACGACGAGGTTTACAGCGAGGTAGATCACGGCCAGAAACAGCAGACCGCCTTGGATCACTGGGTAGTCTCGCGACAAAATGCCCCCGATGATGAGGCGCCCTACCCCCGGAATGGAGAAGACCTGCTCAATGATAACGGCACCGCCGAGAAGAGCCCCCGCGACGATCCCGGCTACCGTGAGAACGGGAACAAGTGCGTTCGGGAGGCCATGGCGCAGCATTGTCTCCATGCGCTTCAGTCCCTTCGCGTCGGCCGTCCGGATGAAGTCCTGGTTCAGGATTTCCAGCATTGATGCGCGGGTCATGCGTGCGATGAAGCCAACTTGAATGACCGCCAACGTCATGGCTGGCATGAAGATGCTGCGCAGCCAGCCGAGAGGATCCCCGCCGAGAGGTACGTACCCGCCGGTCGGGAAGAAGCCGAACTTCACGGCAAACAGCAGGATCAACATGATCCCGAGCCAGAAATCTGGAACCGATAGCCCGAACAGGGCAGCTGTCATGACGACCTGATCCGGCCAGCGGTTGTGGTTGACCGCAGCCACGATACCCGCCGAGATGCCGGCCACGAGAGCGAGCACGAGCGCGATGCCGGCAAGCGAGAGCGTTACCGGCAGGCGTTCAAGGATGGCGGCTGTGACGCTGCGGTTGAGAAGAATGGAATGCCCGAGATCGCCCTGCAGGATGCGCCCATACCAATCGAACATCTGGATGAAGATAGGCTGGTCGAGGCCAAGTTCGCGGCGCAGCCGTTCTACCTGCTCCGGTGTGGCGCTGGTATCGAGAAAAGCCGCAGTCGGATCGCCCGGCACGAGCCAGATAATCGCGAATGACATCAGGGATACGAGCGCGAGGACGACGAATGCGCCAGCAAGCCGTTTAGTCAGAAACCTCGTCATCACCCTTCCTTTCGGGGCGGGTGGAGGCATCCCCTACCCGCCCGGCATTCTCAGTTCTGCTCCAGCCACACTCCCCACATGCGTGGGATCCGGGAGGGTTCGAAGTTCTTCAGTTTCGCGCTTGACACCTGGAACAGGCCGTAGTTGCCGGCTTTCATTGCGACAGCGTTGTCGTACATGTGCTTCTGGAAATCTGCGAAAATCTGTTTTCGCTTTCCTTCGTCCATGGTTGTCATCAGGGTGGCGTAGAGCCCATCGATTTTCTCGTCTTTCTTCTGTTGCGAGGTGCCGTTGACCCAAGGCGCCATGACCGAGGCAGGCCCCTCGTAGGGCTCAATTCCGTAACCGTGCGCCCAGAAGTTCCAGCCCGTTGGCGTGAAGCCGAGCTTTGAAACGGTTGGCCAGTCCGCTACCGAGAGTTCGATGTTGACCCCGATATCCTTCAGCCGCTGCTGCACAACCGTTGCCGTGTCCGTGTTGGCGCGCAGGTTGTCGACAATAAAGGTGAGCTTCTCGCCCTTGTAGCCCGACTTTGCGAGCAAGGCCTTCGCGGCCTCCAGATCGGCTTGGTTGTACTTCTCCGTATTGGACTTCGTGTAGAAGGCAGCGCCCGGATAGAGCCACGCCCCATCCATCTGATAGATATCAGGATAGGAGATCGCCATGACCTCTTCCATGTCGAGGGCGGCCTGTACGGCGAGACGGAAGTTCACGTCGCTTGCGGGTGGTTGAGCATGGTTGAACTTGATCACTTGGAAGGCGAAGGGAAGGACCTTGTAAACGACGTATTTCTTGTCGCTCTGTAGACGGTTCGCGGTCGGTCCATCGACCGTTTCCAGAAAATGCACCTCACCCGCCTCCAGTGCGGCATTGCGAGCGCCGGCTTCGGGCATAAACCGGAAGGTCACGGAGTCGAGAAAGACCTCTTTCTTACCCGCCAGACCGTCACGGCCCTTGGCGTTAGGGTTCGTCACGTATCCGTCGAAACGTGCGATCTTCACGTGACTGTCGGGCTTGTACTCGACGAACCGGTACGGACCCGTGCCGATGTAGTTGATCTGGTTCGCGGGCTTGGCAGCCTCCTCGGCTGGATAGATCGCTATCGGCGCACGCGGCGAGGATAGGTTGTCGAGGAAAGTGGCCTGGATTTCCTTCAGCGTGATCGTTACCTCCCGCGGACCGGTCGCGCGGACCGTGTCGATCGCGTTCAGCAGTGGGGCAGAGGCGCCGATCTTGCGATACCGTTCGAGCGATGCGACGACATCGTTCGCATCGAGCTCCTTGCCATTGTGGAACTTTACTCCCTGGCGGATCGGGAAGACGTAGGTCGTTCCGTCGTCGGAAATTTTCACGCCTTCCGCCAGTTCCGGAACAGGCTTTGCATTCTCGTCTCGAGCAAACAGCGTTTCGTAAATGTGCAGCGTGACGTTCCTCGCCGCCTGCGCCGTGGTCACATGCGCATCGAGGGATGGGGGAGCCTGGACGATGCCAATAACGACATCACCCCCCTTGTTTTGAGCAAAAGCTGCTCCAGGGACGGTCAATAGCATGGCCGCACCCAACACGGCTATGCCAAAGCCTTTGCAGTGTTTCATCTCGTCCTCCGTTGTCTTGGCCGTATACCCTCTTGCAAAACTCTGGAGGTTGAACCCTCGCCTTGTTCTATTCTGTGATTTCCGCCGGCCGCGGGTCTTTCGGGCTGGTACGGTTCCTATCCCGCTTCAGCGCGGCTAACCCTCATCCAGCTGCGAGCGCCTCGTCGTAGTCGTTCATCACCACGGCGACGACATCGCCGCGTTGCGCGCGGCCCGGTCCCGGCGCCATCCAAAGCACGCCCGATCGACGGTAGCGGATCTCGATCGGCTCGCGGTCGATGTCCTCGACGAAATGGATGTAGCCTGCGATATCGTTCTCTTCGACGGCTGCTCCCGCCAGATGCCGCGGCTCGAAGACCCCGCCGGCAGGGGCGAAGAGGTAGCAATCCTGATTGCGTACCATCATGTGGCGCGTTCCGGGTGACCCGTCACGTTGAGACGTGTCCGGTCTGCCCTCCATGACGCCGAGGTGCTTGAGGACGTTGGACAGGCCCCGCTTGCCGATGCGCACGCCTTCGACGTTGACGCGGCCCCACCCCCCGAGTTCCGTTCCAAGTGACAGGATGCCACGGCGCTCGACGGAGGAGGTCAAGGTTGCTCCCTCGTCAACACCCCAGAACACCACGTTGAACGGTGCTCCGAAGGCTGCTGCTGCATCCATGGTGCGCTTGCGCATCTGTGGATCGGGCAGATAATGCATATTGGTCGAAAGGGCCGACTCCATGGAATGCCCAGCGGTGTGAACGTCTATCGAGACGTCCACCAGCGGCAGCACGACCGTGTCAATGAAGTGGGCCAGCATCTCCGAGAACGAACCGCGGGAATTCCCCGGGAAGCAGCGGTTCAGATCGCGATGGTCGACAGGCGACAGACGCGTATCGTTCAGGACCGCCGGTACATTGACCGCAGGAAGCATGATGACACGTCCCTGAATGGCCATGGGGTCCAGCGTGCGGGCGAGGTCCGAGACCGCGATCTGCCCCTCGTACTCATCCCCATGGACGCCGCCGGTCAACAGTACCGTCGGTCCGGAGCCGTTTTTCACGCAAACGATGGGGATCTCCACTGTGCCCCATCCCGACATGTTGCGAGATAGAGGCGCCCGGAGATAGCCGGCCTGACGCCCGGCCCTGTCGAAATCCACCCCATGCTGAATTCGACTTTTGGACTCGTCACCGGCCATTGCCTCATTCCCCATGCGATCTTGTGTTGCCAATCGTATGTTGGTATACGATTCTACGACATGTCAATGCCCATCCTGATCCGCTCGAGGCTCTGCGAGGCAGGAGCCACGGGATCGGCGGCCAGCTGGTCCAGCCCGTTCGGTAGCGGCTCTCGGATCAGACAGAAATCTTGAGTGACTGATTGATGACCAGGACGAGAACCAGTTTAAGAGAAGCGCCGCGTCAGCAGCGTGCCGAAGCCGCACCACAGAACGGGTGGCGACCGTTGAAACCCCGGACGCTGGTCGATATGGTCATCGATGAGATCGTTGCGGCAGCCGCATCGAGCCGCATTCTTCCCGGAGATAGGATCGTCGAAGCCGAGCTCGCGCAGGGTCTCGGCATCAGCCGGGTCCCCGTGCGGGAGGCGCTACGAATCCTCGAGAGCCAGGGACTTGTTGTCAACGAGCCCTATAAGGGGATCCGCCTGCGCACAGTGACGCAGGAGCGGATCGATCACCTGATCGAAGCGCGGGTCGCCCTAGAGACGGCTGCCGCGACGCGAGCCATCATCGCCGGACGCAACGGCAAACAGGAGGTGCAGCTCCTGCATCACCACATCGACGAACTCGAGCTGATGGGAGCGCGTGGAGATGCCTACGGGCTTGCAAACGCCGATACCGCCTTTCATCGGGCCTTGTGCGAATTCAGTGGGAACGAGGTGATCTGCGATCTCTGGGAAATGCTGTCCCGGCAACTCACCATTATTGTGGGCCTCTCAACTCTCGGAAAGAACATGGCGGAGATCGTCCAGGAGCACCGGACTCTTGTTCGTGTTTTCGAGGCCGGCGACCTGAAGGCAATGACCAAGGCTCTCGACGATCACATTAACACTCAGACCCACGCTGTCGATTTCATCGGCCTCATTGCCCGACGACGAGCAGAGCGATCATCGGACGACAAGAGTTGATCTCCCTTCGGCTTTCCCCTCACCTTCCAAAATATGGTACTCCACATGGCAGAGACAGTGCCCGGCCACACTCGACACGCGACGGCACTTCCGCCGATCAGAATACGGTCGATTGAGGCAGCCCCCCTTTTTGGTGAAAGTCCGAAAGGCGGATGGTCAGCGGAGATCAAGCCAGAGGACTCGATTCATGCGATCATCGCGGTGCATACAGATGCGGGCATCACGGGCTTCGGCAGCGCATTCACCGACGGTCGCCTCGTCCAGGCCGGGCTGAAAGTTCTTGAGCCGCTCTTTGCCGGGGAAAATGCGCTTGAAGCAGAGCGCGTCACCGAGAAACTCCATCAGAACACCTTCTGGATGGGCAGGGGCGGAACGCTCACCCATGCCATCAGCGGAATCGACATCGCCCTCTGGGATATCTTGGGCAAGGCCACCGGAATGCCGGTCGGACGCTTGCTTGGTGGTACCTATCGGCGCCGGGTTCAGCCCTACTGCTCTCTTCTCATGGAGGAGCCGGACCGGATGGGCGATGTCGTCGCCGAATACCGCGAAAAGGGCTTCCGCGCGTTCAAGATCGGTTGGGGACCGTTCGGGCGGGCGCTGGACACGAAGCTAGATGAAGCCATCGTTCGGGCCGCACGCGAAGCGGCCGGACACGACAACAAGCTGCTCGTGGATGCGGGCGCGAGTGACGCATACTGGCCGCATGGACTCAAGTGGGCCATACGGACTGCCGAGATGCTGAAAGACTACAATGTTGGCTGGTTCGAAGAGGCGCTCAAGCCTGATGCGCTCGATGACTTCTGCCACCTCCGCCGGGTCAGCCCGGTTCCGATCGCCGGAGGCGAAGTTCTCACCCGACGCCAAGCTTTCATTCCATGGCTGACCCGAGGTGCCTTCGACATCGTTCAGCCGGATGTCACCAAGGTCGGCGGCATCAGCGAACAGCGGCGGATCGCCTGGATGGCGGCCGAGTTTGGCGTCAAATATATCGGCCACGGCTGGAATACCGCGCTTGGCGTTGCCGCCGATCTACAGATGGCATCGGCCTTCCCGGATGCGGACCTCGTGGAGTTCATCGGCGGAAGCCCTTATGTCGACGGCATTCTCGTGAAGCCCTTCGAGCTCGATGACGAAGGCTATCTGTCCATTCCTGAACGGCCTGGCCTAGGCGTGGAGATCGACCGTGACAAGATCCGAAAATTCGTTCCGGATCCGTCGCCGCTGTTTCTCTGAATTTGCAGAGAGCGATTCCGAGACGAAGGAGGTTATCTCGAAAGGGTTAGGCCGGATGCCCTGAATGCGAACAAGTCCCGGCGTCTCGCCATGAGGCGCCGGTTCGATTTGAATGTTCCGCAGAAGGGCACGACAGCCATCTATCAATACAAGAAGCCGGAAAACGGCCATTCGAAAAACTCGGAGGAACCAGACGATGTTGAGAACAGCGATCGGGCTCGCCTTGAGCCTCTTCATCACGACTGCCAGTGCGGAGGAATTTCAGCACGAGGCATCTCCGCTATTCGACGCTTGCGGCGATGGCTCATACCAGAAGGCTGTCAAGGACGGCATAACTCTGGGCATCTCGCCCTCCCCTCCCTATACGTCTCTTGATCCCACGACAGGCAAAGCAAGCGGCCTTGATGTTGAGATCAATGAGGCCGCCCTTCAATGGATGGGAGTCACGAAGATTCGATATGAAGTCGCACCTTTCGGGCAACTCATTCCTGCTATGCTGGCGAAACGGATCGACGCGGTATCGTCCAACATCCACATTACGCCGGATCGGCTGAAGGTCGTTTCATTCACTGGACCGGCGTGGTGGTATGGGCCAGCCATTGTGACTCAGAAAGGAAATCCCGGGAATTTGACCTCTTTCGACATGCTGAAGGGCAAGAAGATCGGCGCCATCGCTGGTTCAGCTGCCGACGAGTACTTGCGGAAAATCGGCGCGGATGTCGTTGCCTTTCAGACGGATGCCGAAGAGTTCTCCGCGATCTCGACCGGGCGCGTGCCCGCTATTGTCGAGGACGATGTCAAGGTTCTGGAATTCCTCAAGGCCAACGGGTCGGCGCCGATCGAAATCGTCAACAACGTCAAGGTTCCGGACGAACTGATCTTCAAATACGGCTACGGTTACGCACGCTACGCTCTCCGGAAGGAGGACTGCACCCTGCGTGCGGCGTTCACGCAAGGACTCGCCGAAGTTCGCGGCAACGGCACGGTTTCAGCCATTCTCAAGAAATACGGCTTGTCCAACCGTAATCTGTTCTTCTTCCCGCTCTGACCCAGCACAGGCCTGCCTGCCCCTCTCAGGCAGGCAGGATCGAGAAGCCAGTATGGACCTTCTAAATCTTTCAGTTGTTCGGGACTATGGCGACGTTCTTCTCAAGGGACTGCTGACCACAGTCCTTCTTACCCTTATCGTAATAATTCTAGCTGGGATCCTCAGTATTCCGGTTGCCCTCGCGAGATTGGCACGAACGCGCTGGATCCGACTACCAGCCGATCTCTATGTGGAGTTCACCAGGGGAACGCCACTGATCCTTCAGCTCCTCTACATTTATTACGTTCTCCCGAGCGTCGGGATTCGCCTTGAACCATTTACAGCGGCGGTCATCGGCCTAACCGCGAACTACACCGCATACATGAGTGAGGTCTATCGCAGCGGGATCCAAGCCGTCCCGCGTGGTCAAATCGAAGCTGCGAACTCCCTCGCTCTGTCTCCGCTCCTCGCGTTTAGACTGATCGTGCTACCGCAGGCTTTTAGAATAGTGTTGCCGGCACTGGGAAACTATCTAATTGCGCTGTTCAAAGATACTGCGCTTGCATCAGTTGTCACAGTTCAAGAACTTATGTTTACAGGACAAATCATATCAGCGAGGAGCTATCAGTACTTTACCATCTATACGGTGACAGGGATCTTATATTTTGCAGTTAGCTATCCGGCAGCGTTACTCGTTCGAAGGCTCGAGGAGCGAGCACGTGCTGGTTGGGGTCCACCCTCCGCTCAGGCTGCCGCACCCTCACCTACTCTTCCGAAGGTTCGCGATCAGCCAACTTGATCGAATGGATCTGATGGGGTCGTCTAATCGCGGATCGATTTGCAAGTAGTTTTTCACGAGCTCACCGGATCGACACTGGGATCAGGGTCGAGGGAGCCTCAGGAGAGCTCAGTCCAAGCGGATCAGCGGCGCGCCAGTGAGCGTGTGCCGGGAGCAGGGTCGTCTTCGCGGTCGACAGCTGTCGCCGCATGATGGAGCAACAGCTGCCCGTTTGAAGCCGACCCGCTCCTGGAGCGTGAGACCCCATTGCCGCAGGCCACTCTCGGCCGCGCTGTGGGTCAGGATTGTGATCGGCGGCAGCCAGACCAATCGGGAGGCGATCCTGTCCTGGGACACAACGGACCGGCTGCAGGACCGATCACGACGGAAGCTCGAGCCGATCCGGATCCGGCAGAGTCGCTACCTCAATAATCGAATTGACCAGGATCATCGGGCTATCAAGCGGCGGGTCCGACCGATGCTCGGGTTCCAGTCCGTGGCCACTGCCAGTGTGATCCTCGGCGGTATCGAGATGGTGCACATGATGCGTAAGCAGCAAGCGAAGTACGCCGGAAATCCGCACCTGTCATTAGCAGAGCAGTTTGAGCTGCTTGCGGCCTGAGCCGGCGGCAGAGCCCCGGCCAGCTTCTCGCCCTCGCTTCAGATTTGCGACGGAGCCTTCTGATCCTATCAGAATGCAATTTGCTCTAGTCGGCACAGCCACGTAGAATGAACGTCCGCTTACTGCCTGGAATCTGACTAGATCGCTACTTCCGAGAAGTGCCGATTGCGTTCTCTAATGGGTCACGGGGCAGCCCTTTCTCAGAACGCCCAACAAGCCACCGGTGGAGATGAAAAGATTATAGAACCGTGTGCAATTGTAAGAGTGCCCTGGACCGCCACGGTTCTGGCCTCGATGATCTCACCCAATCTGCTCAAGGATGATCGCCCGGATTTCTTCGCGCGTGAGACTGCTTTGGTGTGGCTGCCACGTCAGGCTGGACTTACGTGGGGGCTTCGTAGCTGAGGTCTGAAATGCTGCCTTAACGGGCTTCGTCTGAGGGATAGTCATCATGATGTCCTTGGGCGGCCTCGGCGTCGAGCCGGGCCGAATTTATTGATTGTTGATGGAGCCGAACGCAGCGCGAAACGGCGGATCCGCAGCGGAGTTCCACGCGGCGACCAAACTTCAAAGATGCGGAAAGCGGGCTCGGCGCTCGATCATGAGCTTCAGAGAGCAGGCCGAACATTTCGGTTGGATTGACGTCATATGGACAATTTTCTCGATCACCACAAGATAGAAAAACAAAAAGATAGAAATTAGAGAAAATAAATGCTCAAGAGACCCTGTTCGACGGGGTTTGACTTCCTACTCGATCATGATTTTCAAAGCCACTTGGGAAATTACTGCGCGATCTTGCCTTGCAATGACCCGATAGTGACGCAGGGTAATGCTTATCGACATTTGGCCGGACAATTGGGCCGTCCCGCCTTAGCATGCCAGACGCAACTCAGTTGCGGCGCGCGATGGACGATGAAGAGGATTGGGCCGGGTGGCTCTCGAAGTCGTTTCGTCGGAAGGCAGTCTGCTATGCTCAGTGAGCCTCAGGGCAATCGTCCACTGACCGGTCACACGACCAACGGATTGCCCGGAGGCATCAAAGCACTTCCGCGCCCATGCAGTTTCATTTTCCACGATGGGAACCGAGACCTCCTACGCAGCCTGGGGTTTGACGATCAGCGTCAAGTGTTCAATCCGTTTGATGGTCCTGCTGAGGTCTATTGAACCGGCTTCATGTCGGCCGAGTGGACATTGTGCTCCGGGAAATTCGCGATCTTCTCACCTTTCCCGGTCGCGAGATCTATTCTGTAGAGTGCACTCTCCCCACCGTAGTTGGTGGCATAAAGCGTGCCGTCATGATCGAACACGATGCCCATCACGCTCGGGGGCACGTTTGCGTAATGCGCCACCTCGTTCAGTTCAGCTCCCTTCGGATCCAGCCGGTACAGCGCCGTTGTCGTGGTGGCGTACATCGCCCCATCCTTGGGATTGATGGCAAAGTCCATCACGTCCTTGCCGCCCTTGAACGGGCCGATCTCGGTGAATTTCCCCGTTTGGGTGTCGACCTGGTAGAGCCGGTTTTCCATCACGCCGCTGGCGTACAGAGCTCCGTCTGGACCGGGACCCAGGGCCATGATGCGGACCGTCTTGTCGAGCGGCTCGCCAATGGGGGTCGCCTGGCCGGTGCTCGGGTCGACAACGGCCAACTGTGATCTCGAGTTCTCATGCCGCATCGAGTCCGTGACCGTGTAGAGCTTCCCGTCGGCGCCGAAGGCGAGCGGCGCCGAACCGGGATAGCCGAAGCTGCCGATCACTTTGGTCTCGCCGGTCTTCGCGTCGATGGCGAGGAGATCGGTTCCGACGCTGCCTGTCGCATAGACAATAGGATCTGCTTGAACACTGAACGTCGACGACATGAGAAACAGGGCACCAGTCGTGAGAGATAGACGCGAAGTGGACGGCATGGCGTACTCCTGTTCGAGCCGGCAATGGTGATCATACACCCGGTGACATTGGCGCTGAAGCGATTGTCCGCCCGCAGCCGAGACACCAGCCGGTCCGCCCGTCGAGCCGGCACACGGAGCTACAGGGATTCTCCTTCGTCACGGTTTCTCCTCGCCTGCGGCAAACAATAGGGTGGACGACAAATAGGGTAGGCCCCTATATCATATGGCCCATCAGCGAGGAGCCTGCATGTCTCACACGATCAAGGAGAAGACGAAGCTTCTGGCCCGCGCCCGCCGCATCAAGGGACAGGTCGAGGCCATCGAGCGGGCGCTTGAGGCGGAGCTCGGCTGCGCGGACGTCCTCATGCTGGTCGCCTCGGTCCAGGGCGCCGTGAATGGTCTGACCGTCGAGCTGATGGAGGACCATATTCGCAACCACGTCGTTGATCCCGCGCATGAGCCGGACCCGGAGCGGGCCAAGGGCGCGGCCGAACTCATCGATGTGGTGCGCACCTACTTGAAGTGACCCAATCCCTGGCGGCGGGGAGAATGATTACCGCCGCGAGACATTTCCGGAGAACCAAAACCGATGCCTGATATTGCTCAACTTCTTCAATCCGGCGGCAACGGCTGGATTTACCTGCCCGTTGCCGTCCTGCTCGGTGCCCTGCATGGGCTGGAGCCCGGCCACTCGAAGACCATGATGGCCGCCTACATCGTTGCCATTCGCGGCACCATCGGGCAGGCGATCCTGCTCGGCGTCTGCGCCGCCCTCTCGCACTCGCTGATCGTCTGGATCGTGGCGATGCTCGGCCTGTCGTTCGGCCGCGAGATCCTGAACTCGCATTTCGAGGCCTGGCTACTGATCGCGTCGGGCATGATCATCCTCGGCATCGCCGCCTGGATGATCTGGCGCACGGGCCAGAACATCGGCTGGTTCCGGCGCCCCCATCACCCTGGGCATCACCACCATGATCACGGTCACGACGACCACCATCATCATGACGAGGTCAGGATTATCGATACCGGACACGGCATCGTCGAGCTGTCGATCTTCGAGGACGGCGTGCCACCGCGCTGGCGCCTACGCACAATCAGCGGCAACACGTGGAAAGCTGAGGACGTACTGGTTGAAACCGACCGCGGCGATGGCTCGGGCGAGCGGTTCACCTTCGTCGAGCGGGACGGCTATCTCGAATCCGCCGGGGAAATCCCGGAGCCGCATACGTTCACGGCCCGGGTGCGGCTGTCGCACGGCGACCATGCTCACACCTACAAGGTGAGCTTCGCCGAGCGCGAGCACGGGCACGAGCACCATCACGATCATGTCGGGCATGACGAGGACGCCCACGAGCGCGAGCACGCTGAGCAGATCGCCCGCCAGCTCGCAGCCAACGGCGGCAACGTCACCACGGGTCAGATCGCGCTGTTTGGCATCACCGGTGGCCTGATCCCCTGCCCGGCCTCCATCACCGTGCTGCTGATCTGCCTCCAGCTCGGCCAGTTCACGCTCGGGGCCGCTACCGTCGCCGCCTTCAGCCTCGGGCTGGCGATCACCATGGTGTCGATCGGCGTCGCCGCTGCATGGGGCGTTCAGTGCGCCTCGAAGCGCATCAACTTCTCCGACCGCCTGCTCCGGCGCTTGCCGCTGGCTTCGGCCGGCCTCGTGGGCGTGCTCGGCGCCATCATGCTGGTGCAAGGTTTTGTCGACCTCGCGGCACCGGCAACGGCGCTGTCATAGGGCAAGCGGGCATCTTTCGACCGGATGCGATCGGAGTCAGCATGGGCACTCACAGTACGATCGACCAGGCCAAGCGGTGGGGCGATCCATCAAGCGTGACGTCGTCGCGCTGTGGATCGCGGCCCGCGATCCGCGGGTGCCCTGGTATGCGAAGGCCGCGGCCGGAGCGGTGGCCGCCTATGCACTCTCGCCGATCGATCTGATTCCGGACTTCGTCCCGGTTCTGGGCTACCTCGACGACCTCCTCATCGTGCCCTTGGGAATCCTGCTCGCCGTCAGGCTCGTCCCGGCTGACCTTATCGCGGAGTTCAGGGCCGCAGCGGCTGCCCGGGAGGGACGGCCCTTGAGCCGGGCGGGTGCCGCGGCGATTGTTACGCTATGGGTCGTCGCCGCCGCGTTCCTGATCTGGCTGTTCTGGCCCACGTCATCAGTGTGAGAGCGCCGGGCCCTGAACCGCGTCAGCGTTCCTCCGGGGGCTTGATCGCCGAGAACTGCAATAGCAGCGTCAGGTCGTAAGCCGCCTTCAGGATGCCGGCGAGCACGAGCGGCCAGCCGAACGGTGACGCCGTCAGCAGCCAGCCGGACAGGAGCGGCGCGAGAGCCGAAGCGAGGCTGCGAGGCACGGCCGTGACGCTCGCGGCGGCGGGCCGCTCCTCCGGCGTAACCACCGCCATGACGTACGAGGACCGGGTCGGGACATCCATCTGGGACAGCAGGCTTCGGAGGATCAGCAGCCCGAATGCGATCCAGACCGTCGGCGCGAAGGCGGTCGAAATCAGGAAGACACTCGACGGCAGATGGGTGAACACCATCGTGTTGATCAGCCCGAACCGCTTGGCCAATGGCACCGCCGCGAAATACGAGGCTGCCGAGCACAGGCTGGTCACGAAGAAGATCGCCCCAATGGTGGCGACACTGATGCCGAACCGCTCGCTGAGCCAGATCGTCAGCAAGGCGTTAATGACCAACCCGCCGCCAAAGGCGTCGACGGAGAACAGGGCCGCCAGTCGATAGACGATCCCACGTGACGGCCCGAGCGGCGCTGGTGGGCTGTCGGTGCCGGCTTCCACCTGGGGTGAAAGGTGGCGGTAGAGGAAGAACGTGAGTAGCCCGATGGCTGCGTAGAGGCCGAACAAGGCAGTGACCGTGGCCGATGGTGCGATGACTGGGGCGAGCCAGTCCACCATGCCGACCGAGAGTGCCCCCAGAGCACCGAAGAAGGCCCCGACGAAACTATAGCGGGCGAACGCCGCCGTCCGGTCTTCGTCCGCGACGACGTGGGAAAGGACAGTGTGCTCGAGGGGTAGGAAGACGCTCACGTCGCCGCCGGATGGATTGAGCGTGCCGACGAAGGCGATGACCAGCAGCGGCCAGAAAGCGTCGACTCCGGCAAAACCCAGCCCGGTTGCCAGCATGAGAAGGGCGGCTGCGAGCAGGGACAGACGCCGCTGGATCCGGTAGGCGACCAGCCCGAGGGCCAGCGTCAGCAGGGCGGATCCCAGCAAGGAAGCGGTCGAGATGAGGCCGACGCCAAAAGCATCGTAGCCGAGCCGTGAAAGATGCACCGGCAGCAGGATCGCCACATAGCCATCCCCGAACGCTCTCAGGGATCGAGCGACGAGAACTCGCCGGATGTCCGGCGAGAGACGCACACGAGCGCGGGTCCCCGCTCCCGTCGCCGGTCCTTCATCGATCCTGCCTCGATGGTCGGCATCCTGAGCGACGCTGGACAATTCCTCTACCTTTCAGACGATTGCGGAGGCAGCCCATGCTCTCTCACGGTCCCGGCCTATAAACCCAGATCGCGGCTGGCTCCTGATCTCTCGCCCGCACGGCCAGGAACAGGCGGTCCAGTTCGGGAACGAATAACGCGGTGCGTGCGCCTGGAGCGGTGGCCAGATGGGCTGTCCGACGGAAGGTGCCGGCATCCGGCTCGAAGATGTCCAGGTAGCCCTCACCACAGCTCACGTAGACCCGGCGCCGCTTCGCATCCACGAACACGTCGTCGGAATCCCCGCATGTTCCTGTGCTTGCGACAGGTGCACCGTCCTTCATGGAAAACGCGGTCAACGTCGGTGGATTGCGAAACACCGCGAGGACCTGTCGGGAGGCCTCGTCGAGGGCCATCGGGAAATTCGCCCTCAAGTGCCCGGTCGGCCACTTGGCAGTGACCTTGCTACTCTGGTGGTCTGCAACCTCGATCGCGTGCGCACCGGGGACGTTCACGAAAACCCGGCTCCCGCCGCTCTCGAGCCGGAAACTCTCGGGATGACCATGCAGGCCAATCTCGGCGATCCTTCGGTTGTCCTTGGCGTCGAGGATGGCCAAGGCTCCTTCGCCATAACCGACGATCACCCGGTTGCCGGCGCTGTCGATACGAACGTTGTCCGCGTCACTCCCGAGTTCGATCCGGCCTGTTTCCTTGAGGTCTTGGCCCTTGAACAGCCGGACCGATCCATCGCCCGCGTTGGCGACATAAAGGGTGTCGGTCGAAGGGACATAGCCGACGCCCTGCGGCTCCTTGAGGCCCCGAATCCGGCCTGACACCTTCGAGGCGTTCAGGTCAACAATCCCGACGCTGTCGTTGCCGAGCTCCGCCACGAAGAGACGTCGGCGGTCGAGGTCAATCGCCATATGGTCGATCCGACCCTTAACGTTGCCGAGTGGGATCTTCACCTCAAGTTGCAGGGGCATGGACTCGGCCGCGTGTGCAGCCTGTGGCGTGACCATGGCCGAGAACGCAGTCCTCATGAGGGTGCCAACGACTTGAAGGAAGATCCCTCTCATCGGTCCCTCCTAGTCCTTCGCGGTCTTCACCTGGTCGAGCGCAGCCCGCAGTCCCTTGGCGACTTTCGCGGTGTCCTCATTGGCCCAGAAGTGCATGAAGAAAAGGCGCGGCTCGTCGTTGAGCATGTGGTTGTGCACGGCCGTTACATCGATGCCGTTCGATTGCAGCGCCTTGATGACCGGGTTCACCTCGTCGGCCGTGAGCACGAAGTCGCCGGTGGTCGCCGCCCTGCCGGATCCGGTCGGCTGGAGGTTGATGGCAATGGCCGAGCCCATCGCCGCGGGTATCTCCATGCCATCATCCTTGACCGCCTCCGCCCGGGACACGCTGACCTGATACACGCCGCCGTTGACCTTGCCCTTATGTCCGAGAGCCCGGTCGAGCGCCGCCGCATCGAGGTCGGGGGCCGAGCCGGTGGATGCGGTGGTCGTCGCCTGCGCGGCCGCCTGAGGCGAGATGCCAGCGGTCTCAGCCCCGAACGGCGTCTTGCTCGCGTTGAGCGCCTCCCGCAGGGTTGTGGCGAGCTTCGCAGCGTCGCCATGGCCGTGCACGTGCATGTACATCGTGGCCGGCGAGGAGCGCAGGAGGTGATTGTGCAGGGCCGTGATCTCCACCCCGCCCTGCTCCAGGCGGGACAGGACCGGATTGATCTCCTCCTGCGTCAGGACGAGGTCGCCCATGACCGTGACCTCGTTCCCCATCGGCTTGAACGCGAGCCAGGAGCCGAGGGCCAAGGCAGGCTTAATCTCTACACCGTCGAGGGTGACGTTGAGATCAGTCCGGGGCAGGCCCACGCGGTACACGCCGCCGGGCATTTCGGTGCCCTGCTTGCCGAGGCCGCTGGCAATCTGCTGCTGCCAGTCCTCGGCACCCAGCGCAGGTGCGCCTAAAACCAATCCAAGAACTGCAACGCTGGTCAGGATCCGCATTTTGCTCTCCTTGCATCGCCCCCGGTTCTCCCGCTCATGGACGGAACTATTTGCCTGGGATCGGCCATGGATCGGCAGCGGAACCTTCGCCGGTCCATGATCATCAGGGATCGGGCACTTGGGTGTGCCACTCGAGCGGAACGGCTTGTTGATGGAGATGATGTTGGCTGCCAGCATGACAATGCGTCCTCGCTGAAGGAGAGCTGGACGCGAGCTTGGGCATGTCGCCTCATGAGGGGATCGCAGCCCCCATAAAGTCAATAGATATCGGCAGTCGCCGCATTGTCAACGGTCAGATCCAGTTCGACTCGTCCTCCCGTTGCTCTTGTGTGATACAGTTGGGAGGTGTGATCCGCTGAGCGCTTCAGACGATTTCGGGATGCCGGAGGAGAAGGTCATGGCACACCGCGAACAGCATGGGAATCGGGAAGCCAAGAAACCGAAGAAAGAAAAACCTAAAGGAGCTATGCCAGCCCAATCCACGAAATGGGCCGTCAGCGAAATCGTCGAGGGGCAGACCGGCTCCAAGCACTAGCTTCGCTGTTCAACGGCGATCCCGCGTCGATGCTAGCCCGCAGGCTTCCACTTCGCGTACCTGAACTGCGTCTCAAAGGCGTGGTTGTGGCCGATAAGAAGCGAGGCTTCGGCCGGCAGCTGGTCATCACCGACCTGCTCGAACCCCGCCAAGGCGTGCAGGAGGGACGGATTTGGAAGACTGGCGAAGAGCACGGTCGCGTCAGGGCCGGTGGTCGCCACCAGCATCATCTGGCCCGGACATCCAAGCTTCACGAACAGGCCTTCGAAGTGGTCCTGCACCGCGTTCCATTCGCCCGGGTCGATGATCCTGCGAACCCAGATCATGGCGTGTCTCCGGCCCCTATGGCCGCCTTCGGGAGCAATGTCTGGCCTGAGAGACTGTTCCGGCTGCGATGCCGCACGCCAGACAGGCGATCAAGCCAAATCAGGCTGCCCCATCCCAGTCGGTGACGGACCGGGCGAAGGGCCTTTCGATGGGTGTGGTCCGTTGAATGACCGCGGTTTCATCGCCTGTGCGGCAGACGGAAAGAGACCCGGAGCGACGTCGCTCCGGGTCTGTCATCATGAGCAGGATCAGGTCCGGTCCGTGGTGCCGGTGCCGCGGATCTTGGTGCCGCGCTCGTCTTCGACCTCAACCTCGGTCTTTCGGACGGTGTCCGACACGGCTTCAGTGCGCTGCTCGGCCTCCTTGCGGACGACCACCTCTTCCGTGACCCGGGCTTCCTTGGAGACGACCGCCTCCTCGCCCCGCTCCTCGGCCTCGATGGTGCGTTCCTGGAACGCCTGATCGGCGTCGCTCAGGGCACGGTCGGCCGGGTGGCGTTCGACGGCAACCCGCTCCTCGCGGAGCGTGACCTGCTCCTCGACCGGAGTTTCCACCACGTAGGAGCGAACGCGAACGCGCCCGTGGCTGACATCGCGCTTGCCCACCCGCAGCCGCTCCTCAGCGACAGGAATGACCTCTTCGTCCCGATCCGACAGGCGGCCCTGGGCACCGGTCGGGCCGGCCCCGCCGGGGCTGGGCACATCGACAGTCCTGTCTGATCGCGTCGATCCGTCGGCATCGAAATCGGTCATCCGGGATTCCGGTGACATCGGCGGAACGGCGGTTGCGGAGCCCGCATCCGTGGCGGCAAGATCATCGGAGAAGCGGGTCGCACCGGCGGCCGTGCTCCTATCGGCCGTGCCTGACGCGATCCCGGAGGCTGTTGCGGCGTCTCCGGTGGTCAGGTTCGCGGTTGAACCGGACAGGACATCGGACGTCGAGGAACCGGACGTGCCCGTCCACCCTTCCGAGCGCCAGGTGTCCGCCCGCTCGTCGATGTCGATCGTGCCCTCGTCATCGAGGATGTCGAGCACCCGCTCGTACTGGGCATCACTGGCTTCTACGGAAAGCAGGTAGCCGCCGCGGCGCAGGCCTTCGGCAAAGGTGCCCCGGTCTTCGTCCGGCAGGAACCAATCCCCCAGGGAATCCCAGAAACCACGCGATTCGGTGCGCGCGGACGAGCCGGCATCATTATCGACTGGGTCACGCTCGTCACCCGGCATGAAGCGAATGCTGTCGCGCGATACGCCGGCCGCGGTCAGGCGTTCGATGGCCTGCTCGGCATCGCTGCGGCTGTCGAAGAAGGCCGTCACCATTCGCCGGGTTGACGAAGAACCCGAGCTCAAACTCGACGTCATCGATCTGTCTCCTCCTTGTTGATGGTCGAGCCATCGAGAGCCTCACGCTCCACGATGGCCCGCTGCTTGCGTAGGCTGACGGGCACCTCGACGGCCTCGGACTCTACCCGTCGCCGGACATGCAGCTCCTCCTTGAGGACGAGCTGCTTTGTAACGACGAGCACCTCCTCGAGCACCGGCACAATGGTGACGTCGCCTTCGGTCCTGATCTCGGGAGCGGTGTCGACCACCTTGTCGACAGGCACGCGAGTGACCTCGACGAAGTCACGTTGCAGGTCGGCTCTGGCAAGTTCTTCGATCGTGTCGGTGACAGTCCCGATCCGGACCTTGCCGGTGACGACTTCCCGCTTGCGGATCACAGCGGTCTCTTCGACGAGCGGCAGGATCTCCTCGGCCTCCGACCGGGTGGCGCTCCGACAGTCGTGCTCCCGCACCGGAACCGTGTCGGGGTCCAGAGGCTGTCCATCGCGTGGCGTGGTCGGGTGGCCCATGGGCGCTACTCAGCAGAGCGGGAGTAACGTCCGATCCTGTTGGGCGTTCCAAAGCTATCAGGCGGCCGACCCAGGAACCAATCGGCCCTCGCCTCCGCTGGTGGCCGCCATTGCGAGCGTGAACGACCAAGTTGAGGAGGTTCTTAGCGAAAACCACACCCTCATCCTTGGCGCCCAGATCCTCCTCGGATTTCGCAGCCTGCTCTGGGTCGACGCCGCCACCCGGGACCGGCAGGTCCTCGCCCCTCTGGCCAGGCTCTTCAGCCTCGACGACGCTTCGCTTCGCGGGCTCCTGCGCTCGCAGGACGACCTATATCTCGACAATTGTGGCGAGGACTTTCGGTTCGATGTCGTGGCGCTCGGCCCGACAGACGACAATGGGCGAGAGGAGCTACTGCCCGGGCAGCTGTACACCTGGAGTTTCTCGTCGAACCGCGATCGATCATCACCGTCCATGACGGGGACCTGCCGTTCCTGGAGGCCGTTCGCGAGCAGGACAAGGACGAAACCCTGATCGGCGCCTTGGGCCCGCCGGCACTTGTGGCCTCGCAGCTCGACTGGCACCTTACCGCCTCCTTTGAGGCGCTCGCTGCTCTGGAAGCCTTCCGGATCGCCTGGAGGAGGTGATGCTCATCCGGTCCGCCAAGCAGAGCCTGCTGTCGTGCGTCGTCGAGGTGCGCCGGCGCGTGTCGCGGCTCAGGCGCCTTCTCGCAGCACGGCGTCTTGTGTTCTACGGCGTGTCCCGCCTTCCACCCGTGTAAAGCCCTTGGCCGCAATGATCGAGGCCAAGGGCCGGATTGGCGCGGAAAGCCAGTTCCAGCCTGATCAGAAGCTGTTGTTCGTTTGGCTCGCCGCTTCGGCCTCGCCGTG
The DNA here is from genome assembly GCF_041276405.1 of Microvirga sp. TS319. Classification (NCBI taxonomy): domain Bacteria; kingdom Pseudomonadati; phylum Pseudomonadota; class Alphaproteobacteria; order Hyphomicrobiales; family Methylobacteriaceae; genus Microvirga; species Microvirga sp. TS319. The sequence continues at coordinate 942,217 of NZ_JBGGGT010000001.1, read as the reverse complement.
GGCCGGAGCCTGCCCTGCGCCGCGGACCGCTTGCGGGGCCGGACGCCAGTTCTGCGTCTCTCGCGGACGCTGGTTGGAGCCGGGCTGCCACTGCCTCGTCGGACCGGAAGCCGTCACCCGGCGGCCTAGAAGCCAGCCGACGGCACAGCCGAGCGCACCCACGGCGAGCACGGTGGCAAGCGGGTGCTCCCGCACGGATCGGCTCACGGTTTCAGTGCCCTGCCGGTAATAGCGCTCAGCCTCCGGCATATAGTGCCTGCCCTGCTCCAGGTAGCTCTGGCCACGCTGATAAAGGTCACGGGTGAGGCCGGACGATTGGTCGCCGCCGGACCGTGCTTCCAACCCTTGGCCAGGCGGAGTCGGCGGCTCGTTCAGGTCGTCAGGCTCACATTCCGCGGCGACACTCTTCGATGCCGACGTGGTCCAGGCGGGTGGATCGCTCGCAGGGAAGCTGTCATCGACGGCGTCGTCCACGTGCCGCTGCTGGATCGGTTTGGGCTCGTTCTCCGCGCCGACCGGGCGTTTTCGGTCGATCTTCTCGTCCGGCATTGGAAACCTCCATTTCCTACACACGGCAATGAGGTCTCAAGACGAATGGTTCCGCTCGGGGAGAGAAGTGCAAGTTTGAAACACCTCGCCATAGCCTGCCAGCCCTCCGGCTCCTCATCTCTGATAAAGGGCGCTTTGTCCGGCGAGGCGATTCCGACACTGTTTTCAGCGATGTCTGATTTTCGATGGCTTCACGACTTCATACGCAAAAGGGAGCCCCTTGAAGAAACGGGCCGAGCGCTAGCTGGCAGAAGGTTTGGCTCTGTAATGCGGACCACAAGGATATCGCCTTGTAGCGACGGGCTGCGAGCGACAGTCGCGGTTCCCAGCAGTATGCCGAGCGCATCTAACAGTTCTTTGCATACCGCAAGGTTTGCTTTCTGAAGAGAGCCTGAAGGGCTTTGGGAATCGATCATGGCGACAGCCAAGGGACAAACCCCGCCTCTCCGGAAGTTACGTGAACGCCAATTTTGCCGTTCAAAGCCGACGGACGCTAGACATGCTGGGCGTGCCGTACGCGTTCCACACGCTGTGGGACAGATTCTCCAACAGCATGTTGGAAAATCTCGACCCTGGATAAACTTCCATCCTTGAAGGATCGTGCGGATGCATTCGGAGTCGGTTAAGGACGCCGTGCGAGTTCTGCTATGGCTGTCGATCTGGAAGCTCACCGCTCCTTCCGAGTAGTGCCGATTGCGGTGCCAAGGTCGGCATCCAGACGGGCTGGGACAGCGGCGTAGCTCGCCTTGTTGAGGTTAGGACCGTGGTGAGGTGTATCCTTCGGGCCTTTTCAGGCTCGTTGGATCATGGGAGGCCCTGGTGAAGTGACCAGCCTGGCGGGCTTTCTCAGGTTCTAAGCCGTTGCCGCCAGCAGGAACTCGTCCGAGCGCCGCACGGACCCCGCACCCGCAGACGTCCCATCGTGAGAACTCGCTTGAGACGGGCAACCCGCATCTCGATGCGCTTGCGGCCCTGGCGCGACCGCTCACAGGCTGGCGTGCCGGCCAGTGCACAGGCGACCTCCCCGGCATGCTCGTCGACAATGCCTCATTCGGCAATCACGAGCCGCCGCCGTTTACGAGGACTTTTTCAACCCCATCAAGTGTCCTGGAGCACGGAGAGAACGCAGACACCCTTTGGAAGCGCACAAAGGCTCAGGATCGGAGGGCTGCCTCTTGACCCATTAGAGAATGAAATCGGCCAGGAGCGGCAGTTGTCAGTGCGAATGACGAACTGCTAGCGCAGGCTGATATCCTGAATGCTCATCCGCGCACAGCCACGTGGGTGCGAATGGCGCGGCAATCACGCACATCGAAAGAAACGAGCCACAACAACCCGACAGGCTCAATCGTCGAATCGGGTCGTCGGCGTTCCCGACCAGGAGCCTTACGGTTTGACGAGCGCCATCCGTGCGGGCGCGGTCTCGACCCGATTCCGTCCCTCCTGCTTGGCCTTGTAGAGAGCTGTATCAGCCATCATTAAGAGATCCGCAGGGCTAGCCGAGGTCTGCGGGATCGACGCCACACCAAGGGACGCGCTCACCACGACGCCTTCGACCGGCGAAATCTCCGCGATGCGTTTGCGGATTTCCTCCGCCTTTGTGCGCGCGGTGACAAGATCGCTGTCCGGCAACAGGACGATCAACTCCTCGCCGCCGTAGCGGCATGCAATGTCACTCTTGCGCAACGCGGACAGAATGGCAGCGGCGACATCACGCAGCACAGCATCGCCAACGGCATGACCGTGCTGATCATTCAGCTTCTTAAAATGGTCGAGGTCGACCATGATCGCCGACATCGGCGCGTTCCGCCTTTCGGCCTGGAGGGCGAAGCTCTCGAGTACCTCCTCCATGAAGCGGCGGTTATAGAGCCCGGTGAGAGGATCACGCAGGGCCTGGTTGCGTAGACGCTCCCGCAGCGCAATGCTCGACAAAGCCAACGACATACTGTCGGCCAGGGCAATCGCCAGCGGCTTGATCGTTTCCAAGCCCTCCCCGGTCGGGTCATCACTGAAGATCTGCAGGAGCCCATAAACCTCGCCGCGCGCCAGCATCGGGATTTCAAGCGCACTCTGCCCATCGAGTGCATGGCTGCAGCGGAGCGCCCCATAGGTTCCGCGATTGATGTGGGGCTTTCCCCGCTTGAGCGCCCAACACTGCGATGGCGGGATGACCTGTGGATGGGAAGTCCCAGCGCCATCGACATTCCACGCTGTGGAGAGGTCGAGCCGGTCACGCGAATTGTTGAAGATGTAGAGTGCGCCGCCAAAACCGGACAGCAAGCGTCCAGCAGTGGCCCGCAACACCGCATTCGCGTCCTCGTACCCCATGGCGCTCTGCAACATGTCGGCCATCGAGAGCAGATGTCCAATCTGATCCCGGTTCTGGACCGCTTCGCCCATGGCAGCCGCCCGCGCTCGCGATTGGCTGACCACGCCGCGAAAGGCCAGGAACAGCGCAGTCAGGATAGCGATCCCACTGATGATCTGGAGCGCGAGAAGGAGCCTCTGCAGCGCAGCGACATTGTCCTCTGCCTGGGTTGCCTCGCCTGCCTTGGTGGCCAGGAACTGGCCCATGATCTGGCGCAGCGTATCCATGGTCGCTTTGGTACGGTCCAGGTGGGCGAACTGCTCGGCTCCACTGGCGCTTCCAGGTTGCGCTGCACTGATCATCTTGGACAGCTCGGACCGGAGATGGGCGATGAGAGAAGACGCGGTCTGGGTGCCTGGGGCACTGCCGGACTTCTCGGCCACGAACCGGTCGAGTTTGCCCAGCGTCGCCCGGTTGTCATCGAGAGCCTGCGATCCAACGCTATAGGGCTGGAGATAGTCGGGCCGCGAGGACAGGGCATAGCCTCGTGCACCACTCTCGATGTCGAGCAGGGCCAACTGGACGCTTCGGACGTCACGGCTCTCCGTCCGAAGAGCCAAGAGGTCCTGCTGAGCCCGATATGTATATACGAATGCACCGAGAGTGGCGCCGACAGTGAGAACAACGACACAGGCTACGAGCAGCGACAGGATCATGGCTGCGGGGGCGCGTTCGTTCTCCGGCAGGCCGACGCTTCGCAAGAGCGCAGTCCTGATGCCGGAGCCGAGGAAGTTCGGTCGCTTGCGTATCATTGATCGAGGTATCCAAGGGAAAATGGCTCAGCCAGTAAGCTGAGCATTTGCCGAGATGAGCAAAAGCGTGTGATAGGTTTATATGTCTGAGCTAGGTTAATTCGTAACTGCTTATACCAACTTCGTCATAAATTGAAATTTAGTTGTAATTGAAACTTGGTTGTGTCTCGATCGGCCCGCATGGGTCCTCACTGACGCTGTATCAAGGCTAAGCTTCGTCGGCAAAGCTTCGGAGCCCCCAGTCAGCAAAACTGCTGTGAACCAGCATTATAGGCAGCCAAGGTCAGCAACGGGTCAACCTGAGCCCACAAGCTAGTTCGCGTGAAGGTCGCTTCGCAGCCCCATTGCGGAATTAAGGCTAAGGTCGGCCCCGTGCCGTCAGTCCGAGGAGAGCGCAGCGAGGGTCCAGGATCTATCAACGTCCACAGAGTGAGAAAACGTGCAGCTGCTGCAGCCGCATCTCGTCCTTCTGCTCGCGACGCCCTGCCCGGTGACGTTCGAATCATGTAATCCTTTCGAAGTCGGCAATAGTTCTGTCTGGTTATTGCGGCCTCATTGTAGGTAGGGACGGTGCTTTTACATTGTCCTGCGATGGCCGGTGATCTATGGTGCTGCATGTGGCATGAAAGGTATGCCATACATGCGCGATCTGGCCATTCAGCCACGGAAACTCTATGAGGAGGTCGCCGATCGTCTTGAGCAGATGATCAGCGACGGCGAATTTGCTGAGTCCGGTCGACTTCCTTCTGAACGGGAACTGATGCGCCAGTTTGGCGTCGGTCGTCCGGCAGTTCGCGAGGCGCTTTTTCATTTGCGCAAGATGGGACTGGTCGAGATCCGCTCCGGGGAGCGGGCGCGGGTGACCCGGCCGACGCCTCAGATCGTCATCGAAGCACTCGCCGGCTCGGCTCGCCACATGATGGCCGCGCCCGACGGCATTCAGGACTTCCAGAATGCCCGCATCTTCTTCGAAACCGGCCTCGCCCGCCATGCGGCTCTTCATGCCACGCAGGACGATCTTTCCAGCCTGGAACAGGCGCTGGAAGCGAACAGGGAGTCCATCGGCGATCTGAAGCGCTTCGAACGAACGGACGTCGACTTCCACTATGTCTTCGCCCTCGTACCGCGCAATCCCATCTTCACCGCTATCCACGCAGCACTCGCCGAGTGGCTCCTCGAACAGCGGCGGGCGACGCTCGCTTATGGCGAAGATCGAACCGCCTATGAAGCCCACAGGTCGATCTTCCAGGCCGTCGTGACCCGCGATCCCGACCGTGCCGAGCGCGCCATGCGCGAGCACCTCGAATATGTGGCTCGACGCTATATGGGCATCGTGGAGCATCGGACATGACCGGCTACGTCGTCATCGTCGACTTCCGTCTGTATCCGGGTATGGGCACCGCCTTTCGTCGTCTCGTCGACGCCAATGCTCGCATATCGGCGGGGACGGAGCCGAGCTGCCGGCGCTTCGACGTCGTCGAGCCGCACGAGGACCGCGACCGCGTTCTTCTCGTCGAAGTCTATGACGACGAGGCTGGGTTCGACGCACACGTTAGATCGGACCATTACAAGCATTTCGACACCGAAAGCGCGCCGCTGGTGAGCGCCAAGTCGGTTCTTCGAGGCGAACTCGTCTTTGAGGGCAGGAGCGCCGCGCAGACCTGAGACGCTCCGCGCCGGCGGGATGCGTCCATCCAAGGGGAGGACAGAAATGGGAGAATACAACCTCAAGGAGATGGCTGGCACACGATCGGCCAAGCTCGGGCATTTCGTCGTGGAGTTTGCGACACCGGGCATCGGACACATCCTGAAATCGGCCGGCTGTGATTTCGTCCTATTCGATCTCGAGCATTCCGGCTTCGGGTTCGAGACCGTGAAGAGCGCAATGCGCTACTTCGAGGCCGCCCAACTCCCCGCCATCGTCCGCGTCCCTTCCCGCGAATACCATCACATCGCCCGCGCCATGGATATGGGGGCGGAGGGACTGATGCTGCCGATGGTCGGCAATCCCGATGAGGTCCGCCATATCATCGATTCCATGAAGTACCACCCGGTCGGCAGGCGCGGTGTCGCCCTGCAGGTTGCCCACGATCGCTATCAGCCGGGAGCCGTGGAAGACAAGTTCGTCGCCGCGAACAAGCGCACGACGCTGTTTTGCCAGATCGAGACGGCCGAAGGCGTCGAGAATGCCGAAAGGATGGCGGCGATCGACGGTGTGGACTGCCTGTGGGTCGGTCATTTCGATCTCTCCGTTTCGCTGGGTGTGCCGGGGCAGTTCGACCATCCAGTCTTCAACAAGGCGATCGAGACCGTCATCGCCGCCACGAGGAAGCACAACAAAGCGCTCGGCAGGCTCGTTCCCAGCGTCGAGCAGGGCGTCGCGATATACGAAAAAGGCTTCGATTTCGTCTGCTACTCCGGCGATGTCTGGGTCCTCCATGATGCTCTTGCATCGGCGATCGCAAGGCTTCGCGCCGACTGCAAGCAACATACAATGGAGTGAACGCAGCCATGTCCGCGACATTCCGCGTCGCCCTCTCCGGCGATTTCAAGAAACCTGACGGATCGCCCACCTATCCCGATTTCGACTTGGATCAGCTCGTTTCGGCGCCCGATATCGAAATGGCCTTTCTCGAGCCGTCCGACCCGATCCGGGGCGAGCAGCTCGAGGAATTCGACGCATTGATCCTCCTCGCCCACCGTTTCGGTCGCGAAAGCATTCCGAAGAGCGGCCGACTTGCCGTGGTCGCCCGCTTCGGTGTCGGCTACGACACTGTCGATGTGGGGGCCTGCACCAAGGCTGGAATTGCTCTCGTCATCACGCCCGACGGGGTGCGCCGGCCGGTCGCCGTATCGATCTTGACCTTCATGCTCGCATTGACCGGAAAGCTCATCGCGAAGGACCGGCTGACCCGGGCGGCGGACGCCGGATACGCTAGGCGGTCGGAACATATGGGCACCGGACTGGTGGGGCGAACCTTCGGTTCGATCGGCATCGGCAACATCGGTACCGAAGTCTTTCGGCTTCTCAAGCCCTTCGGCATGAAACTCGCTGCCTACGATCCTTATGCCGATACGGCGGTGGCGACCGAACTCGGTGTTGAACTGGTGGGGCTGGACGATCTCTTCCGCCGCTCGGACATCCTGTCGGTGAGCGTGCCCCTAACCACGGAAACTCACCATCTGGTCAACGAGGAGCGCCTGCGGCTCATGAAGCCGACCGCGTACCTCATCAATACGGCACGCGGTCCCATTGTGGATCAGAAGGCCATCACAAAGGCGCTCCGTGAGGGCTGGATCGCTGGAGCGGGCCTGGATGTCCTTGAGAAGGAACCTCCGGACCCGAACGACCCGATCCTTCGGCTCGACAATGTCATTCTCACGCCCCATGCGCTGTGCTGGACCGACCAGTGCTTTGCCGGCAACGGCGCAGCGGACGTTCAGGCGGTGCTTGAGGTGCAGCACGGAAGAGTTCCGCGCGGCGTCGTGAACCGGGAGGTCCTGGAAAATCCGGCCTGGAAGGAACGGTTGGCTCATTTCCGCTCGCGTTTTGAAGGCTAGGAACGGCACCCCCACAGCGTCTGTGGGGCCGCAAATGGGAGCGTGGCCGCCAGCGGCCACAGGCTCTTGATTGGGAGGAGCAGTCATGAACGAACGTGAAAGACGAGATTTCGAAGCCGGGTTGTCTGCCGAAGTCGACGCATGGCTCCGCGGAGAGCCGACACGCAGGACATTCATTACGCGGTTCGGTCAGGCGCTCGGAATGCTCCCGCTCGCTGGTGGCGTTCTGGGAAGCCTGACGGAACATGCCTTGGCGCAGGCGGCGCTGGACCTTGCCGATCCTACGACACCGCTCGGCAAGGCGCAGGCGTCTGCGCTCAAGGCGTCGACGGAAGGTCCAGCCGACGGCTCGGCCTATCGAGCTGTCCAGGCCGCCAAGAAATACAAGGGCGTCACCCTCAACATGACCTATGAGTCCGGCCTCCAGGCCCTCGATCCGCGCAACTTTTCCGGACCGGTCTGGGAGCAGTTGACCGGCATAAAATCCAATGTCGTCGAACTCTCGCATCCCGATCAATACTCCAAGCCGATTGCCGAGCATATCGCTCAGTCCGGCGCCTACGACGTTCTCGACATCGAACCCGCTTGGACGCCGTCGCTCGCCGACGGCGGCGTGATTCAGCCGCTAGACGAGCTGATGGCCAAATATATCAACCAAGACGATCTCAACGACTATCATCCCCTTTACAAAGCGCTGCCTACATACAAGGGAAAAGTCTGGGGTTTCTTTGACGACGGCGACATGTTCGCGCTCTACTATCGCAAGGACATTTTCGACGACGCCAAGCTGAAGGAGAGCTACCAGAAAAAGTTCGGCAAGCCGCTCCAGGTGCCGAAAACCTGGGAAGACTACACGCAGGTCGCCCAGTTCATCACGGACAACATGGCCCCGCAGGTTTATGGAGCGGGGCACTTCCGTAAAGCCGGAAGCCCGGGCAACCAGTACGACTTTCTGCAGCAGTACCGGGCCAATAACGGCGTCCTTTTCGACGGAAACATGAAGGCGCAGCTCAATTCGCCAGCCGGCATCAAGACGCTGGAGAACATGATCGCTGCCAATAAGGCTTCGATTCCCGGGAACAACGAACTCGACGCCGTGTCGCTTTGGGCCGCTTTCCTCCAGGGCAAGGTGGCGATGATCTATTCTTGGCCGCCCACCGGCCGAATGGCCGCGAACTATTCGCAAAGCGCCAAGGCGATCAACTTCATCCCACAGTCGTCGATTGCCGGAAAGGTCGGCTACGCCATCGTGCCGGGTGGCCATCCGGAGCACGCGACGGGCTACAACAAGGCGCTGGCCGCGGATTCCTCCAATGCGGAGGCGGCCTATCTCTTCATGCAGTGGGTCACGTCGCCACCGGTTTCGCTCGCCCGGGTGATGTTGCCCTATTCACTGCGCGATCCTTATCGCCTGTCGCACTTCAAGTCGGATCTCTATCGGGCACTCTGGCCTGACGCGAAGGACTATCTCATCAACCTCAACGACTCGGCGAATGTCGGGCTCCTGGATATGATCATGCCCGGTTGGCAGGACTATGCATTATCCCTCGACCGCATGTGCTCTTCCGTCTGGGCCGACACCGATCCAAAAACGGCACTCCAGACGGCCGCGGAAGAGTGGGACGCGACGACGGAGCGGCTGGGGACGGAATCGCAGAAGGCCTTCTACGACGAGTACAGGAAGCTGCCGGGCTCATCTGCCGATCATACGGTGGCTTCCATGGGCATGGCGGTGAAGCTCGATTGAGCCCGACCGCATTTTGACGAGATGCCGGCACTCCGGTGCCGGCAGACATCAGTCGATCGATCCGCAGTGCTGGGCCGGCGATGCTGGGAGGAACTGCTATGAGCACGAGCGTCAGGCTGGAGACTGCCGCGGTCGGTTCTCTGCCGCCGCTCTCCGCCCTTTCCGAGTGGAGCGATCGCCATTTCAGGTGGCTGCTCGTTGCGCCCGCCGTCCTCCTCATCCTCGCTCTTTCCATTTATCCGCTGCTCTTCTCCGCCTGGGTGGCCTTCGTCAACTACGATTTCCAGATCCCCGGTCACGCATTCGTCGGTCTGAAGAACTTCCGGGCCGTGGTCTATGATCCGGTGGCCCGTTGGTCCCTGGCCCTCACGGCCATGCTATCGGCCGCCAATGTGGCAATCGAACTTCTTCTCGGGCTCGGACTCGCGCTGGCAATGGTCAGAAACTTTCCCGGACGCGGACTCGTCATGTCGGTTCTGATCGTGCCGCTCTTCATTAGTCCTGTTATCGTCGGCCAAGCCTGGGCTCTCCTCCTTCAGCGGCCGTTCGGCCCCACGAACTACATTCTGAGCCAGATCGTCGGCCACGACGTGACCATCAGCTGGCTGAGCCAGAGCCCCTGGATCTATTTTTCGCTGATCCTAGCGGATGTCTGGCAATGGACCCCGTTCATGTTCGTCGTGCTCCTTGCAGGCCTGACGTCGATTCCCCCGAACCTCTACGAGGCGGCGGAACTCGACGGTGTCAGTGCATGGCAGGCCTTCTGGGCGATAACGATCCCGTTCCTTAGGCCGATGATCCTCCTTGCAGTCACGTTTCGTCTGCTCGACGCGATCAAGCTGTTCGACACGATCTTCATCATGACGTCGGGCGGGCCGGGAACGAAGACCTATACGGCCTCCTATTACCTCTACACCATCGGCTTCACCCAGTTCCATCTTTCCCAAGCGACGGCGGGGAGCTGGATCTTCCTGATCGTGACCGCTGTCGTCGTGGGCCTGCTGGTCAGGCAACTCCTCAGGCCGGAGGTGGCGTGATGGCACATTCATCGGCACGGCGCCGTCGTATCCCCGTCGGGCGCATCGTCTTGGTCGGAGCCTTCCTGTGTTTCGTGCTCGTTCCGCTCTACTGGGTGTTCGTCACATCGATCAAGCCGAGCGACGATTATCTCGCCGTTCCGCCGGTCTGGTTTCCGAAGGCCCCGACCCTCGTCCACTATACGGCGGCGCTGTTTGCCTATCGTGGCCTGCAGGGCCTGACGAACAGCCTGCTTGTCTCACTGTCGGCGACCCTACTCTCCACCCTTTTTGGAACGCTCATGGCCTATAGCCTCGCGCGATTCAACACGGGAGGCAGGCACCTTTCCTTTTGGGTGCTTTCGCAACGGTTCCTGCCGCCGGTCGCCGTCATCCTGCCGATCTTCTTGATCTATCGTGGCGTAGGCCTGCACGATACGCGGCTTGGGCTGATCATCGCCTATACGGTCTTCACACTGCCGGTATCGGTGTGGATGATGTTCGCCTATTTCCGTCAGATGCCGAGATCGATGGAGGACGCTGCACTCGTCGACGGCTGCACGCGCTGGCAGGCGTTCTGGCAAGTCGCCGTGCCGCTTGCCGGGCCGGGTATCGTGGCGGCGGCCGTATTCGCCTTCATTGCATGCTGGACGGAGTTTTTCTTTGCACTGGTATTGACCAGCCGCAATGCTTTCACGTTGCCGACCGTCTTTCGCGCCTTCCTTGGCTTCCAGGGAGCGCAATATGGCGAGGCGAGTGCGCTTGCGATCGTGTCCCTGGTACCGTCGATTGCGCTCGGGGTCCTCGCCCAAAAGCACCTCGTCCGAGGACTGACGCTCGGTGCCGTGCGCGGATGAGAATAAGAAAGAGGGACAAGCTCGGAATGGCGCGTGTCAGGATCACAGGGCTGCAGAAACGGTTCGGCAGTTTTCACGCTGTGCGAGGAATCGATCTCGATATAGGCGATGGGGAATTCACGGTCCTGGTCGGCCCGTCTGGCTGTGGAAAGAGCACGCTGTTGCGAATGATCGCCGGACTTGAGGAGGTCAGCGAAGGGGAGATCGAGATTGGCGGCGAGGTGGTCAACGAGATGCGGCCGCGCGATCGGGATGTCGCGATGGTGTTCCAGGACTACGCCCTCTACCCGCATATGACAGTTGAGCAGAACATCGGCTTCGGACTGAAGGCGCGCAAGCTGCCGCCCGCCGAGATCGCCGAACGGGTGCGCAGCACCGCCAAGATGCTCGGGATTGTGCAGTTCCTCGACAGGCTGCCGCGCCATCTCTCGGGCGGGCAGCGCCAGAGAGTCGCGATCGGCAGGGCGATCGTGCGCAATCCGCGCATTTTCCTCTTTGACGAACCGCTTTCCAACCTGGATGCCCAGTTGCGCGACGAGATGCGGGGCGAGATCAAGCGGCTGCATCAGGAAATCTCGACGACTATGATCTACGTCACCCACGATCAGATCGAGGCGATGACACTCGCTGACCGGATCGTGCTGATGCGCGACGGAGTCATCGAGCAACAGGGCGCACCGCTCGAACTGTTCGAGCGGCCTGCCAACCGCTTTGTCGCCGCCTTCCTCGGTTCGCCCCAGATGTCCTTCGTCCCCGGAATACTGGCCGTTGACGGGCAATGCCGCGTGAAGCTGGGAGATGGCAGCGTTGCCCTGACACTACCTGAAGAGCGGCGGCTCAAAGGGATCAGGGACGGCCTGCCGGTTCTACTCGGTCTGAGACCGGAACATGTGACCCGCGCACATGGCGATGGGCGACATGGAAGCGTGCGGCACGAGGCGACGGTCGATCTGATTCAGCCTACGGGTTCGCGGAGCTATGCGACCTTCCGCTTAGCAGGCCAGCCCATCATCGCCGAGCTGCAGGCGCACGACGTGAGCCGTCCCGGCGAGAGGATCATCGTGGACATTAATCTGATGCATGCGTCGTTCTTCGATGCAAGAAGCGAGCAGGCGCTTTAACGGGAGGAAATCATGGTCTCTCGCGCAGTGAAGCTCTATGGCACCGAAATCGTCGGCGAGCCGACACGAACGCTGAAGGCCGGTCCCCTGTCCGCCGAATTTGAAAGCGGCGCGCTTCGCTATGTCCGGATCGGCGGAATCGAGGTCATTCGTGCCATCGCTTTTCTCGTGCGTGATGAGAACTGGGGCACCTTCACGCCTTCGATCAACCAACTGGAGATAGACGAACGACCGGAGCTCTTCTCCGTCGCCTACAGGGCTGAATGCGGCGATAGCCAACGCCGTCTTGTCTACAGGGCGCACATCGAAGGGAAAAAGGACGGATCGCTCACATTCGAAGCTGTCGCCGAGCCGGAGACCAACTTTGTCACCAATCGGACAGGATTCATCGTCCTACACCCGATCGAGGGCGTGGCCGGGAAGCGGGTCCAGGTTCTCCACACTGATGGCGGACAGGAAGACTCGACCTTCCCCGAAACGATCGATCCCATGTGCCCGTTCCACGACATCCGCGCCCTCTCGCATGAGATCACGCCCGGGGTCTGGGTGACCTGCACGATGGAAGGCGATGCGTTCGAAATGGAGGATCAGCGCAACTGGTCCGACGCCTCATACAAGACCTATGTGCGGCCGTTGGCGCGGGAATGGCCCTATACACTGCCCAAAGGGGAGCCGGTGACGCAGTCCGTGCGGATCACGGTCACGGGTCCGCTGCCGGCCGCCCCGCCGGACAATGCTGAGCAGACGGTCACGGTTCATATCGGAGAGGAGATCGGGAAGCTTCCCGCAATCGGCCTTGGGGTGCCGGCGGAAGAGGTCCGGCACGCGCTTGCGGATGCCGCAATGGTGCAGCGTTTGGGGCCGAAATGGCTGGTCTGCCAAATCGATTTGCGGGATGGTCGCGGACTGAGAGAGCTCGGACTCTACAGGCAGCTCGGCGCATTGACCGGCGCCGAGATCGTGCTCGAAATCATCACTTCGGGCGGCCCAGACCCCACAGCCGAACTGGCCGAGCTTGCGGCAATAGTTGCCGAGGCCGATCTCACCCCCTCTGCAGTTGCAGTATTCCCCGCCCAGGACATGAAATCTGTCCTCCCCGGCACTCCCTGGCCGGAGATGCCGAGCTTTGAAGAGATCTACGCGGCCGCACGGCACGCGTTTCCACGAGCCAAGCTCGGCGGAGGGATGGCGACCTACTTTACCGAGTTGAACCGCAAACGCCCTCCTGCGGAGCTTCTCGACTACGTCACCCATTGCACCTGTCCGAACGTTCACGCCGCCGACGACCGCTCGGTTATGGAAACGATGGAAGCGCTGCCGTACCAAATCCTCTCGACACATGCCTTCTTGGGGAAGGATATCGAATATCGGATTGGCCCCAGCCAGCTCGGCTGCCGCGAAAACCCTTACGGCAAGAGCACGGCATCAAACCCGAATAACGCCCGCGTCTGTCTGAGCCGGCTTGACCCGCGCCAGCGCGGCCTGTTCAACGCCGCCTGGACACTGAGCTATATCGCCACATTTGCTCGTGGCGGCATCCCGGCAATCGCGCTCGGCGCCCCTACCGGTCCTTTCGGGCATATCTTTCGCAAGACGGATTTCCCGCAGCCCTATTTCGACGCCTTGGAGGTGCCGGCCGTCTATCCGGCCTACCATGTCGTGGCAGGGCTCGCGCCATTGGCTGGCGGCACACTCCTTTCGACAACGGTTTCGCCGAAGGGAAAGATCGATGCCATTGCCGTGAAGAACGGCGAGGCGACCATATTGTGGCTCGCAAACCGCGATGCTGCTGCTGCATCAGTCGTGGTTCCGCTCGACCTTGGCAGGAAGGCTCGACTTGCAACGCTCGATGCAGCCTCGTTCGAGCAGCTGACGACAAATTGCGACTACATCGATGTCGCTATGCGAGATTTTGAAGGATCCCTTGTAACGCTCGATGCCTACGCCGTTGTCAAAGTTGAGATCACATAGAGTGGATGCGTGAGATTTCGTGAATAACGCATTTACAGCGGGCTACGCATGCTCTTGCGCCTCAGGAGTGCCATCAGGAGACATTCCAGATTAGCTGTGCAACCTTGCGGAAGGTTGCCCATGAGACTTCATTGCATAACGGCTGTGGTCGCCCGATCTGAAACTTCGGGCCTGGCGCTTAGTTTAGACCTCATCAGGCTGCCCCTAGGGACAAGGGCATTCCGGCGGCACCTGCCCAGGAGAGCGGCTCTTCAGCCAAGAGGAAACGATGGCACGCGTTGAGGCAAGTGGCCGCTATCGATGGTCAGGTTACCTTCTGGGCTTTGCGCTCGGCGGCTTCTTCGACGGCATCCTGCTCCACCAGATCCTCCAGTGGCACCACCTCCTGAGCGCTATCAATGGCCAGGATATTCGATTCCAAGTGGCCGCGGACGGCTACTTTCATGCCTTGATGTACGTCATCGCCCTCGGTGGCTTGTGGATGCTATGGACCTCGAGGACCGAGCCGGACCGCCCCTTGGGCCGTCTGCTGCTGGCGAACATCCTGATCGGGTTCGGTAGCTGGCATACCGTTGACGGTATCGTCTCGCACTGGGTACTCGGAATCCACCGCATCCGCATGGACAGCGGCAATCCGCTCTTGTGGGATCTTCTCTGGTTCGGAGTCTTTGGCATCCTGCCATTGGCTGTCGGCTGGCTGATGCGGCGGAGCGGCGACGATGATGGGATGCGGATCACCCGCTCTCCGTATGTAGGCTGGTCGCTTGTGGCGCTATTCGTCATCGGTGCGGGAGTTCAGGCCCTCCGGCTGCCGCAGGGCAGCGAGTTCACGACGGTGTTGTTTGCGCCTGGGACAGCGCCGGAGCGGATCATTCGTGCGGTTGGGTCCGTAAATGGACGGCTGGTCTGGGCTGATGCTTCCGGAGAGCTTGTGGTGATCCGCATCGCGGACGAGCAGTCCCGGCTGAAGCTATTCCGGCAGGGCGCAATCCTCGTGAGCGGATCCGGTTTGCCCGCCGGTTGCTTCGACTATCTTCGTATATGAAGCCGTGAGGACCGCATCACAGGCCGCACAGCTTTGCAGAGCTTATGAGTCGAGGGGCGCACCTTCTCCAAGTCGTCGGAGCCGGGCACCCACATGATCAATCCGCCCAACTGCTGGTCCTCCAAGAGCGCGAGACCCCACAGCCACGTGGTTCCCGCATGAACCGCGAAGAGCGGCCGTGGCGCCACCATCAAGAAGCCGCCCAGGAGGTGATGTCACTGTAGCCTGAGGCGTCCGCAACGAACCCTGCTTTGCTGATTTCAGGCGAGCACGCCCGCCGCGGCTTTCCAAGCCGCCATAGCCTGACGGCGGTGAAGGTGGGTGCCCAGAGCATCGGACGCGGGAAGTGGATTCCACTTTTGGGCTCAATGCAATGCCCTCACTATAGAACAGCGCATCGTTCCTGCGAAAAGCCGATACCCACTTTTTCGCATGATGCGCGAGGGCAGAGCGGCGGGAATGAGACGGAACGAACCGGCTTCCGACGGCTGAAAAGACCGAGGTGAACCGCTGCAGGTCTCCTGCGGATCGAACCCCCTGCATCATTCGCTCCCGCTTCCGTGGCGGGAGTTGCGAATTCTCAGCCCTGTTGTTCAGACCCTTGTGGGACAGGTCTCCACTTTCGGCTTGGCATGCCTCCTGGCGGCGTACGAGGGCAGCGTGTCGGTGATGATGCGCTTGGGCGCCATGCGCTGCTTTCTCGTCAGATGGACACCGGCTTTCTCCCACGCAGCGCTTGTCACAGCAGATGTTCGATGCGGATCGGCAGGTCACGGAGGCGTCGCCCTGTGGCGTGGAACACCGCATTGGCGATCGCTGCCGCGACTCCAACCATGGAAACCTCACCGAGGCCCTTGGTGCCGGCGCTGTTGAATGTGGTGTCAGGCTCGTCGATAAACTCCACCTCGATCGAGCCAATATCAGCGTTCACCGGCACCAAATACTCTGCGAGGTCGGCATTGAGGAAGCCACCATACCGCGGATCGACCTCGCTCGTCTCACGCAGGGCGGCACCTATTCCCCACACAACACCTCCACGAACTTGACTGGTAGCTGTGCGTGGGCTCATGACCCGACCGCAATCGACTACGCTCACCACGCGCGACACCCTGATGCGTCGTGTGTTAGGCTCAATCCGCACCTCCACGAAATGAGCGATATAGCTGAAGGTGACGTAGCTCCCGAAGACCGGGCCTCCTATGGAGGGCAGCCCCGCGCGGAGCCGTCCGAAGATGGCATCCGGCTGGCCAGGGGCTTTTCTCTGGACCTCCACCTCTAGAGAATTGCGGCCTGCCGCTTTCAGGATTTCCGCGGGCGTGCGACCGGCTAGGGGACCATGCGTCACCTCTACAAGAGCTGCCAGCATTGCATCGCCTGCGTCCTCGGCGACTGGGATAGCGGAGGCTGTGCCCCAGGAGCCGGCCGTAAGGTGCTGCGGAGCCGCACGGGTGTCCCCAATCACGGCCCTCACACTTGTGGCAGGTACACTGAGCTTACGGCTTATGGTGTTAGCCAGCGCGGTACGGATACCCTGTCCCATTTCATGGCCGCCCACGCTGATGACGACCTCGCCTTCGTCGGTTACCTTCAGATGTGCGATAGCTGGCGCGATGAGGCCAGGATAAGCTCCAATCGCCACTCCCCAGCCGACTTCAGTACCGTCCGAAGAAAGCATGGAACGGGGCGCCATGGAGCGGTTCGTCCACCCGAAGCGCTCTGCGCCTCGGCGCAGACACTCGGCGACGTGGCGTGATGAGAAGGGCAGCCCGGTGGCCGTGTCAAGAGTCGTGTCATTGGCCAGTCTCAACTCCACCGGATCCCGGCCCAATGCATAGGCCAGCTCATCCACGCAGGATTCCATGGCGAAGCAGGCTGGATGCTCAAAGGGCGCGCGCATGTAGCCAGGCGTCTGGACGTCGGTGCGGATAAGCCTTTCCACGCCGGTAAAGTTCGAGAACCCATGAAGGCGCGCGCTGGTTGCGGTGTATTCCCCGGGGAATAGATCATGGCGCGACGTCTGAGCGTCAACCTCGTGAATAGCTGCGATCATCTTACCGGACTTGTCGGCCCCGAGTCGGATATGGTGCCGACTCGCCGGGCGAAAGCTCGCGTCGTGGAAGGCGCCAGCGCGTGGAACGACAAGTTTCACCGGCCGTCCCGTTTGCCGAGACGCAACAGCCACGAGGATGGTCTGCATCTGCAAGGAGTTCTTCTGGCCAAACCCTCCTCCGGCAAAGGGGGAAATCACCGCAACATTCTCCGGACTGATCCCTAGTCCCAACGCAACACCGTGGCGTATGGCTTCGGCGTTCTGGGTTCCTTCGTGGATGGTGAGCTTGTCGCCGCTCCATTCGGCGACCGTGGCGATCAGCTCAATCGGGTTCTGGTGCTGCGGTGGGCAGTTATAGGTAGCCTCGATCCTGATCGACGCTTCAGCGTAAGCTTTCTTAGCGTCGCCCGCGATGATCTCGGGGATGAAATTCCTCAGCGGCGTATCCGCCTGGTGGACGATCTCCGTGCCCTTTGCGTCGAGCGTGACACTAAAGGGCTCCTCGATGTACTCGGCTGTGACGAGGTGCGCCGCCTCCACCGCCGCTTCGAGCGTATCGGCTGCGACGAGCGCGATCGGCTGGCCGCGGTAGGCTATGGCCGGCGACAACATGGGTTGGAAGCTCTGGAAGCCGTAGCCGCCGCCCATGATGAAGCCGCTCGACGTTACGGCGCCCATGGTCTCGTGAGTGAGCACCAGCCGGACGCCTGGTACGCCGCTCGCCGCCTTTGAATCCAGAGCGACAATGTGGCCCTTGGGAATGGTTGAGACGGCCAAGGCAGCGTGCAGTAGTCCGGGACGAACGTCGTCGGACCCAAAGAGCGGTCTGCCGCGGACCTTGTCACAGGCATCAACGCGCGGAGTGTCAGGGAAGGACAGGTTGTTCACGGCTCATGCTCTTTGCTTGGCGATCATCAGGGCGTCAGCAACAGTGCGCACCCCGAGCTCAATGCGGAACGCGTTCTCGTGCCCAGGTTTTGCACCCTGCAGGGCGGCCTCGCCAGCTTCGCGGGCGGTCTGCGGTGTGAGCACCTTTCCGTGAAGTGCCAGCTCGGCGGCACGAGCACGCCAGGGCCGTGTAGCGAGCCCCCCTGTTGCAATGCGTGCAGCACGCACCGTGTCACCCTCCATTTCCAGTGCGACAGCTGCCGATGCGAGCGCAAAGGCGTAAGATTCCCGGTCGCGGATTTTGTGATAGGTGGAGGCGCGGCCAGCCGCGGTCTTGGGTACCCGAATACGCAAGATCAGCTCGCCGGGCCCGAGAGTGGTCTCAATGTCGGGCGAGTTTCCCGGCTCGCGGTGGAGCTCTTCTACCGGGATTGTGCGTTGGCCGTCCGGCCCGAGTACATCGATCTTGGCGTCAAAGGCAACGAGAGCGATCCCCAAATCCCCCGGATAAACAGCAATGCAGGCGTCGCTGCCCCCGAGCAGCGCATGGCCGCGGTCAATTCCTTGTTGAGCCGCGCAACCGCTACCAGGCTTGCGTTTGTTGCAGGGGAACGGCTCGCCGCCGCGAAAGTAGGCACAGCGCGTGCGCTGCAGGAGGTTGCCGCCGAGTGTCGCCATATTGCGGAGCTGCTGAGAAGCTGCTCGCCAGAGCGACTCGGAGATCGCTGGATACTCAGCCACGATCTGCGGATGGGCAGCCACCTCGCTCATTCGCGCGAGAGCGCCGAGGACCAACTCAGCTCCATCGGCATCGATGCCGTTCAGGTCCTCAAGGTGCGTCACATCGACGAGGTGTGTAGGCCTCTCAATATTGAGTTTCATAAGATCGTAGATTGTGGTTCCACCGGCTAGAAATTGCGCGCCAGGTCCGCCGGCTATCACGCTACTCACCGCCTCGGCCGCTGCCGTTGTTCTGATATAGATGAAGGGGTGCATGGCTATGTCCTCTTCATCTTCGGCGCAGCATCCTCGATAGCCGCGACGATACCCACATATGCGCCGCAACGGCAGATATTGCCGCTCATGTATTCGCGGATCTGTTCCGGCGTCTGAGCGTTCCCTTCGAGCACACAGGCAACCGCAGCCATGATCTGGCCTGGTGTACAGTAACCGCATTGTAATGCATCATGATCGATGAAGGCTTGCTGCATTGGGTGGAGACCGCCGTCACTTGAGGCCAGCCCCTCAATTGTCGTGACCTCCCGACCGTCAGCTTGGACAGCAGGCGTCAGGCACGATACGATGCGGCGCCCGTCGAGGTGAACGGTGCAGGCCCCACATTGTCCATGATCACACCCCTTCTTCGCGCCGGTATATGCAAGATGCTCACGAAGGAAATCTAGCAGCGAGGTGCGTGGGTCGATGGGGAGGGAGTGGGATCGTCCATTCACGCGCACATGTATCGCAAGAGCGTGGCTCCCCTCCCCTGCCGCAGAAGCTTGGGCGACTACAGCGTCAGCCGAGGCTTCTCCAGGCTCAGGGGCTACGGTGCCGCCAACTCCGGTTGCGAAGCTGGCAAGGACGGCGCGTCGGTCCATCTCATTTGAACGACTGTCCGAGTCTTGCATCGGCTATCCTCCAAAACTCTGATTTAGAGCTACTCGACCGACGAGATGGGTCCTTTGCAATCGCAGTTTCGGCTGGCCGACCTGCGGGTAGGAAGCGCTGATCCACGGGATCACTCTCATGTCTGGGCTTTCAGCATCGTTTGTCTTGAAGGTCCCGACTTTCCTGCTTGCCGCTTTGCCCGACATCGGAAAGAACGCAGGTAAGCGGGAGCTCAGCGTCAGATTTACCGTTCCTGTCTATCTCCTTACATTTGAGGTTCCTTCGGAACGGCAACATACGCCACAGGGCGTGGATCACCGCCGTCGAACCAATTACACTATTCGGTTACGCAATCACGCGGTGCAGGAGCGACGTCAAAAAAGGGGCCGGTCGAAAGGGCTCGTCGGGAGCCCTCGTCCAACGCAAGACGTTCGCAGGACTTTGCCTTTTGTGAATAGGATACCCCTTCCTTGTCCGGCAGGGAAGCGAGGATCTGTTGCAACAATTTGTTTCAGCGTTTCGGGAAATCCTCCCCGGGCTCATGGATGGAGGGTAGCGTGTTCAAGGGCAGGCATTTTGATCGCTGCGTCATCCTGCTCTGTGCCCGGTGGTATCTGGCCTACAATCTGAGCCTGCGTGAAGTGCGTGCGCTAGAGCATCGGACTCGGGAAGTAGATTCCACTTTTGGGATCGATCCGATGCTCCCTTATTGGAAAGAGCGCATCGTTCTCGCGAAAACCGGCTCCCACTTTTCGCTCGCGCGGCCCGCTGGGTCCGCACGATGCGCTAAGATTGCAAGTACGGGGTCAGCTATCGCGATCTGATTGAAATAATGCCCGAGCGCAGTGTCAGCGTCGATCCGAGCACGATCTTTCGTTGGGTCCAACACTATGCCCCAGAGATTGAGAAGCGAGCGCGACCCTACCAGGGACAGCGTTCAGGCTCATGGCGGGTGGATGAGACCTATGTGCGAGCAGGCGGACGCTGGCTGTACTTGTTTCGAGCGGTTGATAAACAGGGCCGACTGATCGACTCCATTCTGTCTGGCCAGCGTGATACTGGAGCCGCTTATCGCTTCTTACGTAAAACTCTGACAGCGGCGGGCAACTATGCTCCCTCCTCCATCACAATCGACAAATTGGCTTCGCATCTAAAGGCAATTCAGCGGTTGCAGAGCGAGGAATTGCTGCCGCAGGATGTCGAACACCGCACCTCGAAATGCTTGAACAACATCATTGATTCGGATCACGGCGCTCTCAAGCGTGTGATCCGCCGCGGTCATTGCATCCAGCGGAGACGTCAGGCGACAGGCGAAGTCCGTCTCGTCACTCGGTCCTTCGGCCTTGCAGCCTGAATGACCCGTTCGAAGAGTCCGCCATGCCCCTGTCAAGTTACTGCAACGGTGCCCCTCACCGCAGGGTGGGAGCCATCCACAGCATCAGCCCCGGACCCCCGTTCGTGAGCCGCGAGCGCTCAGGCTCAATCCAAGTCGTTCACACTCTTGACCTTTCGAACTGCCGCGGCTCGCAATCGGCCGGGCTGAGCGGAACGCCTAGGGCTGCTTGTCCCAACCGATATGATGTCATCGTCTTAACCGCGCTTTGAAAGCTGAACCGGTCCAGGAGCATCCGGCAGAATAGGATGAGGCTTCGGCTTAGCACGTGGCAGGGTGCCGGTCGGGTAGACCCTACCGCCTGTCTCGACCGCCGAAGAAAAGGCGCTCAAGCTCGGCCTGCCCTTTCTCTCGGGCTTTGCTCTCGGATGGATGCGGCCGGTCAGATCGTTGGATCAGCCTGCCACGCTCGCGGATGCTCCACTGAAAGTGCCCCGTTGGCTTCTCGCAGGGAAAGACCTCTAGTGAATAAGGATACATGGGTTCGGTGCTCATGGAGCGCTTATGGCATGTGTAGACTCCCCTGACCAGTCCAGTAGGTTCACCTGATCGCTGGAACCTATCTCGACACTTCCTCTTAACTCCTCAGGCTCGGCTCTCTCGTCTCCCGCGATCCTATTCAAAGCCTAAGGACTTGAGGTTTTGCTTCAGCCGGATCCAGAGCAGGCATTCTTGAACTATCCTATCGAGCCGGATCCTTTCACCGACCGCACAGGTTCGCCCTGGTTCGTGCATTGCGGCCCGCACGAACCCAGCAGGGAAAGGATGCGTCATGCAAGCCCACCAGTTCGCAGTCGGAGAAGTCGTTCTTTGCACCAAGAGGCGGCACTCTCAGTTCATGTGGAGGGCTCCTTACTCCTTATACGATCATCACCTGCATCAATACAGAGGCCGCCGAGCCGCGATACCGGATCGCCTCCGTCCATAGGCACGAGATCCGTATTGCAGGTGAGTACGAGCTCTGCCGGGTACCACAGCCCCTTCCGGACTTGGAGCAATCACCTGAACAGTCCCTTGAGGCTCTGTCCGGCCAGCGACCCGCCAACCTCAATCTTGAACCTGCCATGGAGCGCCCTCTCGCATTGTGGCTTCAGCATGCCGGGGCCAGAGAGAGCATCTAGCGCATCGTGCGAACCCAGCGGGCCGCGCTCGCGAAAAGTGGACCTGGTTTTCCGATCCGAACGACGCTCCAGGGCCACATACCAGCGGCAGGAAGAAAGGTAGGGCTGCTCAGCTCCCTCACAGGGGGCAAAGTGGCAGATGGCGAAGTTCGGGCCGGCGGCCATCAGGAATGCCCGTCCGTGAGAACGACACCCTGGCCCAGCATCCTATGTGGAGCGAGCCTGAACCTTGAGTCTCACTCACCGGTGGGGTTCACCGGTGGGGTTTCGCTCCAAAGAGGGAATATCACGATCGCCATAGCCGCGCCGCCCGTTGAGCTTCACCTTCGGGGGCGGGGCGGGGCGAGCTTCAAGCATCTTCACGGCTTTCCAGACGGAGTTCACGACCCGCTGGGCGAGGCTGGCATGGCTTCTGCTCATAAGTGGCTCGCTTTCTTAGCTGTCGTCGCCCCCGGTCATAGTGTTGTCCCGGCTCGTTGGGGCCTTGGCGGCGAGAGTGTCCGAGAACGCCACGGTCAGCACCCGTTGCACGGCTCTGCCCATGACCTCGACACACCAGCCTCGCCGGTCCGCGCCAGTCTTGGCGCCTTCCGCGATCAAGCCGCGAGCTTGGGCGACAGCGGCATCTCTCGCCGCCTGACGGTCAGGACCCTTCTCCCCTTCAGGATCCTCGCCGATACTGAGGCTCCCGATTGCCGGTAGGAAGCAGGGAAACAATCTCATAACCGCTGATCCAGGCCTTGTTAGGCGAATAGCCTTCGGCGTAGCTGACATGTTGTCCGACAGCGTAGCGATGCGTTCTCATGACAGGACCCTTTCCTGCCTACCATAAATCCTATGAACTACAGCATACTCCTTCATGTAAATCTTAGATACGCAAAACAGATATATTCTAATTTATTTATACCAGCGACTGTAAATATACTCCTCCTCCCCATATAAGATTAAGATGGACTGTCGGCCTTGCGGCCTTTGCGATCGGCCAAGGTTGATATCTGAGAGCGATTGCGGAGGTTCCCCATGCGTCTGAACAGCCGCTTCATGTCTGATCTTCGGCACTACCAAGCCCGCGACGGTCCCGGGCTGACGCTTCACGCGTTGCCGATGATGTGGTCCAGGTGGGATCGATTCACGATGGTCGAGATGACGGGGATCCGGACTCTGTCGGAGCTCATCGAAAAGGTCGAGGAGAGCTACGGCCTCACCCACGAGCAGGCAACCAGAGACATTGAGTTCTGGGCCCTGGACAAGCAGCTTTGAGCTGGTCGCTGCACGAGCGAGTCCAGCCCCGACAAAGGAGGCTCCGATGTTTGTCCATCAAAGCGGCGGAGGCCAGAGGATCATCACCCGCAAGACCGGGTATCGGGATGACGGGAAGCGCTAGCGGAGTCGCTTAACCACCCGGGACCTGTCCGGGATCAAGAAGGAGGCGCAACTGATCTCTCTTGTGAAGGTCCGTTACAGCCTGCCCGACGAGACTGCTAAGGCTGACTTTGAAGGCTGGATGGCAGGCAAGCAGTTCTACCCCCCTTGCTGGATCAGGCCTGGATGGCTGTGCCTCCCGGTCCGGACGGACAATCAGTGGAGGTCAATCGATGGCAATGGAATTCTACGTCGTTCGGCATCATGGCGCCTGGCGCATCCGGGTAAACGGCAAACACCATGGGGAGTATGGATCCCGTGTTTCGGCCATCAACGCCGCCGCGACGGAGGCTCAGTCTGCCGGGCCGGGGGCCAAGGTCTTCAGTACAGGCATTGCCGGCCAATTCAGCGACGGGTGGCCATCGAAGGGCGGCGCCAACCCGCCCTCCTCATGACCATCACAACCATCACAGCACAATCTTACGGGAGACGGGAATGAGTGAGCGGATCGGACGCCTTTGCGACGAGCTGCGGATCAAGCTGCATGGGATGGACCGTCGGCTTGAGGCGCTAAAATCGAATGGCGCGGCGATCTTCGACCAGTCTCAGGAGGCCCTTGAAAGCCAACTCGACCGCGTCGAGCAGCGTATCTACGACAACCGCGTGACTGTTGAAGCAGCCAATGTCAGGGTCAAGACGTGGCTTGCGGAGAGAAAGGCTGGCTCCATTGCAGGCAGGGATCTTTGGACAGAGCGCCACAAGACTCATCTGCTGGAAGCCCGCGCCGATGATGCGGAAGCATACGCCATTGCGGTCTTTGAGCTTGCAGCCGCAGCAGCCGATGAGGCAGCACTGGCGGTCTTACAGGCAATCCTCGCGCGAACCGATGCTGACGCGGCGATACTGCCCGAGATAGAATCACATGGTCCATGAGTACCCGATTCCAGGAATGCTCCGACTATCCGGTCGGCATTCCAAGTCTCTACGCTGACAGAAAGGTCGAGGTGGAAGATCGAGGCATCTCCAAAGGGCATGTGGCCTATCGGTTCCTCTAGCAAGGCGGTGCGCAAGCAATGTTTATCATCGAGTTTTTTCGGGTCCGGGACACCGACCAAGCCCACGCCACACTCGGCCAAGTTGAACATGGCACCACCCATCTGGAGCACGCAAAAGTAAGAGCCCGGTCGCTCTCTGAGACCTTGGCCATGCCGCAAGAACGGGATGCCCTGCGGGTCGTCGATGAGCGCGGTGAGGAGGTGTTTGTCTGGAGCCCGAAGGGTCACAGGACCTGAGGATGCGACAGCCGTCCTCCGAGTATGTTGTTCACTTCATCCGAGCCCGATGGGAGGATAGCGATGGCGCATGTCCATTACATGATCGTGGAGCACGAGGGCGGATGGGCCTATAAAGTCGGCGACGTGTTCTCGGAACGCTACGCCACCCATGGCGAAGCACGCGAGGCTGCGGAGCGGGCCGCCTCTGAACAGAGGCTGCCGGGCGCGACTGAGGATATCGAGTTCCAGGACGAAGCTGGCGTTTGGCACGAAGAAGTCTCGCCGGGACGGGACCGACCGGAGACAGACGTCACCGGATGAGGGACGTCCCTTCGCAACGTGGCAGCTTGCTCGCCAGGGATGTTCTTCCTTGCAGAGACGCCGGGAAAGCCCCTCGAAAAGCCTGATAGGACAGCTACATGGTGCCAGGGACAAAGAACAACCATCCGGGAGTTCTCTCCGCCAAGCAGGGAGCCGAAGATGACGAAGGCGCGAAAGCTGTACAGCAGTCCAACTGGCGACCGCTGGTTCTTGATCCGCAATGCGTCGGGAGAGGTTTTTGTCCGGCATGAAGCCAACTCAGCCTCTGGCGGCAATGTCGATCACATCGAGATCGGAGCCTTCCTGAGTTCCGGACACGGACCTGAGCACCAAGAGTTGCTCCGCCTGATCGGATCCCTGTTGGAGGATGAGACGGCGCACCTCTAACGTGGCCCCGGTTGCCGCCCGAATGCTAGCGGCGGCAGGCGGGGTGTATCGCACGAGGTTGACAGACACCGAGACCGCCCCGTTAAACACGGCCTTGTCCTGAGATAAGCTCGAACGCTCGCAAGTTTTTCCTCAATTAAAAGCAAAGACGAACAGCACTTGTTATTTCCCGGTAGAAGACCTATATAGTTTTTATCGGATTTTGGCCGGACAATCGGGTCGTTTCGCTTTTGACATTGTCGGGCGTACGTTCGGGCTTTCTTACCATTACATCGACGGACCGGGTTGAGGTCGCGCTTTTGCGTGCCTTCCCTCACGTGCATCTACCGCAATTGCGAAAGGCTACCCCCATGATCATGGGCACAGTGAAATTCTACAACGACATGAAGGGCTTTGGCTTCATCCAGCCGAACGATGGCAGCAAGGACGTCTTTGTCCATGCCACGGCGCTCGAGCGCGCCGGCATGCGCAACCTCGTCGAAGGCCAGAAGGTCTCGTTCGACACGGCGGAAGACCGCCGCTCCGGCAAGATCGCCGTCAACAACATCGAAACGGCGTAATCGGTGATGACCGGCTCAGGACATAGGCCTGTGCCGCTCGGTCTTGAAGCCGCTCCCCTGTGGGGCGGCTTTTTTGTTTTTACCCGCAATCATCCGGCAGCGGTTTATCCGCCTTGCCTTGCCCGATAGCCCTTGGACTTCAGGAGAAATGAATGTCTCACAAATATAAAGTTCGCCAGCTAGTTCGCATCACTCACCCGAACTTCTCGGATAAGCGTGCAACTGCAAGCGGGATCTATGAGGTAACGCGCCTTATGCCGGCCGATCAGACCGGCGAGGTCTCATATCGCATCAAATCGTCCGGCTTCGGCGAGCGGGCGGTGCGCGAGAGCGAGATCACGGCACAGGTGTGAATCGATTGACCGGCGCAGACGCCTTCTTTCGCGGATCGCAAATCTACGATCCTGTTGCACTGCTTCGTCAGGGCGATGAGACCCTCTACGTCGCTCGCGTCGGCAGGAAGGCGTCACGACAGTTCATGATCCTCACGCCAACGGGCGAGCTTGCGTGGCCGCATGAGCCGCTCGGCAGCCTCTCCGACGTGGCCTGGGCCCTTCGAGCCCACGGGTGGCACCTCGTGGCGCCCGAGCCAATCGGCGAGAGTACTCAGCAGGCCAAGACGCTGGCGCGACTGCTTACGGACCGAACCTGACAACGGTCGCTACGGAGGCCGACGGATGGATGAGATCACATCACTGGCAACAGGTTCGCTTCTAAACCCACAGGAGGAGGCTCACCATGGTTGATCAACCAACCAATCTTGATGCGCATCGCGGCATGGCAGCCCAGAAAGCCACTGACCTTCGACGCCTACGGTCCGAAGTTGAGGCCGATCAAGCAGCACTCCACGCACGACAAGCGGAATTGGAAGATCTGCTTGCTGCCGCACCCGCCACCGATTGGCCGGAAGCTGTCGAGAAGGCGCGCTATCTGCTGGGTCTGCTCGCGCAGAGTTTGGACGCAGCCGATCTGCGTCGCCGCACGCTGATCGATCGGGTGCTGACCGATTTCGATCATCTGCTCAACAAGCCGTCCCATAACTGACACGAGATCTTTCCCAAGACCTGACTGACAATGGAGATAACCGATGGCCAGAGGCGAAAAGCGCGGTAACCGCGAAGCAAAGAAGCCGAAACAGAACAAGCCTAAAACCGAAATCCCGACTTCTTCCTTCGTGAGCCAAGGCAAGGGCAGCACCCCACCAAAACCGGCCGGTGGCAAGCGGGCATCCTAGCGCATCGTGCGAAAAAGTGGACCCGGTTTTTCGCAAGAACGATGCGCACTGCTAGGAGTGAGCATCGGATTCGATCCCAAAGTGCAAATGCACTTCCCGCGTCCGATGCTCGAGCTGGAGCGAAATCATGTGAGGCCTGACCCAACACCCGCTGGCATCCGTCAGGGACGAGCCGAAGAGCGGGTGAGTGCCTTCCGGCGCGGCGGCCGCCCGTTCGTCGCCGCGGTCGAGGCCACCCGCATGCCCATGGCGGTGACCGACCCCACGGTGAGTGGCAATCCCATCGTTTACGTGAACCGATCCTTCATCGACCTCTTCGGCTACTCCCGCGAGGGGCCCTGGGCCAGAACTACTTCTTTCCGACCGGCCCCGACACTGATCCTGAGGTGGAGCGGCACATCCGGGCCGCCATGATTGCGGACGAGCCTCTCAACCTTGGGGTCCAACTTCGGGCTACAAGCGGCCGGGAAGTCTGGGCGGCACAGTTCGTCAGCCCTGTTCACGACGGCCAGAGTCGCGTGATCCAGCACTTCGCGTCATTTTGGGACATCACCCGCCGCGTCAGGGCCGAGTGTTAAACGGCCGTGCGGATCTGCCAAGCTCGTGGAAGTGTCATTGTGCTCAGCCGAATGGATCTGGAACCGGCGGTGTGCGAATGCTACCGCACGATCCGGCGAGACGACGGACACCTCCTTGCCCCATACGGACCCTGATGCTCTGCAGCCGCGGAACATGATCTGGTCGCGGAGACTGTCATCGCGCAGGATTGCCCTATTTGGGATCGAGTACCTTCACGGTACCTGTCACGGAACAGTTCGGAGAGCTTTGTGTCCCGCCTCGTCGTCGTGTCCAATCGGGTCTCGATCCCCGATCCAACCGGTAAGGGCTCCGCTGGCGGTTTGGCGGTTGCTCTGCGCGAAGCCTTTCAGGGCCAGGACGGGTTATGGTTCGGCTGGAGCGGAAAAGTTTCGGCCCACCCATCCGCCGAGCCGAAGATGATCGACAAGGGCCATGTGCGCTATGCCCTGATGGATCTGACCGCCACGGACCGCCAGGAATATTATAGCGGGTTTGCCAATCGGGCACTCTGGCCCGTCATGCATTACCGGATTGGCCTGTCGGACTTCTCCCGCGCCGACTATGCCGGATACCTGCGGGTCAATCGAACTTTCGCGGGAGCGCTGGCGCGGCTGATCCGGCCGGAGGATCTCATCTGGGTGCACGATTACCATCTGATCCCGCTGGCGTCTGAACTGCGGGCGCTGGGCGTGGCCAACCGGATCGGCTATTTCCATCACATCCCCTGGCCCGCTCCGGAGGTCATCGGCACCTTGCCCGGAAGCCCGGACTTGCTGCGTGCGATCACGGCCTACGATCTCGTCGGCGTGCAGACCGAGCGGGACGCGGACAACCTCCGGCGTGGCATCCTCCAGGAGACCGATGCCACCCAGCGCACAGCTGATGTGATCGTCCTCGATGGCCGCCAGACACGGGTGAAGGGGTTTCCCATTGCCATCGACATGAGCGGCTTCGAGCAGGCTGCCCGCCGCCCCGCCACCCATCGCCTGATCAAGCAGACCGTCGCCAACCTCGGCTCGCGCAGCCTCATCATCGGGGTCGATCGCCTCGACTACTCGAAGGGCATCCCCGAGCGGATGGAAGCCTTTGAGCGTTTTCTCATCAGCAACCCCGATCAGCGCGGTCGCGTGACCTATCTCCAGATCGCGCCCACGAGCCGCAGCGAGGTCCCTGAATACGCCTCGCTCAGCCGGACCGTCAGCGAGACCCTCGGGCGGATCAACGGTGCACATGGCGAACCTGGCTGGGTGCCGATCCACTACGTGACGAGCGCATACCCACGCAGTGTCTTGGCAGGGCTCTACCGGATCGCACGGGTGGGCCTCGTCACGCCGATGCGCGACGGCATGAATCTTGTGGCCAAGGAATATGTGGCCGCGCAGGATCCGGAGGATCCCGGCGTGTTGGTGCTGTCCAAGTTCGCCGGGGCTGCGGAGCAGCTCGGCAGTGCTCTGATCGTCAACCCCAACGACAAGTTTGAGGTCGCTGAGGCCATCAACACGGCCCTCCACATGGACCAGGCGGAGCGGATCGATCGCTGGCGGCGGATGATGGATGTGCTCCGGCGCTATGACATCTCCTGGTGGACCGATGCCTTTCTGAAGGAACTCGCGGGCCAAAGGAGAACCAGCAAGGCGCGGAGCCTGGCGCAAGTCTAGGACCAATGTCCAAGATCATCGACGTGCCGGCCAATACTACCCTTGCAGACGCCAAGCGGACAACACCGCCAGCGCTCCGGCCGTCAGCATGGAACGCAGGTAACGGTTACCCTGCTTGGTCACCCCGCCGAGCCGCTCCTTGCCACCACTCGAGTTCTGCTTCGGCACAAGAGCATCGACCCAAAAGTGGGCACCGGTTGTGCGTGGAAAGATGCTCAGAAACAGAAACTGACAGCATCGGCTGTGGGTTCGGTTTCACGTCCGACGCTGTAGCCCGATCCAAGCCGCCAGATTACCCCCTGGGGAGAAAGTCTCCGGGTTGGGGACATGCGCCACCAGAGCAGACGCCAGCAGCGGGCCAATGCCGGGGATCTCAGCCAGCCGGCGGCTAACCTCACTGGCTCGGTGGCAGGCAGTGATGCACCGGTCCGCCTCCAGGATCTGACGCTTGTGATCAGCACCAACTGCTCTGCCAACACCAGGATGCAGGCCCGAGCCAGTTCCGGCACGCGCTCATCGCCATCACGGACCATCAACAGCAGTTCATCAATGCCCTCCCGGCCGACCTTCGCCACCAAGCCGAACTCGGCCAAGTGGGCCCGAATGGCATTGGTCAGCATGGTCTTGTGCCGCACCTGCATGAGCCACGCCAGGTGCATCATAAGCCTCACCTTATGGCCCAGGCTCTGGAGCTCGCGCGACCAGTGATGGGCGCTCGCACAGGCCTCGATGCCGATCAGACAAGGCGGCAGGCTGGCGAGAACTTGAGCACCTGCCCCGCCTGACCTGGCGCCGGATCAACACCTCGCCGGTGGCGCTGATGCCGTGTACCTGGAAAACGGACTTGGCGATGTCCGGACCAATGGTGGTGACCGTGCTCATGGGCTGCTCGTGGGCTCGTGGCTACTGACAACAGCCATGCTCCCTCACCCTGGGTGGGAGCCGTCCACAGCATCATCAGCCGACCTTCCGGCATTGTACAGCTTGGCGTTAGATGTAGTTAGATCGGATCACCGTCTTGTAACGCCTCCGAAGTCGTCCTATTGTCCCGATATCGAGACTGGCCGACGACTGAGCTGCTGTGCCTTACCGTGCATCTGCACGGGCGATCTCCCCAAGTATCGATACTCATCCAGCCAAGGCGCTGACGCATCTTGGCTTAGATTGCTCATCAACAGAGAAGGGAGCTCCCCATGGCGACAGGTACGGTGAAGTGGTATAATGAAACAAAGGGCTATGGCTTCATTCAGCCTGACAATGGCGGCAAGGACGTTTTCGTCCATGCATCCGCACTGGAGCGCGCCGGTCTGCGTGGTCTGGTTGAGGGGCAGAAGGTTTCCTATGATGTCGAATCCGACCGCCGCACGGGCAAGGAATCGGCAGGGAACCTGAAGACGGCCTGATCAAACCCTCTGGTCCCTGATTTCGCAAGAGAGGCCGCTCCGACTTGGGGCGGCCTCTGCATTTTGGCCTATGAGGCATCTCGTGCGTACAGCTATGTAAAGGAACCCGAACAATGGCCCGCAAGAAGTCAAAGCCCCTTGAGAGTGGCTATGCTCTCTTCGACGTTCTCTACGAGGATGGCTCCCGCAGCTCGAACCGACGTGTAACGCGGTCCCTTCTGGGTGGGCTCGACGGGGATGAGCCGGCCCGGAAAGCCATCGAGGAGCAGGACAATGCCATCGCGGAGAAAGCCGGCCGGCCCCGCATTCCGATCAAGAAGATTACGCGATCACCCGTCTAGCCTGAACCGCCCCGGCGCTCGGGGGCATGGCTGAGTTTGCCCGGCTGATTCCCGGCGCAGAGCGATCCCTCCCGCCTTCATAGTCATTCCCGGTGAGATCGGAAGATTCCGGGCTCGTCGTCGAAAATCGTTTGGCGTAATGGGAAAGCAAAATAGGGAAGCAAATCCTTCCGCCGCCTGTTCTTCGAGCAATCCCGGCCCACCCTCTTGTAAAAACCCTACTAATCACTATATTTCTATTATCGACTTTGGCCGGACAATCGGGCCGTTTCGCTGTTGGCACTGCCAGGCGCACGTTCAGACACTCTTTCCAAACATCGACGAACCGAGTTGAGGCCGCACTTTCGCGTGCCTTGGCTCACGTGCATCTGCAACAACCGCGAAAGGTTACCCCTATGATCATAGGTACTGTGAAATTCTACAACGACATGAAGGGCTTCGGCTTCATTCAGCCTGACAACGGCGACAAGGACGTGTTCGTCCATGCCACAGCTCTGGAGCGCGCCGGCATGCGCAACCTCGTCGAAGGCCAAAAGGTCTCCTTCGACACGGCCGAGGACCGCCGCTCCGGGAAGATCGCCGTCAACAACATCCAGAAAGCCTAAGGATGCTTGGGCGCATATTATAAGCGCCTCTTCGAAGCCGCTCCCGGGTGGAGCGGCATTTTCTTTGCGACGCTCCATCATTCGATGGCCATACACGTGAGGACGCGATGTACACGTTTCGAAAAGCCCCTCCTGCGAAGTCGGTCATGTTCATGGTGAACTATGACGATGGTCGCACTGCCTATCTGTGGATTGATGATCCAGCAAAGGCGAGCGACACCTGGGCTGTCGGCGTGATTGCCCAAGCCCAGCAAGAGCAAGGCTCCCTGCCGGAAGGCACGATCACCAGCATCCGGCGTGTCCGATAGTCTCGGCGCGGATCAGATGAGGCATCCGTATTGAGTTCAATGAGTGGAATGAAGCCGAACGAATTAAGCGAGCGGCTGAGCGCCGTCAGAGACGCAAAGCAGGCCATGCCGCCAAGTTCCGTCAGCGGCCAGGGCCAGATGATCCAGCGGTTGCCGAACAGCGGGCTGCTCGAGCAGCCGTGAGCGCCGCGCGGGGTATCGAATTGCCTGAATGGGAAGCACATCGCGCAGCCGACGAGGCCCGTAAAGCACGGAAGTGGCGCTCACATCCAACGGTATCGCATGAGCGATATCTATTTGGCCACGATCATCAGCAAGAGAATGTGACGCGCTGGCCAAAGGCATGGATGAGCCTGTGTCCATTGATCCGCGTTCCCGACTTGTGCATGGTCCCGCGAAATAGGCAGTGCTATCCGAAGAGCGTTTCATGATTCCCTGGGTCTTACTCGACACGGCAAAAATTCCGGGCGACCGGGACGATTTGCGCCTCAAGCGGCGTGGGGCCGAGTTTTCCATCATGCTGGGCAGCAACGAGTTGATGAACAGCCGCCTCAGTGGATCCGAGGAGGCGCTGGCCAGACTGTCTTGTCTGAGACTTCAGGGCCGCGAGCACCCACGGATCCTGATCGGTGGGTTGGGGATGGGCTTTACGCTCCGCGCTGCGCTCGCCGAACTCGGCCCCGATGCTCAGGTTACTGTGGCTGAACTGGTACCCGCCGTCGTGACATGGGCCCGCGGTCCCATGGCCGAAGTATTCGGCGATAGCCTTGCGGATCCGCGCGTCAGCATCGTCGAAGGGGATGTCGGTGGCCTGATAAGATCGAGCCGGTCCGCTTACGATGGGATCCTGTTGGATGTCGACAACGGGCCCGAAGGGCTGACACGCCGGGCCAATGACAGCCTCTACGACGTGTCGGGGCTTCATTCCGCTCGGGCAGCCCTGACTCCTGGGGGCGTCCTTGCCGTATGGTCATCCGCACCGAATAGAACCTTTACCCAGCGCCTGCGCAAGGCGGGATTTGGTGTGGATGAGGTCAACGCTCGCGCTCACGGAACGCGTAAGGGCGCAAGACACACGATCTGGATTGCAACCAAACAGGGTGGCTAACCTGCGTGGCAGGCGCAAAGCGAGAGCAACGATGCCACCTGTTCTTCACGATTTTGCCTATGTCCGCTTGCGCAGCTTGCTAGACGCCTTGCGAAGCACGCGTGACAATGCCTCAACGGAATAGGGCTTCTGCAACAGCTCGAAGCCGTGCCCTCCCTCGGCAAGCACGTGGCTGTACCCGCTCGTCAGCACCAGTGGCAGATCGGGGTAGAGCCGTTGCACGTGGCGGGCCAACTCCACACCATTCATGCCCGGCATCACCACGTCCGAGAACACAATATCATGGGCGCTTGGAGACTTCGCCAGCTCATCGAGCGCCGCTTGGGCATTCTCGACCCACGTCGTGTGATAGCCCAGCTCGGCCAGGGTCTGCGTCACGAAGGTGCCGACATCCCGATTATCCTCGACCACCAGCACGCAGGTGCCGGACCCGTCTTCGGTGTTCTCCTCCTCTGGAGCGGGCACTCCGAGAGCGGCTGTGACGCGGGGCAGGTACAGCGTGAATGTAGTGCCTTGGCCGACTTCGCTCTCGACGATCACCTGCCCGCCGGACTGCTTGACGAACCCGAACACCTGGGACAATCCGAGGCCGGTGCCTTGGCCAACACCCTTTGTCGTGAAAAACGGCTCGAAGATCTGATCAATCCGATCTGCCGGGATGCCCGAGCCCGTGTCGGCGATTGAAATCGCCACGTAAGGAGCCTTGACCGCCGCATGTCTGCGGATGGCGGGCATTGTCTCGGCCGGCCACACGGTGATCGTGATCTGGCCCTCACCGTCCATCGCGTCACGCGCGTTGACCACGATGTTGATCAGCGCCGTGTCGAACTGACTCGGATCGGCGCTGATGAAACACGGCTCATCGGGCAGGTAGGTGATGATCTGGATCCGCGCCCCGGTCAGCGTGCCGACCATGTCGCTGAGCATCCGAACGGACTGCCCTGCATCGAACGTCTCCGGCTTGAGGGCCTGGCGCCGGGCGAAGGCCAGAAGCTGGCTCGTGAGCTTGGCGGCCCGGTCTACGGTATCGGAGATCGCGGCGACATAGCGGGCCCGCCGCTCCTCTGACAGGTTCGGTCGCTTGAGGAGATCCGTCGACGACTTGATGACCGTGAGCAGGTTGTTGAAGTCGTGCGCCACGCCCCCGGTAAGCTGGCCCACCGCCTCCATCTTCTGGGATTGGCGCATCGCCGCCTCGGCTTTGAGGCGCTCGGCGACCTCCTGATGCACCCTCTCCTCCAGTGTCTCGTTCAGACGCTTGAGGTTCTCGACGGCCTGCTCGGCCTTTTGGCGCGAGAGAAGCAACTCTCGCTCGTATTGTCGCCGGTCGGCGGCATTAAAGAGGGTGATGCGGTTGACGACAGGCTTCCCGCCCGCGTCCCGCTTTTGGACGGCATTGGCGAGAACCGGCAAGGCGCGTCCGTCGGCTCCAATCAGATCAAAGGCGACCTCGTTCACAAAGCCCTGCATCCGCAGGAGCGGCGCGAAATGGGTGTCGTAGAAGATCCTGCCGCCGATGCTCAGAAGGTCCTGGAAGCACTTGTTGCCGACAAGGCCCTGCCGCTCCATACCGATCCAGGTGAGGCAGGTTTGGTTGGCTCTGATGATAGTGCCATCCGGCAGGGTCGAGAGGTAACCGCACGGGGCGTTCTCGTAGAGCTCCTCCGGAGTTTCGTTGATCGCGTTTGGGTCTATGTTCACTCGGCCGCCGCCTTGTTAGGAACCGAACCGCGCAGAAAGGCTTCCATGGCGGCAATCGTCTCCTCGGGTGCACTCAGGTTCGGACAATGGCCTGTTGCCGTCATCAGGACGAACTCACTGCCCGGCAGGTTCTCGAGGTGGTTGCTGTCGAGGGAATCCAGCAGACCCGCGATGTCCTCCTGCTTGAACCCACCCACATAATCGTCATCGTCCATGTAGCGTGGCGAGGGGCCGATGAGCACAAGACGATCGAGCCGCTCGGCCTCCTGGATGGCAGCGAGAACCCCGATCATGGCACTGACCGAGTGGCCGACGAAGATGACGTCCTTGAGGTTCAACTCGCGGCAGATCGCCAGGACGTCATCAGCATAGCCCTGGAGGGAACCGTATCGGGCTTGATCGAAAGCGGCAGCATCGGACTGCCCGTGTCCAACATAGTCGAAGAGAATGACCTTGTAGCGGTCCTGGAAAGCAGGGGTGATGAACCGCCACATGTTCTGATCGCAACCGAAACCATGGGCGAAGATCATCGGCTGCTCGCCATGACCGACGACCTTGACGTTATGGCGTGTGAGAACGGCAGACATGGCGCTTTATACAATTTTGAGAGACCAACAGGCAGGAACGCTCACTGATGGGGGAGCGGGTTACGAGCCATGCCATTGAAGTCCACCAAGTAGGTGTGCTGGCTCATATTTCAACGCACAAGGATTGCACATCAGCCAACCAGCCCAGCTTCATCGTCAGCATATGGGATGAGCTAGACACGTTGTGATCCGGGTCGCGCCCTCCTTGGTCGTGGAATACCCCGAAGCGCCAAGAACTGCAGTGGGGAAGCGACAGGCACTGTCAGCTTAACGCTTTTACCTGCAATTTTCGGTGTTTAGGTTCGGTGTTGGTCACGCATTTTCAATAGCTTTGAGATGCCGGGGAATAGCTGAAATCGCAGGGAAACGGCCTCTACGTGGTTAAGTTGACGGTGCCTCTGCTTCATCCCTCCCGTCAACTGGGGCCATAGCCCCATGGGAGGAAGGAAAGAGTTGCGATAGAACTGGCTGTACAGGTCGAGAATGTCGGGGTTGAATATACGAATGCAGCCGCTCGCCCCCGGCTCGCCGATAGTGTCGGGCTTAGTGATGCCGTGGAAGTGGTGGAGTGGTCCAGCGCGGATGTAGCTGGCAGCATGGGTACCTCGGAGCCATCCGAAAGATCGCCGCCGCCCAGCAGCGCCCCAGAAAAAGACCGAGCATAGTCCCAGCCTTGAACCAACTCGGATATCAGGCCGTTGTACCTTTTACCTGTCGAGCCAGATGAGCAGCATCGGAGATTATTGCATGAAATCTCCAGACGATGCGGTCACAATGCTCGACGCCTTGATTATGGCCACCCGAGGCGGGAGCATCCGACGCATTGTCATCAGCGGCGCGATGGCCAATGCACCAACCGTCAGGCTTTCGCCAGGACAGTCCCTGCGTGGTGCGGACGAACAATCCTTCATCAGTTTCGCCGATGGCAATGATGGCCTTCAACTTTCCTTAGACAAGCGAGTTCACCAGGCTTGTCTCAATGTTTCCGCGGACAGGCGCGCAATCTTCAACGACACCAGCGTGGACGGCCTGTGGCGGATCGAACTGCGTGGCGTGACCACGCTCGGCCGTGGTCAGATCCCTGCGCGCGACAATGTGCGGAGCGGGCATGTCGACGTGAGTGGCGTTGACATCCTGGAGACCGACGTGATCGTCAGCGCGGATCCCGTCCGTCTCTCGGCCAGCCGCAACGGCGCACCGGTCCTAGGTTCTGGTATCTTCGTGAGCGGCGCCGGCGACAAGGGCGGCCGGCTGGCCGTACGCCGCCGGAGACTGAGGCGATCTACAGCGATGGCCGGATCACCGGCGGCATCCCGACGAACGGACCCGGTGGCTCTCCTATCGAACAGCATGGCGCAATCGAATCCTTGGGCATTACAGGAGGCGTGACTGCGGCGTGGGGCGGCTTCGATGCGATCTGGCGTGTCTCGGGCACGAGACGCAGCAGCGCTGCCGTTGCTCTGCTCGTCTATGTCGCAATGTTCATTGGGGTCCGTGACCTTATAGGAGCTTAGGCAATCAGGAGGGAGACATGGGATTTGCAAAATGTGTTGCCCTCATGATGGCTCTCGCGGCCGGCCCATGATGGAATTCCTGCACCGTCACCGCGGATGACGGCATTCCGGTCGAGCCGACCCACGAAAGCGTGAGAATCTATGGGGCAAGCTGTGAGTGGTCTCTTCGGACAGGTGACAACCAAGGCCATTCCATAACAGTGCAACGACAGGCAGGGCCAAGAGCGACATTGTTGCCCCACATTTCCTCATGCTCTCGCAAAGGTGTTGTGGCCGGGCAATTGGAGGACTGGCGGAGAACTTCGGCGAGCCAGGCACGAATACGGTCGTCAGACCTTTGGCGCGGTTCGGGATGCAACCCCGCCCGTTCCCGGCGGTTCCTTCAGCTCAGCTCCGGCGAGCGCCCGGATCCGGCCGCATGAGCTTGGGCGGCACCGAGCCCGCGCGTCACGCGCCGGAGCACCCGCGAGACATCGTCGACCGCATAAGGCTTGTGCAGCAGCTCGAAGCCGTGCCGTCCCTCCTCGGCCAGCACGTGACTGTAGCCGGAGGTCAGCACCACCGGTACCCCGGGATAGCGCCGGCGGATCTCCCGGCCCAGATCAACCCCGCTCATCCCCGGCATCACCACGTCCGAGAACACCACGTCGAACCGCCCGGCATCCTCGTCCAGCAGCCCAAGCGCCTCACCCGCATTCGCCGCCCAAGTGGTCTCGTAGCCGAGATCCTGGAGGAGCTGCGTTGAGAAGCGACCGACCGCGATGTTGTCCTCGACCACCAGCACCCGGCACCCGCGGCCTTCCTCGTCAGAGGCTGATGCACGGTCATCGTCCCCGGATTCCAACGCCACATCTCCCTCGGTCCGCGGCAGGTAGAGTGTGAACGTGGTCCCCACGCCGACATCGCTTTCCACGGCGATGTCGCCCCCAGACTGCTTCGCGAAGCCGTAGACCTGACTCAGGCCCAAGCCCGTACCCTTGCCTACTTCCTTGGTGGTGAAAAAGGGCTCGAAGATCTGTCCCAGCCGCTCGGGCGGGATACCGCATCCGGTGTCACCGACCGACACTGCCACGTACCGGCCGGGCCCGCCCGCATGGCCCCGGATCGAAGGCATCCGAGACAAGGCCCTGACGTGCACCTTCAGCGTCCCCTCGCCATTCATGGCATCACGCGCGTTCACGGCCATGTTCACGAGAGCCGTCTCGAATTGGGTGACGTCCGCTTCCACGCGGCAGCGCTCGCAGGCCAACTCGGTGATGATCTGGATACGTGCGCCCACGATGGTGCGCAGCATGTCCGCAATCGCTCGAATGCGCTCGGGCACA
The DNA here is from genome assembly GCF_041276405.1 of Microvirga sp. TS319. Taxonomy (NCBI): domain Bacteria; kingdom Pseudomonadati; phylum Pseudomonadota; class Alphaproteobacteria; order Hyphomicrobiales; family Methylobacteriaceae; genus Microvirga; species Microvirga sp. TS319. Next base: position 903,903 of record NZ_JBGGGT010000001.1, on the reverse strand, counting down.
TCGAACACCTCAGGCTTGAGCGCCTGCCTGCGGGCGAAGGCCAGCAACTGGCCTGTGAGCTTGGAGGCGCGGTCGACCGTGTCCGAGATGGCTTCGATATAGCGGCTGCGCCGCTCCTCGGGCAGGTTGGGTCGTCGCAGAAAGTCGATGGAGGAGCGGATGATCGTGAGCAGGTTGTTGAAGTCATGCGCCACCCCGCCCGTGAGCTGGCCCACAGCCTCGAGCTTCTGCGACTGGCGCAGAACGGCTTCGGTCCGTTCCCGCTCGGCAACGGCAGTGGCGATGCGCCTCTCCAACTCCTCGTTGAGGCGGCGAAGGGCCTCCTCGGCCTCCTTGCGATCCGTGATGTCGAGCGCGAACTCGACCACTTCGTCGCCGACCTCGCGTGGCGCGAACAGACCCCACCAACGTGATCCGTCCTTGCGGAAGTACTGCTTCTCGTACGGCGTGGCCTCGCCGAGCGTGGTCACCTCCTCGACAGCCCGCCAGGAGGCGGGATGGAACTCCTCCGGCGTGAGCTCCTGCCAAGTCTTGCCGAGCGCCTCCGCGCGGCTGAAGCCGGTCATGCACAGGAACGCGTCGTTGACCTCGGTCAACGCGAAATCCTTGTCCCAGAACATCACGCCCACCGTGCTGATCGCGAAGGCGGTCCTGAGACGCTCCTCGCTGCGGCGGCGCGCCTCCTCGGTGCGCCGCCGCTCGGTCTGGTCGAGCATCGAGCCGATCATCCGGACCGCGCGCCGCTGGGCGTCGCGTCTGACGAAGCCCCGGTCGAAAACATTGGCTTCAGATCCATCAGCCCGCAGGAAGCGATACTCCGCACTCCAGTTCTCATGATCCGACGCGATGACATCCTCGATGCTCGCGACCACGCGCTCGCGGTCATCTGGATGGATGTGGTCCTTCCACCAGGAGGGAGCTGTCGCGACCTCGGCGTACCCGAAGAGCGTGGCGAGGGCCTCGCTCCAGAAAATCCGATTGGACGCGAAATCCCAATCCCAGATCACGTCGTTGGTGGCCCTGGCGGCCATCCGGTAGCGCTCCTTCGTCTCGTGTAGCGCCGCCTCGTCCCGGACACGTTCCAAGGCGACGCCGAGCAGATTGGCGAAGCCTTGGACGAAGGTGATGTCGGCCTCGGTGAATCGGCTCCCGATCGTGCTGTCCACCTCCAGGACGCCGTAGTGCTCGCCCGTGGTGACGATCGGCACGTTGATGGCCCGCTTGATCCCATGCTCCGCGAGGATCTGCGGCGTGCGGAAGCGATCCTTGTCATCCAGATGGCTCGAGATGACCGGCTCGCTCCTCCGGAAGGCATAGCCGGTGGGGCTGTCCAGATCGGCACCGGTCCGCGATCCGACCACGTCAGGCCTGAAGCCGACGCTGGCCCGAACGACAAACTGGTCTTCGTCGGGCAGGTACTCCATGGCCTTGCAGAAGCGGGTGTTCAGTCCCTCGGCGCAGAGCCGCGTCGCCTCCTGGAGCAGGACCATGAAGTCGCGGGTTTCGAGTGCAAGGCGTCCGAACCGGGTCAGCAGCTCCTGCTGACGTAGGCGGTAGGCGCGTTCGCCGGCCGAGATGTCTGTCGGCTCTGGGGAGGGGTAGGTGGAGACTGCCGGTTGCTCGTCTTTCATGCGTGCCGTCCTGCGTCGAGTGCACATAGACGTAACGCGCAAAACAGCGCCAAGTCTCCGACTGGGGCCGGCGCAAGATCTGATAGGGTTGTTCCCCCACGGCCCCGCTGTGTCAAAGGGCAGCGTTACGTCGACACAGACAAGAGAAGGGACCATAAGGATGTGTGGGACGTCTGATGACAGATCAATTTAGAGGCGGCCATCTCAACACGTTTACCAACCCGTCGATGAGGACTGCCCTCAAACGATCCATCGCTGCCCCACAGAACCTCACGCTTTCGACGATTGCCGCCAAGTTCAAGTAAACTTGGTCCCTGTACCTTGATCATGCGTGCTCAATTCGAGGCTGCAACACCTTAAGGGTTCAAAGGCAGCCATGCCAGCGCGCTTGTCCAACCGCGTGTCTGGAGCCGTACACCTTATGCACCACACCCAAGCCTCAGGGTACGTTGAACGCTAGGCTGGTCACAGGAGTTGGAAGCACGTCGCCCCAAAAAGTCAGATCTTCATCTCAACAGGAGAGTGACCATGGACGAGAAACAGAGAACAGGACCTGGGCAGGCGGGAAGCGTGCAGTCCAACGCTGCAAACCAAGCAGGCGGCGGTAGAGACACGGCCCAAGGGAGCGCTCAAGGAAGCGGGGGCTCACCTGAAGGCCTGGTCGATCAGGCGAGAAACACCGCCGCTGATCTTGCCGGCCGTGCCTCCGATGTCGCCCGTGAGGCTTACGATCAGGGTCAACGGTACGTCCGCCGGGCCGGCGAGCGGCATCCTCAGGCCCAGCGCTACTATGAGCGAGCCACACAGTCCATCGAGCACCAGTTCACAGAAGCCCCCCTCGTATCGCTGCTGGCGGTCGGCGCGGTCGGGCTTGGCATGGCCTGGATCATTGGCGGTCTGACAAGAAGGCAGGAGCGTACGCCAGTTCGTGGCAGGCCCCGCAGGGGCTACCCTGGTCAGCGCTCCGGCAAGCCTTTGATCGAGAGCGACCGGGTAGAAGGAACCGCTGTCTATGATCAGAGCGGCAAACGCATCGGCACCGTCGAGCGGATCATGATCGACAAGATCGGTGGACGTGTGGCCTATGCAGTGATGTCGTTCGGCGGCTATTTCGGCATGGGCGCGGACGAATACGCCGTTCCCTGGCGCATGCTCGATTACGATCCGCGCTTGGAAGGGTATCGCATCCAGATCACGGCAGAGCAGCTTCGGCGTGCGCCGAGCCTCTCCGGTAGCCGCAGTCGGGACTGGCCGGATCGGGAGAGCGAGCAGGGACTGCACGACTACTATCAGGTCAGTTATTACTGGCTCATGCCCTGATGGTCTGAACAGGCAAGCGGCAGAGGCGTGCCATTCCCGGTCCGCTCAGAGGACGGGGACTTAAGCTTGACGGGCCGTTCACGGAGCGGTCCGGCGTGGCTGCGGTGCGGCCGGGACCTCGCGGGAGAGCCGCCCATTACCGATGATCCCGCAGGGTTCATGAGTCGGGTGGAGGCTCGTTAGCTGCGCAGAGGGCGGTGGGTGGACGAAAGCCTTGGCGGAAGGGATCTTCCTGTACCCGGGCCATCTCCGGATTATTGGCGCATCTCATCGTGCGGAAAACCGGGTCCACTTTTCGCGAGCGCGGCCCGCCGGGTCCGCACGATGCGCGAGGCGCCCTACTCTGCGCGAGAGACCAGTCCCAATGCCCCATGCACGCTTCTGACGGCTCTCGTTCATCGATCCTCCTGGCAGATCGTACATTCCGGAAATGGGTTGCCTGAAGTCAGATCGGCTATGTGACCACACTCCCAGCAGGCATAGAGGCCGCCGGCAAGCCCCGTCTCTCTGCGGCGGTGGCTCCGCAGCGATCCTTCGATCTCCCCTCCGGCAGCACCGGCAGGCCAGCGCGGACGCTCTCCTGCGGTTGCCGGAAGACGCTGATCTTCCCGCTTGGCTCCAGATCGAAGGGGGCGAGCTGGCCCATGCCGCACTTGCCGATCGTGCGGACCATGACCAGGGCAAAGAAGTAGACGATGGAGGTACGCAGCAGGATCCGATGCAGGTCGAACGTGTAGGCTCCCTCCATGGGCGAGGCTCCTGCGACAACTGTGGAGCTAACACCCAAGCTGACGCTTCTGTTTCAGGGAACGTTCGTTCCGGTGTTGGGAGCTCTAGCAATCAAGCGGAGCGCGCGATGGCCGCACGGCATGGCTACGTATAGGTTCGCTTAGTTGAGGCTAGGACTGTGGTGAGGGGTATCCTTCGGGCCTTTTCAGGCTCGTTGGATCATGGGACGCCCTGGTGAAGTGACCAGCCTGGCGGGCTTTCTCAGGTTCTAAGCCGTTGCTGCCAGCAGGAACTCGTCCCGAGCGCCGCACGGACCCCGCACCCGCAGACGTCCCATCGTGAGAACCCGCTTGAGACGGGCAACCCGCATCTCGATGCGCTTGCGGCCCTGGCGCGACCGCTCACAGGCTGGCGTGCCGGCCAGTGCACGGGCGACCTCCCCGGCATGCTCGTCGACAATGTCTCGTTCGGCAATCACGAGCCGCCGTTTATGAGGACTTTTTCAACCCATTAGAGAACGAAATCGGCCAGGAGCCGCCATTCGCACTTTGTCTCAGCAGAGGGGCCGCCGAGGCGTCAAGCTTCGGCCAGCAGCCTCTCTCTTCATGCTGAGAGCGGGATCTACGGCCTTGACTTAGTGTCCATCACTCCGGTTATGCCGAAACCTTGATGAAGTCGAGCATCGCCCTCAGCGGCCCGGGCACAAGACGCCTCCCAGGGTAATATAGATACGGCCCCGGAAAGCTGAGCCACCAGGGTTCAAGAACAGGTTGAAGGGCACCACTCTCAAGGTGCGGGCGCAACCAGTCTTCAAAGAGATAGATGATGGAGATAGATGATGCCGACACCGGCAAGTGCCGCCTCAACGGCGAGATCCGTGGCTGAGCCCAGACTCACCAGAAGTGGCCCTCTCGGTTCAATTTGTATCGCTTCACCGTCACGTTCGAACTCCCATGACGACATCGCCCTACTGTTGAACCGGCCACGGAGGCAAGCATGGGCGTGACTTCCAAGAGCTTGGCCCGATCAACACCGTCACTCGTGGATGATATAAGAAGATACTCGCGCGATCCGGCCGCTTGAAGTTGGAGCGACACGCCTTCGTCACCAGCTGCATCAGCTCGCGGTCGAGGATCAGGCGATCGGGTTTCCTGTTGCTGTTAGCGACCATCTCCTCCACGACTTGGCAGAAGTCATCCAGCTTCTCAAATGCCCCTTCCCTGCCTGCGGGCGAAGAACGGGATTGCCTGAAGGCCGCGGCCTGAATGGCGGGACCCTGGCGCCCCGGATCTTGGGAGCACCTGGGGTCCTGCGGAGCCGATACACCGGCTCTTGGTTGACGTTCTGGTCGGTCAGTCTGTTTTAGCAGAGGCTAGATAGTTCACTGTCACGGCAGCCAATGCCCTTACACCGACGACCAAGGCCTTGTCGTCGACGTAGAAGTTCGGACTGTGGTTCGGAGCCGCTTTGCTCGGATCCTGATCTTTTGGCACGATACCGAGATTAAAGAACATGCCGGGGACCTCGTTTAGGAAAAACGAGAAATCCTCGGAGGCTCCGGAGCGCTCGGTCACCACGACATCCCCATCCGCTGCCCTTTCGAGTACCGGTGCCATGCGGGCTGTGACTTTGTCGTGATTCACGAGCGGATCATAGAGCTCAATGACCTCAACCTCTGCCTTGGCGTTTGCACTCTCTGCGATGTTCTCGGAAATTTGCCGGATATCGTTATGAACCTGTGCCCGTACGCCGGCATCATAGGTGCGGATCGTGCCGCTCATCTCCACCGTTTCCGGAACAATGTTGAATCGTGAGCCGCCATTGATGGTCGAGACGCTCACGACCGTCGGTGATTTCATCAGGTCGGTCCGGCGGCTGACCACCGTCTGGAGACCGAGCACAATCTGAGAGGCTGTCGTGATCGGATCAACCGCCCGCCATGGATAGCCTGCATGGCCTTGCTTTCCTGTGACCTTGATGCGCAGCTCATCCGCGCTCGCATTCGCCGCTCCCGCTCGGTAGCCGATCCGGCCGCTTGGCAGCCCTGACGTGACATGCAGCCCAAAGACCGCATCCGGCTTTGGATTCTGCAGCACGCCTTCCTTGATCATCGCCTTGGCACCCCAGACCTTGCCCGTGAAGGCCGCATAGAGGCTCGGCCCCTCCTCGGCAGGCTGGAATATGAATTTTACTGTGCCAGGCAGCTGATCCTTCATGCCGGCAAGCACTTCGGCCACCGCCATCAGGATAGCCGTGTGCGCGTCATGGCCACAGGCATGCATGACATCGACATCACGACCGAGATACTTGCCTTTTGCCATGGAGGCGAAGGGCAGGCCTTGTGGTTCTTTGACAGGCAGGGCATCCATGTCGGCTCGCAACGCCACAACCGGGCCGGGCTTCGCTCCCTTGAGCACGGCAACTACACCTGTCTGTGCGACGCCGGTTCTTACGTCGAGTCCGAGCTTTGAGAGATGCTCGGCCACAAGACCTGCCGTCCGGGTCTCCTGCTCCCCGAGTTCCGGGTTCTGATGAATGTCACGTCGCCAGGCGATCAGTTTGTCCTCAATCTGTGCCGCCCTGGAGCGGATCTGTTGCTCGAGATCGGGAACAAGGGATTGGGCCCTGGAAGGGGAAGTCGATACCCCGGCAAGGACGATCATCGAAGTTGCAAATGCAAGTGTCCGAAGAGGATGTGGCATGGCTCTGTCTCCCTGTTCGTCATCAGCGTGCCGAAAAATGGGAAATCTGGAAAGAGCCATGCTGCCCGTGGAAGATGCAGATCTGGTATTCGAAAAATACCCATTGAGGGTATGAATTCCTGCCCTAGTCCCACTCCAACTATCCCACGACCGGCTATCATCAACCGGCTCGGCTGTGCCTTCACGTCGACTTGCTGAATTGCCGATGCGCGGGAGGTCAATGTCCGACGTCAAGAGTCATTCAGATCGGACATCAGGTTGTACAGGCAGTCACCTCGCGCGGTGAGAGTGGGAAAGCGTCGGCAACTGACCACCCCACTTGCGGGAAAGCGAAGCCTCAGGGGCTCACGCAGCGGGTTGTCATAGAAGTAGATGTTCCCTGCCGCTTGACCTTCCTCTACCTTATCGCCGACGTTGACGAGCGGTTCGAACAACCCGTTCTCGGGTGAATAGATTGCGGATGTCCGTCCAAGGGACCTCATTAGGCGAGACCCGGTTGATGCGTTCACCTCGAGTTTGGTGACCACACCGTAGTGTTTGAGGACTCGTCTGACACCATCCTCAGCAACCTTTAGGCCGCGGGGGGAGAGAGTTGCTCCTCCGCCGAGTTCCGTTGTTAGGGCGGGTATTCCACGCTTCTCAGCTGCTGCGTAGAGTGTGGTAGATCCACCGCCTCCATCGCCGTCCGTCAGTACGCTGACCGGTGCGCCAAATGCAGCCAGCAACTCCCTTACCGCCCTCTGGTTCGGGGCTGTTAGGCCGGGCCGCGCGAGCGCAAGCGGCAGGTAATCGAGAGAGCGGCCACCGGAATGCAGGTCGATAACCACGTCCGCCATTGGGAAGAGGACGTCATCGATATAGTGCGCAAGCATTTCCGTCGGCGAGCCATCAGACCGTCCCGGAAAGAGACGATTGAGGTTCCCCTCGTCGATCGGTGAGACGCGGCGGCCTGCTGCCACGGCGGGGTAGTTCAACGCCGGCAGAATAATGATCCGCCCGTTGACGTCGGACGGGGCAATCTCCTGAGCGAGCCTGATCAACGCGATCTGGCCTTCGTACTCGTCTCCATGGTTACCTGCGGTAAGGAGGATCGTCGGACCAGACCCGTTCCGGATACACAGCAGGGGGATGGGAAGCCAACCATAGGCGGATATGTCCGAGGAGAAGGGTAACCGCAGATAGTCGGACTGCCTCCCATCCTGTTCGAAATCAACGGTGGTCCAGATTCTACTAGTGGTAGGCACGGTGTGATCTCCTCGGGCCGGAGCTATGAAAGGTCTTCGTGATCGGCGCTTCAGAGGATCTGCCGAAGGAATGTCCTCGTCCGCTCGTTCTTTGGATTAGTGAAGAAATCCGATGGTGACGCCTGCTCGACGATGCGTCCCCCATCCATGAAGACAATGGCATCGGCTACCTTCCGGGCGAACGCCATCTCATGGGTCACGCACAGCATGGTCATGCCGTCACTGGCGAGTTCGGTCATGACATCGAGCACTTCATTGATCATTTCAGGATCAAGGGCTGAGGTCGGCTCGTCAAAGAGCATGACTTTCGGGCGCATGCACAGAGCCCGCGCGATAGCGACACGTTGCTGCTGCCCCCCTGAAAGCTGGCTCGGATACTTTCCTATCTGCTCTGGGATCCGGACCCGCTCCAGATAGTGACGTGCAATCTCTTCTGCTTCGTGGCGAGTCATGCCCCGGGCCCGGCGCATTGCCAATGTGCAGTTCTGAAGCACAGTCAGGTGAGGAAAGAGATTGAAGTGTTGAAAGACCATACCCACGTCGCGGCGCAGGTCGTGTAGCGCCCATGTGTTCGGGTCTACCTCGGAACCGTGAATGAAGATCTGTCCCCGCTGGTGCCGCTCTAGCTGGTTGATGCAGCGGATCAGTGTGGATTTCCCAGAGCCCGAGGGCCCGCAAATAACGATTTGCCGGCCGCTCTCAACCTGAAGATCAACGTCCTTGAGGACATGGAACGACCCATACCACTTGTTCAGGGCAATGATTTCTATGGCGGCCTCCGACCCATGAACGTCAGAGCGAGGACTGACCGCGGCATCGATCTGCATACTAGGAGTTCCTTCAACGTCTTGCGGACTTCAGGAGACGCATCTCCATGAGCCGGACCAGTTGGGCCACCGCTACGGCGAGGACAAGGAAGACAACACCGACGGTCAGCATGGGCTCGGCATACCGGAACGTGTCCGACGCAATCTCCATGGCTTCCCCGAGCATCTCGGGCACAGCAATGATCGCTAGGTACGGTGTCGCCTTCAGAACCGATACAAAGTAGTTTCCCATGGGAGCCGCGATGTTGCGCAGCATCTGCGGCGCTATGACAAAGGCAACGATGTCCAGGCGCTTGAGACCAAGTGACTGAGCTGCCTCGAACTGGCCAACGGGAATGCCGTCAATACCGGCCTTGAAGACTTCGGCCAGGTAACCACTGTAATAGACGCTCAAGCCCACGATCCCCACGACGAACGACGGAAGGGTGACACCGTAGAAGGGCAACACAAAATAGAGGAAATAGAGTTGCACCAGAAGGGGCGTGGAGCGGATGAAATCGATCACAAACCGCATGACGTAGGACAGCGGCCGACTGGAACGACGTGCGATCTCCCAAAGGAACCCCAACAGTGCTGCGCCAGCGCAGCTTGCCACTGTGACCCAGACCGTCGTCCATAAGGCGGAGAGAATGAGCGGCAGACTTTCGATCGCGAAGGCGAGGTTAAATTTCACCTTGGTTCCTTTCGCTAATCGCTACGCGCTTCTCGACCCAGCGACCGAAGATCGTGGCCGGGTAGCAAACAATGAAGTATGCCACGAGGAGCGCCGTATATGTCCCAACCGGGTCATATTGCAGCTGTGAGATCTCCTTTGCGCGAAAGGTCATGTCGGTCAGTGTAATAAGCGAAACCAAAGCGGTTCCCTTAATGAGCTGAATGAACTGATTGATGAAGGTCGGCGTCATCGCCTTGAACGCCTGCGGCAGCTCTATCAGGATCAGAATGTGAAGACGGCGCAGACCAAGTGCCTTTCCGGCCTCAACCTGCCCGGGGTCGAGAGATTGAAGCGCAGCTCGAACCGCCTGACTGCCATAACCGCCGATATTGAGGCCGAGAGCCATGGCAGCCACGGTGATCCCGGACAGCGTGATTCCAATAGTTGGAAGTGTATAATAGAAGACGAACAGCAGGACGATGACCGGCGAGCTGCGCCAGAACTCGATGACCGAAGTCACAGCCAAGCGTGTCGGTCCCCTCGTGAAATGCTGCAGGATTCCAAACACGAGGGCAAAAGGTACGGCGTAGGCCATTCCCCACATAGTGACGGAGGCCGTGACGCCGAACCCTTCAAAGATACCAACCAGGATGTCGGCAAAGCTCATTCTAAGGCATCCTCATTGGTTACCAGAGCATATTATCCCTTACAGACGTCTGCGGTCTTGATGTCAGGAGCCAGCTCGGCGTCGGTGAAGCCATAGGTCTCCATAATCTTTCGTACCGTGCCATCGGCCTTCAGCTTTGCGAGCCTCTCGTTGAAAAGATCCCGAAGGGCGGCATCGTCGCTGCGGAACGCGATTGCCGTGTACATTGCCGCAGGCCGGCCGTCCTCTTTCATCAGGCCGGTGAACGGCGTTGCCCTTTCAAGACCCTTGACGTTCTTGTCCTGAAGAAACGAAACCACGCTCGGGGCGGAAAGTGTCGCAGCATCGGCGCGGCCGCCGATCACCGCCGAGACCAAGTCCGTCGTTTCATGCAGTTGCAGAATCTGGTCCTCAGGAACACCTGCGGCAATGGCGTTCTTGGTGTTCTCCGTGCCTCTTCCGCCAGCAAGCCGGAGCTTCGAGTTCTTTGCGAAATCGGCATAGCTGTGGATGTTCTGCGGGTTACCCTGCTTCACGATGAGGCCGTCGCCGACCGCTAGATCCGGTTCACTGAAGATCACTTCCTGGCAACGCTTCGGAGTAATGGCAATGCCGGATGCAATCATGTCAAACCGGTTGGCGTTCAGGCCCGGAATAAGGGCGCCGAACTCGGTAATGACGAAGTTAATTTCCTTGATGCCGAGCGGTTCGAGAGCCGCCTTAACGAGATCCGGATGATACCCAGCTACTTCGCCAGTGCTGCTGCGAAAACCCCAAGGTGCCCGGTTATGGATCCCGATGGTCACCTTTCCTGACGCTAGGCGATCCTTCGCTCCCGACTCCGCATGCGCTGCGGGCCCGATCCCAAGCGCCATGAGCGCGGCTGCTGCGAGGCTCGCCTTGATCGATACTCTTCTCGTCATCTTCAGCATCACATTTCCCTCTGTTTGTTGCGTGACTATCTGAACGTGGTTTCTCAAGTGGACTGAGTAGCCTGAATGGCCGCTATAGAGCGCCGGTTCAGATAGTTGAAGAACCGGTCGAGATCATCCCGAAGATCGGCGAACGATTCCACGCCGATACTGACGCGCAGGACGAGGTCCTCCCCGTTCCAGGGCTTCGCCGTGCGGTTTGCCTTGACAGGCATCGGAGCGACCAGGCTCCGCGTCCCGCCCCACGACGCGCCGATTACAAATACTTTGAGTTCATCGAGCGCCGCGAAGACGCGTGGTGTTGCATCGGATGTAAAGACGATCCCGAAAACACTGCTTGCACCTTTGAAGTCGCGTTTCCAGATTTCGTGACCCGGGCATGTGCTCAAAGCAGGGTAGAGAATTCGATCGACAGAAGGTTGTTCGACGATCGATGAGAGCAAGCGCTTCGTGATGTCGGACGAGTATTGGAGCCGGATAGGCATCGTCTCCATTCCACGCAGAACCAACGAGCAATCGTCAGGCGATACTCCAATGCCAAGACGGCTGAGTTTTCCCTTGATGGCTGCGGCTGCGGCCTGGTCGCGAACCGTGATTGAACCCATCAGGACATCGGAGTGACCAGAAAAATATTTTGTCAGTGCTTCGACGACAATGTCGGCACCATGGGCGAGCGGCTTGAAGTACAACGGGGTTGCCCAAGTGTTGTCACACGCAAGTAAGGCTCCATGCCGGTGGGCGATGTCTGCAAGGCGAGCCATATCCTGAACCTCCATCGTCGTGGAGCCCGGTGACTCGGCCCAGATCAGCCGGGTCTTATCGCATATGATCCGCTCCAGGCCGTCAGGAGCCATGGGGTCGTAGAATGTGATATCGATTCCAAGGCGACGCAGGTCACGCTCCGCAAAGTCGCGCAGGGGCGGATAGACCGTATCGGCGATGAGAATACGATCTCCAGCCTGAACGAATGACAGAATGGAAACCGTAATAGCTGCCTGTCCGGATGGGACGAGAAATGTCCGAAGCCCTTGTTGAAGAGCCGTAATCTTCTGTGCGAGCGAGCGAGACGTCGGCGTGCCCGACAAGCCATAGCTATACCCATCCTCCCCACGCTCGTGGCGGGCCTGGTAGCTCTTGGCGTCAGGAAAAGGGATGGTGGAGGCTCGATAAACCGGGATTCCCAAACTCGCGAAGCCATCGCGGCTTGCTTCTGACGAAATCACACAATCGGTCCAATCGCTCATACACGTTATCCTTGCTGAGCCAAAACTAGACCATAGCTGCCTTATTCCGTCCAATATGATAATTGCGGCAGTCTATTCTCCCCGGTTATAGGGCTCAGCTTTGAAATGGAATAACCATGAACCAACGACAGATCGACGTGTTTCACGCCGTTATGACGGCCGGTACAGCATCGCGGGCCGCAGAGGTTCTCCGGATCTCGCAGCCGGCCGTCAGCAAGGCAATTCAGGAACTGGAGCGGTCTATCGGGTTTCCGCTCTTCGAAAGGCTCAAGGGCCGAATGATCCCGACCCCGGAGGGCAAGCTCTTTCAGCGGGAGGTCGAGGCGTCCTTCCTCGGGATGGCACACTTGCGCACGGCAGCTGCCAGAATACGTGACTTCGGCTCCGGCGAAATCCGAATTGCAAGCCTGTCGGCGTTGAGCACCAACATTGTCCCGCAGGCCCTTCGCCAGTTCCGGAACAGGCATCCACAGGTCGCTATCACGCTCCAGGCGCATCTTTCGGCGACCATCCGCGACCTGATCGCTTCAGGGCAGTTCGACCTTGGGATCGCAGCAGACGAGGTGGATGTAACCGGTGTAATCGCCCGACCATTTATGACGTGTAGAGCATGTCTCGCGATATACCCAGGGCACCGCCTGGAGAATGTCGACATTGTGACGCCGGATCATCTGCACGGCGAGGAGTTCATCGCACTGGCGCCAGAGGATACGACACGACGAGAAGCTGACGCCATTCTTGCTGCAGCCAGCGTCCAAACGCGGGTCGTCCTCGAAACGCCTTTTTCCTCGACTGTCTGCTCGATGGTCCACGCCAGGCTCGGATGCGGACTCGTTAATCCTTTGACAGCAGAGGTTTATGTGAACAATGGTCTCATTCTGAAGCCATTCGCGCCAGCTGTGCACTTTAGGACCCTTTTGCTTTTCCCGCTTACGCCACGGCCTTCCCAAATCCTGCAGGATTGCATTCAGGAACTCGACCAAGTTGCCTTAGAGGTTTCCCGGCGCCTAGCCGATCCCAAGCGACCTAGAACTGGTGCCACGCCCCAGACGAAATAATCCGAGGAGCGGACTCCGTCGCTAATTTTGGATGCGGACAGAAGGAGGGTCATTCTCCCTGCAGGCCTCGCGCAGCCACGAGCTTGAACTGCCCGGCGAGGGATGATTGTGACCCACGGGCGTATTTCGCCTGTCCTTTGCGCATCAAGTGAACCGTCTCAATCCCACTCGGATCAAGTCATAAGCCAGGTACCGCCGAACTCAGATCAGGATCACCGAACAATCGAAAGAACGGCCCGTTAACATCGTTCGCCTTCGAAACTTGCCGGAGGCGCAGACCGAATTGAGTTACTAAGGGGTTTGCAAGCGATCCTTCTGTTTCTCGTGGCGCAATGCTGGATCATCAGGGCCATGCGCCCGAAAGCTGGGGTCAGATAATTCCAGGAGTATGCCATGCCTCGGATTACAGTTGACCCTACTCCGACATTCTCTGTCTCGCCGCGCCTTTACATGCAATTCATGGAGCCTCTCGGTACCACCGATGCCTCGGTCGAGGCTGCCTGGGACTATAACACTGACGAGTGGCGCAGAGACTTCGTTGCAACAGTCCGCGACATGGCTCCTGGTGCCATACGGTGGGGTGGGATCCTGACCAGTTATTGGAGATGGCAAGAGGGCGTCGGTCCCAGCGCGTGCCGGAAACCCATGTTCAATTACCGCTGGGGAGGCGTGCAGCCGAACCGAGTTGGGATTCACGAAATTCTTGGTTTGTGTGAGGAGTTGGGAGCCGAGCCTATCATTGCTGTCAATTTTGCGAGTGACGGTCGGCCCGAATACGTCAACACGATCCGTGGGGAGAGGAGGATGGGAACTGCCCGAGACGCGGCGGATCTTGTCCACTACTGCAATAATCCAGATCACAGCGAGCGCCGGACAAACGGCCGGACTGAGCCGTGGCGGGTCAAGTTCTGGCAGATTGGCAACGAGACGTCCTATCCAAAGGCAGGCCATCGCTTCAGCAGCGCAGAAAATGCTCGTGAATACAGAAGTTTTGCCGAAGCCATGCGGTCTGCTGATAGCTCAATCCGGCTTATCGGTTGGGGAGATCAGGAGAGCGATACCGACAAGTGGTGGGCGGAGGATCTCCTGCGCGAATCTGGAGATCTTGTCGACTTGGTGGCACTTCACATGATGCACCAGAAGCCAGACAGTCCAAATACGGTTTTGAGAGGGCGTGAGTATCGGAACGATTATCAAGCAAGCTGGACCGAGCTTTGTTCGATGTATGATAAGGTTGATCGCAAACTCACCGAAGCTCGAAACGTCATCCAGGCAATAGACGCTTCACAACGCGTGGCGATCACGGAGGGGCATCTCTCCCTCCAGCCATGCAACAAATGTGAAATCCTTCGCGAATGGATTTCAGCTCTCTACCACGCTAGGGTCCTGAACCTTTATGAACGCAACGCGGACTTCGTTGATATTGCGACGTTGGCTGATTTCGTGGGGGTATCTTGGTTGGTCAATACGGTGATGCTTGGCTCCCCCCGAGAGTCTCCCTATCTGCTCCCAGTCGGACACGTGATGCGGCTTTTCAGAAAGTACGGTGGCGACGCCGCCCTCAATGTGACAAGCGAGGGATCAACACTGGATGTGACAGCGAGCCGAAGCGGCCAGACTCTTTATCTGCATGTAGTCAACACCGACCTGCAAAGTGCAACAAAGGCCGAGCTTACTGTGATTGGGGATCAGCCCAGATCTGCCGTAGCTCATCAAATTGCGCCTGATGATCTATCGACTGCAATCGATACCACTGCTCTGAATGTGTTTGACGTGGAGACATGTTCGGTGCCGGTCGAGAATGGAACGATTGCCTGGCGTTTCCCAAAAGCGTCAGTGACAGCGCTCGAAGTCCAGGTTTGAATTGAATGTGCCTGCCGAAACCGACAGAAATGGAAGTCGCTGCTCCTATAGGGCGTCGTCAAGGTCGCGGCGCAAGGGCCGGTCCAGAGCAAGAAACGCAAGGGTCACGACGAGTTTCCTGATGAGCCCGCCCCTAACCCGTTTGCTAGCGCATCGTGCGAAAAAGTGGATCCGGTCTTTTGCACGATGCACTCTTTCCAAGAAGAGAGTATCGAAAGATCCGTCTGCAATGGCGCGGAGTCTACAAGATTGGCGCCAAGGCGTGAAGCGCGTCTCAGACAGCCTCGGGCAGGCGATCGATGAGCTTGTCGAGCGTGAGCGGATAGTCACGCACGCGGATGCCGGTGGCATTGTAAACCGCGTTCGCGACCGCCGCTCCGACGCCGCAGATGCCAAGCTCAGCGACGCCCTTGGCCTTCATCGGTGAGGACATCGGGTCAACCTCATCGAGAAAGACGACTTCCTGGCGCGGGATGTCGGCATGAACCGGGACCTCGTAGCTCGCAAGGTCGTGGTTGACAAAGAAACCTCGCCGCTTATCGACGGCCAGTTCCTCCATCAAAGCCGCCCCGGCTCCCATGGTCATCGCGCCGATCACTTGGCTCCTCGCGGATTTCGGGTTGAGAATGCGCCCAGCCGCGCACACCGCGAGCATACGCCGGATCCGAACCTCTCCCGTCGCTGCGTCAACCCCGACCTCAACAAAATGAGCCGCGAAAGTCGACTGCTGGTGTGTTTTAGCGAGATCGCCGTACTCGATGGCGTCTTCCGCGACAAGCTCGCCCGCGCGTGCAGCCTCGGCAAGCGGCACGCTGCGGTTGCCCGATCGCACGTCTCCGTCCGAGAATACGGCATCGGCGGCATTGAAGCCGAGCTGCTGCGCGACGGCTTCGCGCAGTTTGACACAGGCCGCGTAGACACCGGCGGTCGAGTTGTTCGCGCCCCACTGGCCCCCGGAGCCGGCGGAAGCCGGGAAAGCCGAGTCACCGAGCCGGACGGTCACCTTGTCCAAGGCTATGCCCATCATTTCGGCCGCCGTCTGGGCAATGATGGTGTAGGAACCGGTCCCGATGTCGGTCATGTCGGTCTCGACCGTGACCCCTCCCTGGCTGTCGAGCCGGACCCGCGCTGCGGACTTTGTCAGGAGATTGTTGCGGAAGCCTGCCGCTACGCCCAATCCGACGAGCCAGCGTCCGTCCCGCACCTGAGCAGGTCGGGGATTGCGCATATCCCAACCAAAGCGCTCGGCGCCAAGGCGAAGGCAGCCCACGAGATCGCGATGCGAGAAGCGACGGTCGAGTTTCTCTGGATCGACCTGAGTGTCGTTCAGGATCCGAAAGTCGATCGGATCCAGGCCGAGCCTTTCCGCCATCTCGTCCATGGCGACCTCAAGCGCCATCATGCCGGGCGCCTCGCCCGGTGCGCGCATCGCATTGCCTTCTGGAAGATCGAGCGCAGCGAGCCGCATCGCCGTCAGGCGGTTTGCGCCCGCGTAGAGGAGCCTTGTTTGGGATACTGCCGTCTCGGGCTTGCCCTCAGCCAGATTGCCGGAGGTGCTCTCATGCGCGATTGCCGTAATCGTGCCGTCACGATTCGCGCCGATGCGGATGCGCTGGATCGTGGCAGGCCGATGGGTGGTGTTGTTGGCGACGAGCGGGCGGGTGAGTGCCAGCTTGACGGGTCTTCGCGCCGCTCTGGCACCAAGCGCTGCCAGCACGGCATCGGCCCGAATGAATAGCTTCGCTCCGAAGCCACCGCCGATATAGGGCGAGTCGAGCCGAACGTTCTCTGCGCTGATGCCGAGGATTTTCGCAATGCTGCCTTTGCCCCAGGCGATCATCTGGCTCGATGTCCAGAGGGTCAGCCGATCGCCGTCCCATGCTGCGATGGTGGCGTGTGGTTCCATCATGGCGTGGCTCTCGTCGGGCGTCGTGTAAGTCTCGTCGAGCTTCACTGCCGCTGCCGCGAAAGCATCCTCGAAGTTGCCAACACGGGCTTCAGGAGGTCCGCTGCTTCCCTCACCACTGTCGTCCCCAATGAGCGGGGCGTGTGGCGCCTCCGCGGCAAGGTCGAACTTGCCCATCTCGGGCTGGTAGTCGACGCGGATCAGGTAGGCTGCGGCGCGGGCCTGCTCGAAGGTCTCCGCGACCACCACGGCGATTGCTTGGTGGTAATGCTGAACGACCGGTCCGCCGAACAGGTAGGCGGCATTCATCTTGCCGCGCTCCAATCGGGGCATGTCGAGCGTCGTCACGATCGCCAGAACGCCTGGCGCGATCTTGGCCTCCCCCAGATGCATGGCAACAATGCGGCCTTTGGCGATCGCAGAACCCAGCACGAAGCCATAGGCTTGGCCTGGCACGACATCGTGCCGCTCGTAGGCGTAGGGCGCCTTGCCGGTCGTCTTGTATCGCCCATCGATCCTGTCGGTGGGCCGTCCGACGACCTTGAGCTGGTCGATCGGGTTGGTGTCGGCGGGAGTGTCGAACCGCATGTCTCAGCTCCTCGCTTCTGAGAGTACCGCGCCGAGCGTGCGCTCGACCAGGGATACCTTGAATGCGTTGTCATGGGTCGGCTTGGCATCGGCGAGCAGCTGTTCAGTCACAATCTTGGGTCCGCGCGGCAGATCGGATTCGGCCTCTTCGATCCGCCAAGGTTTATGCGCCACGCCGCCCACAGCAACGCGTCCTGTGCCGTCCTGCTGAATGATCGCCGCCACCGCGACGAGAGCAAAGGCGTAAGATGCGCGGTCTCGCACCTTGCGGTAGATCTGCCGGCCGCCGATGGGCGGTGGCAAGGTCAGTGCCGTGATGAGCTCACCCGGCTCCAGCGCCGTCTCCACGTGGGGGGTGTCGTCGGGCAGGCGGTGAAACTCAGCAATCGGGATCGTCCGGATAGCGCCGTCGGGCCGCACGGTCTCGACCGTCGCGTCGAGCGCCCGCATGGCTACCGCCATGTCGCTCGGGTTGGTGGCGATGCAGGCATCGCTCACCCCAATGATGCCGAGCTGTCGGCTGAACCCGCCAATGGCCGAGCAGCCGCTGCCGGGCTGTCGTTTGTTGCAAGGCTGATCGGTGTCATAGAAGTAGGGGCAGCGGGTGCGCTGGAGAAGGTTCCCTGCCGTCGTGGCCCGGTTGCGCAACTGGCCGGACGCGCCAGCGAGCAGCGCCCGTGACAGGACACCGTAGTCGCGTCGGACGCGCTCATCGGCGGCAAGGTCGGTGTTACGGACGAGCGCGCCGATGCGAAGCCCGCCATCCGGGGTTGGCTCGATGGCGTCGAGCTTCAGACCGTTCACATCGACGAGGTGGGTGGGGGTCTCGATCTGCAGTTTCATCAGGTCGAGCAGATTCGTGCCGCCCGCGATGAACTTCGCGCCGGGCATGCGTGCGACGGCGGCAGCTGCCTCGATGGGCGCATTGGCGCGCTCATATGTGAAAGCTCTCATCCCTGCCTCCCGGCGACCTCGACGATGGCCTCGACGATGTTGGAGTAAGCGCCGCACCGGCAGAGATTGCCGCTCATTCGTTCGCGGAGCTCGGCCTCGCTGAGCTGCACCGGGGCGGTGAGATCGGCCGTGACATGGCTCGGAATCCCGGCTTTGATTTCGTCCAGCACCGCCACGGCCGAGCATATCTGTCCGGGCGTGCAGTAGCCGCACTGATAGCCGTCGTGCTTGACGAACGCCGCCTGCATCGGATGCAGGTCATCCGGCGTGCCGAGCCCCTCGATCGACGTGACCGCGCTGCCCTGGTGCATCACGGCGAGAGTCAGACAGGAATTGATCCGCCGCCCATCGACCACGACCGTGCAAGCTCCACATTGGCCGTGATCGCAGCCCTTCTTGGTGCCCGTGAGATGAAGGTGCTCCCGGAGAGCGTCGAGGAGCGTCGTACGGGTGTCGAGCTCGAGCGTGCGAACCTGCCCGTTCACGTTGAACGAAACCTGTGTCATCACCGGCGTCCCACCCGGGGCGGGTTGCGCCCTCACCGACGGCGCCGCCGCGAGCGCCGCACAGGCCCCAGCACCGACCATCACCTCGCGCCGATTCACATTCGGCTCGCCATGATCCGACATATGGCCTCCTTGCTCTGTTGACTGCGAAGGCCGGCTCCGCTCCGCCACAGCCCGAAACTGGCCGCGCGCCACAGTCACGGCCGAAATGGTCTCCAGGCGACAACAACCTCTCGTCAATGGTGGTTCCAACCGAGTGAGATAACCGCCGAAGGTGTTGTCATGTCTGGATGGTGCCCGTTGGAAGATGGGATTGTTGATGACGTTTGGGCCTCGCGGGGTACGAGACTAGGATAGGCGGCAAACTCCCAGCGGCACCGCTCGACCAACGCTTTTACTTGTTATTTCCTGTATTCAAGCTCGATACGGTCATGCATTTTCAGTGGCTTTGACATACCGGGGAATAGTTGAAATCGCCGGGAGACGGATTCTACTTGGTTACATTGACGGTGCCGACACAAGAACTGCTCCCGAACCCTCTCCAAGCTGGAACGAAACAGAAACTCTCGTCTGTCGGGGCTGCTCGCCCCCTTCCCGTTCGACGAACCAAGATCAGGCAGTTCGTCCGGACCGCCGAAGGGACTGGCACCAAGTGTAGGGGATGAGTGATGGCACGTCGAGAGCTTCTGAGTCCCTGGGGAGCGTCAGGCGCTGCTCGGCAGTCCAGACGACATGGGTATCGAGGTTGAGGAAGTGATGGTCGCCCAGGCCATGATCGCCCAAGCCGAGCGCGCTACTGTTCGGGCGGACCATACCGGATTGCGGTGTAACGCAAGGGCGAAGGTCTGCCATCTGAATAGCGCCGTATCTTTCGTCGCTGCATAGATTACCAAGGCGTAAATTCGGCGAATGGTGATAGGTCCCGAAAGATCCAATTGACTGATTGGTTACGCCGTTTCTACGGTCCTCACGTTGAGAGCGGTGACGGGCGCCCACTAAAGCACCCAAGCCGCGTGATGAGTGCTGCCGCCCTGACGATCATGGCTCTTGGCGCCGAACGGACGCCTTCAGCACTGGGCGAAGGCAGTCATGCTGTCCTGGCGCGGCTCGGAGAGGCGTTGATGTGGTTTCGGAAAGATCGGGCTCTCGACGATGCTGGAAGGTCGCTAGTCGAGGCGATGCTGGCGCGCTTCGGCTCGTACGGCCTGACGCGCGAGGGGTTCGCCCTCACCCTGCTGGTGCACGAAAAGCCCCTCGACGGGCAGCCGGAGGGCGACCCACCGGCCCGCTTCGCGATACACGGCTCGCAGACCTTCTATCCCTGCAGCGTCGTCAAGCTCTTTTATCTCGTTGCCGCCCAGCAACGGTTAGAGGAGGGATTGATCCAGCCGCACGAGGAACTCTCGCGTGCGATGCGGGATATGATCCACGTTTCCAGCAACACTGCAACCAATTATGTCATCGACTTGGTGACCGAGACGACAGGCGACACCCTGCTGGCGCCGGAAGCGATGGCGGAGTGGGTGTACCATCGCAACTGGGTAAACCGATTCTTCGCCGACTTCGGGTGGCCCGAACTCGAGCCCATCAATCTTTGCCAGAAACTGATGGATGATCAGCGCTATGGCCGCGAGCAGGTTTTTGTCGGCCTAAACGGCGCCAATCACAACCGCCTGACCACGGATGCGACGGTGCGCCTCTTTCATGCCGTCATGACTGGAAGGGCCGTAACATCGGCGCGCTCCAAGATCGTACGGGACTATCTCTGGCGACCTCACGATGCCGATTTCGTCCGTGACGAACCAAATGGTCAGATCGTCGGATACTTCGGCGCCGGATTGCCGCCTAGTGCCAAGCTCTGGTCGAAGGCGGGCTGGACCGGTTGGACCGGCGATCCGACAGCGAGCTACCGGCGGCACGATGCCGCCTATGTCGAGCTGGCTGGAGGGCGGCAGTTCACGCTTGCTGTATTCACCTACGGTCGCGAGATCAGCGTCAATCTCGAGGTCCTGCCGACGCTGGCCGCCGCAACCTGTGCCCTTGTCCAAGGGCTGCCAATGAATTGAGCGCGAGCGGGCGACCGCATTGAAGATTAAACCGTGCGCGGAGCGCCGGGCCGAGGGAGGAAGACGATCATGCTGAGCTCATTCATGCAAACGATCCGCCGCAGTGCGGTTCTCACACCGCTCATTCTGGCTGTCGTCTTCGGCGGCGCCGCAGAAGCGACGACAAAATTCCGCGTCGCAATCCCCGAGGACGCGCTGACCCTCGACCCGATCGCTTCCAGCGACAATCCTTCGATCTGGACGGAACTGCTGATCTTCGACCAGCTCATCCGTCCGACGCCCGACGGCAAGAATCTGTCGCCGGGCTTGGCGGAGAAGTGGACGATCTCGCCAGACGGTCTCGAATACGTCTTCACGCTACGGGACGCGAAGTTCTCCAATGGAGATCCGGTCACAACCGATGACGTGATCTATTCGCTGCAGCGCGCCGCCGGCGACAAGTCCGACTGGGCTCGCTTCTTCAAGCCCATCACCCATTTCGAGGCGGTTGACGCCAAGACGATCCGTATGAAGCTCGACAAACCGTTCACGCCGATGCTGAACAATCTGGCGCTGTTCTCGGCCTCGATCGTTCCCAAGAAGCTGGTCGAGGCGGACAAGGACTTCTTTCTGCATCCGATCGGAAGCGGCCCCTTCAGCCTGACTCGCTGGAGCAAGGGCGAGAAAATCGAACTCGCCAAGAACCCAAACTATTGGCAGGCCGGCAAGCCTTCCGTCGACTCGGCTGAACTCGACATCATCAACGAGGACAATGCCCGTGTCCTCAAACTGCAGGCAGGCGAGATCGACGCCACAATTGACGTACCGTACAATCAAATGTCGAAGCTCGCATCCGATTCCAGCCTCAAGGTCGGCACGGCGGACGTCTTCCGTATCGATCTCGTGCAACTCAATACCACCAAGAAGCCGTTCGGCGACGTGCGCGTGCGTCAGGCGCTGAACTATGCGGTGAACAAAGACGCGATCATTCGCAGCGTGCTGTTCGGCAACGGCAAGCCGGCCGTGGCTGCCATTCCGATCATGGCCTACCACAATGAGGAGCTGAAGCCCTATCCAGTCGACGAAGCCAAGGCCAAGAGCCTCTTGGCAGAGGCCGGCTATCCCAATGGCTTCAGCACCACGCTGCTGGTTCCGGCCGGCAACGTGACCTATCGCCAGGTCGCAACCGTGCTGCAGGCGGCCCTGAAGAAGATCGGCGTGACGGTAGAACTCCAGACCATCGAAGGCTCCTCGCAATTCTCGACCACGAAGGCGGGCAATTACGAGATGTCGCTGAGCTACGCGACATCGGATACGATCGATCCCGACCAGCTCACCGGCTTCACCTCGGTCAACCCTGAGCGCGCCAATGCCTTCCACACGCAATGGCACGACGATCGCGTCAACGAGCTTTACGCGCTGGAGCGCCAGACCCTTGATGGGCCCGAGCGCAGCAAGCAGTTCAAGGAGATCGAGCAGCGCGTGCACGATGCGGCGCCCTTCATCTTCCTCTACCATGCCCAGGCGACCTATGCATCGCGCGCCAATGTCGAAGACTTCCGAGTGCTGCCGACGTCGAACTTCCGGCTCGAGGACGTGGTGGTGAAATAGGCGGGTGCCTTGGCACCCGGAATTGCGGGCACTGCGACGCATGCCGGTCATCCTGAAATGGCCGTCGGGCTTTCCGGTTCGTGGACGGCGCGACGGTTTCAGACCTCCTGAACATCGTGTAAGCTCCGATCCGAGCTTCTCCGTGACTCAAGACGCGGCTACCTCATGGATATCCTGCGCTTCACCGCCGTGCGGCTGATGCAGCTCGTACCGGTCCTGCTCGGCATCACGCTGGCAGCCTTCCTGCTCCTGCGCGTGCTTCCCGGTGATCCTGCAACATTGATCCTGGGCAGCCGTGGCACCGCCGAGGATATCGCCAAGCTCAACGCACAGCTCGGCCTCGACGCGCCGCTGTGGCACCAATACCTCTCCTTCCTGTTCGATCTTCTCCGCGGCAGCTTTGGGCAGTCCATCGCATATCGCCAGCCGGTCGGCGGACTGATCCTGGAGCGGATCTGGGCCACGCTGGCTCTTGTCGGCCTCAGCACGATCATCGCCATCATCCTAACGGTCCCGCTCGCCATGCTGGCTGCGGTCGACAAGGACGGTCCCTTCGATGTCACCATCAAGGGCCTGTTCGTCGTCGCGATGTCGATGCCCTCTTTCTGGCTCGGCACGCTCCTGGTGCTGCTCCTGAGCCTCGAATGGCGTCTCTTCCCAGTCTCCGGATACGGCAACGGCTTCCTTGACCGGCTGCACCATCTCGCCCTGCCCGCCTTCGTCATCGCCCTCTCGACGGCGGCCCTGACAATTCGGGCGCTGCGCAGCAGCATCATTGCCGTCATGCGAGCCGATTATATCGACACGGCCCGGGCCAAGGGGTTGACCGTCAAGGCGGTGATGCTGAAACATGTCCTGCGTAACTCCCTGATTTCGACAATCTCCGTCCTCGGCGTGCACACGAGCTGGATCATCGGCGGCACGGTCGTGATCGAATCCATTTTTGGCATTCCAGGGCTCGGCTACCTTCTGGTCTCATCCATCGCGGCGCGCGACTACCCCATGGTGCAGGGCCTCACCGTCACCTTCGCCGTCCTGGTCGTGGTGATCAACGCCTTGACCGACATCGCCTATGCGCTCGCAGACCCGAGGGTCCGGCTATGACGACGGTGCCTCATTCCAGTCCCCTGCCGGTGCCGTTTCGCCCGCGATCCTGGCGAAGCGGCGTCTGGGAACGCGTGCGCCGCTCGCCTTCGTTCCTGGCCGGGTCGATCATGCTGACCCTGCTGCTGATCGCTACCGTGATCGGCCCGATGCTGAGCGGCTTTGATCCCAACGAGGTGTCCCTCGACGACGCGATGATGCCGCCGAGCGCGGCCCACTGGTTCGGCACCGACAATCTCGGTCGCGACATCCTCGTCCGGGTGCTGGAAGCCTCGCGCACCGACCTTGAAATCGCCGCGGTTTGCGTTGCCCTGCCCTTCCTGATCGGCTCGATTATCGGGGCGGTGTCCGCCTATATCGGCGGCATCTTCGACGCGGTGGTGATGCGCATCATCGACATCGTCTGGGCCTTCCCCTTCTATGTCCTGGTGATCGCCATCGTCGGATCGCTGGGCCCGAGCGTCGGGAACATGTACCTGGCCTTCACTCTGGTGGTGTGGATCTCGTTCGCCCGGATCGTGCGCGGCGAGGTGCTGCTGGCGCGCGAGCTCGAATATGTCCAGGCAGCCAGGATGCTGGGCTTCAGCCATGCCCGTATCGTGTTCCGGCACCTCATCCCCAACGTCATCACGCCGGCGATCGTCTTCGCCATGTCCGACGTGATCCTCACCATTCTGGCCGTGACCTCGCTCGGTTTCCTCGGTCTCGGTATCCAGCCGCCTCAGGCCGAATGGGGTGTGATGGTCGCCGAGGGTCGCAACTTTATCTTCGACGCTCCCTGGATCACGATCTTTCCGGGCCTGGCCATCATCTATGTTGGCATCACCTTCGCATTGATCAGCGACGGTCTTGACGATTTCCTCAGGCCGAAGTCATGACCACCACGCCTCTGCTCAGCGTCCGCCACCTGCGCGTCGGCTTCGGCAAAATCGGCAAGCGCGTCAACGTCGTCGACAACGTCTCCTTCGACGTCGGCCAAGGGGAGGTCTTTGGCCTCGTAGGGGAATCCGGCAGCGGCAAGAGCGTGACTTGCCGCTCGATCATCCGCCTGTTCGCCGGGGCCTCGGCGGGAATCGACAATGGCGAGATCCTGTTCGAGGGCGTCGACCTCGCGAGACTGCCGGAAGCCAAGCTCTCTGAGATCCGCGGCGCGGCCATCTCGATGATCTTCCAAGACCCGATGACCGCGCTCAATCCGACCATGTCCATTGGGACGCAGATCGGCGAGGTGCTGCGCCGCCACCAGTCTCTGCGCGGCGCAGCCGTGCGCGCCCGCGTTCTGGAACTGCTTGGCCAGGTCGGCGTGCCCAACCCAGCCGCGCGTGTCGATTCCTACCCGCACCAGTTCAGCGGCGGCATGCGCCAGCGCGTCCTCATCGCCATGGCGCTCGCCTGCCATCCCCGGCTCCTCATCGCCGATGAGCCGACGACGGCACTCGACGTCACCGTGCAGGATCAGATCCTCAAGCTGATCCTCAGGATGCGCCGCGAGACCGGCACCGGCGTACTGCTCGTCACCCACGACCTTGGCGTGGTGGCTCAAACCTGCGACAAGGTCGGCGTGATGTATGCAGGACGGATCGTCGAGTCCGGGTCAGTGCGCGAAATCTTCACCCGGCCAAGCCATCCCTATACCCGCGCCCTCCTGGGGGCGCTGCCCGCCGGCGCCAGCCGCAAGCCGCTGCTGCCGATCGGGGGCTCACCGCCCGACCTCGCGAATCCGCCGGCAGGCTGCCGTTTCCATCCGCGCTGTCCCATGGCGATTGAGGCCTGCCGCAGCCAGGTGCCGCCGCCTGTCGATCTCGGCGCCGATCACACCAGCGCCTGCCTGCGCGTTGCCGACCTCAGGGGAGCTGTCCCATGACCTGGTCCGGCGCGCCTATCCTGGAGCTGAAGGGAATCAGCAAGTCCTTCAAGTCGAAGACATCTATCGCCGGCCTTCTGACCGGGCGCGGTACGCGGGTGCTACGCGCGGTACGCGACGTTTCGCTGACGCTCCGTGCCGGTGAGACGCTCGGCATCGTCGGCGAGAGCGGCTGCGGCAAATCCACGCTCGGGCGCTGCATCACGGGTTTCTACAAGCCCGATGAAGGCGAGGTTCTGTACGCCGGTCGGCCGTTCCTCGAAACAGGAACTCGGCTGGAGCGCAGCCGCGCCATTCAGATGATTTTCCAGGATCCCTATTCCTCGCTCAATCCGCGCATGACGCTGGCACAGGCGCTCGACGAGGTATTACTTGTCCACGGCCTGCGCAAGGGCGCCGGCGAGCGCAGCAGCCGGGTTGACGAACTCATGGATACGGTCGGCCTGTCGCCTGCTTTGAAGCACCGCCTGCCACACGCTCTTAGCGGCGGCCAGCGCCAGCGGTTCTCCATTGCGCGTGCTCTGGCGGTCGAGCCACGTATCCTCGTTGCGGATGAGCCGGTCTCCGCTCTCGACGCCTCGGTGCAGGCGCAGATCATCAACCTCTTTGTCGAGTTGCGCGAGCGCCTCGGCCTCGCTTACATCTTCATCGCTCATGACCTCGATGTCGTGCGCTATGTCAGCCAGCGCATCGGAGTGATGTATCTTGGCCAAATCGTCGAGCTCGCCGATGCCGACTCCATATTCGAGTCCCCCGGTCACCCCTACACGCGGGGTCTCCTGTCGGCGATTCCGGAGGCCAATCCTGAACATCGGCGCGAGGCGGCGAGCATTGAGGGCGACCTTCCCGACCCGTTGTCGCCGCCGCCGGGCTGCAGCTTTTCCACTCGTTGCCCGATGGCGGTCGAGACCTGCCGGAGCGCCGCTCCGCCGGCCCGGCTGATTGCCGGACATGTGGTCCGCTGTCACCGGGGCGAGGAAGTGGCCGCAATGTCGGAGAGCATGAGAAACGATAATGTCACGGTAACCTGAGGCGTGCGCAACGAACCCTGCTTTGCCGGTTTCACGCGAGCACGCCCGCCGCGGCTATCCAAGCCGCGATAGCCTGAAGGCGATGAAAGTGGATGCTCCAGGGCAGAGCGGCGGGAATGAAGGGGACGACCTGGTTTCTGACGGCTGAAAAGACCGAGGTGAACCGCTGCAGGTCTCCTACGACCGAACGTCAGCGCCCGTTGCGGGACCGTCTCATAGCTGACCAGGATACCTCAAGCCGCGATCCATCTCCTTGACCATGCGCAGGCTGATCGGGAACCGAAAGTAAAGCCAGACAGCATGACGGATCACCTCAGCCGGAAAGCAGTGGCCGGTGCAGCGAGGGTGACGGGCCTTCTTCATCCCTCACATATGCCTCCGCCCGGTCCCCACTGGTTAAGCTGACGGTGCCGTCTCGATTGGCAGTTCCTTCCGTAAAGTTGGTGGACGGATTGCACTCTCGTAGCTTCGTGGGTCAACATGCCAGTACAGCCACGTCACGGTGGCAATGCAGGCGAGTTGCAGCAGCCAGCCCGCAAGGAAGCTGCCCGTCAGATCGTGAAGGAGGGCCGCGATCCACGGCGGCATCGCCGCGATGAGGAAGCCACCCCCCTGCATGAGTGCCGACAGCGCGCCAGCCTCGGCTGGGTCAGGCAGATGATCGAGCGCCACGATCATGGAAAGCGAAAAGCAGCCGCCTAGCCCTGCTCCCAGCAGGGCCGCCCACAAGACCGGCGCGGCCTCGGGCCTCGCTGCCAGCGCGGCAAAGCCCGCCGCTTGCATCGCGAGCGTCAGCCAGAGCCACGGACGGCGATCCTCCCGCTTTCCGGCGAGGACCGGAAGCAGCAGAGCGGCAAGCGCCTGAGCAACCGCCATGATCGCCAGCAGGCCGCCGCTGCTCGCGCTGGTCCACCCATGCTCGCGATAGAACGGCGCAAGCCATGCCACCACTGTGGAGTAGCCGCCGTTGACGAGACCGAAGCACGCCATGAGCAACCATGTCCGCGGCCGCTTGAGAAGAACCGCCGCTGCACGGCCGCCCGCTTGCGGCGTGCCGTCGCGCGGCAGGCATCGGGCGGCCAGAACCGCGGCGAGCAGCGCCGGGATCGCCATCCACGCAAGCCCGGCATGCCAGTTCCGCGCTGGGGCGGCAATCAGCGGCGCCATCAATGCGCCGAGAGCTCCGCCGCCCATCAGCATCGCCGAATATAGCCCCGTGACGAGGCCGACATGCCGGGGAAACCGCAGCTTGACGATTCCCGGAAACACAGCCTGCACGATTGCAGCGCCAAGCCCGAGCAGCGCCGCCGTTCCCAGCATCTGCCAGCCTGTCGCGACGAACAGGCGCAGGAACGAGCCGAGGGACAGAACGGCGAGCGCGGCGACGACTGACCGCCGCGCGCCGAATCTGGCCTGCAGCGAAGGACCGGCGAAGGCGAACACCCCCATCAGCAGCATCGGCACGAGGGTCAGCAGCGCCATGCCCTGCAGGCCAAGGCCGGTTTCGGCGCTCACGCTTGCGGCAAGCGGGCCGACGCCGGTAATGAACGGCCTGAGATTGAGGCCGACCAGAGCGACGACGGCGAGGAGCAGGGCGTTGGCCGCCGGCAGAGAATTCTTGCGCTCCATATTCTACGCCCGCTTGTCCCGAATCTGCTCCCACTCGGCATAAGGGCCTGGATAATGCTCCAGCCGCACCGGCACGTAGCGGATCTTCATCGATTGCTCGGCAAACGGTTTGGCGAGTTCCGCATAGATCTCCGCCGTCGAAAGGCCGTAAGGCGCGCCGTCGTCATTGGAATAGGCGTAGGCGACCTCGCGGACGCCGGCCAGTCGCATCGCGGCCATGCACATCGGGCAGGGATGGCCGCTGGCATAGACCGCGCAGCCTTCGAGATCAGGCGAGCCGAGCTTGCGGCTGGCGGCGCGGAGGGCCGTTAGTTCCGCATGTGCGGTGGGATCGTTGGTGCTGTGGATTTCGTTGACCCCGGTCGCAATGACCTTGCGGTCCTTGACGACAACGGCCCCGAAGGGGCGACCGCCGTTTCTGACGTTGGCATGCGCGAGTTCAATGGCCTCGCACAGGAAATGGCTGTCTTCCTTCATGATCACCTCCGGATCCTTCATCGCGCGCCCGCGGCAACGAGAAGCTTTTCGATTTCCCTGAAGCTGCGGCTGCGCGCATGCTGGAGCGGCGTGACGCCGTCGCGATCCGGCAGATTGATGTTTGCCTTCGCTCCGATGAGCAGTTCGACGATCTCCTGGTGACGTTCGCCGCCGTCGCTGAGGATGATTGCTTCCAGAAGGGCAGTCCACCCGAGTTTGTTGACATGGTCGACGTTGACCCCTGCCGCGATCAGCGTGCGCACGGTCTCAACATGGCCGCGCTCCGATGCCGGAATGAGAGCGGTGCCGCCGTAGCGGTTGGTGCTCCTCAAGTCGGCGCCATGCGAGAGCGTCATCTTGAGGATTTCGAGATGGCCGCGCGCGCCGGCATAGAGATAAGGGCTGTCCTCGATCTTGTCCTTGGCGTTGACATCGGCGCCGGCCTCGATCAGCGTTTTTGCGGCGGCCAGCCTGTTTCCATGCGTCGCCACCAGCAAGGCAGTGGCGCCCGTGCGATCGCGCGCATCGATTTTTACGCCTTCCGCCAGAAGCTTCTCAATCGCCGCGACATCGTCCTTTTCCGCCGCGGCATGCATTGGGATCTCACTCATAGTTTTTCCTGACGCAGTAAAAGGAATGGATGCCAGGGCCGATACGGCGGCACAAAAAATGATCGTATAGCGAAGCATTGACTTGCTCTGTTGCGCATTAGCCTAATGGGCTTTGGCCTGCCGAGCATTTCCAGGCTGCGGCATGAACGGCTCCCACCAGCATCGGGTACGTCGTTGAAATAAGTTCGAAACATCGTATTTGGAAATTAAATATCTGGATCGCTACTATTACTAATCCGAATATGAATGGTGTTACGGATGAAGGGTGGCGATCATGTGCTGAACCAGCTCCGAGGTCGGCCCCGTCTTCTCCCAGGCATAGATTGAGACAACCATCGAGGGCTCCGTGCCGAACGGGGCATACGGTCGGACTTGGCGTCCGGCCGTCGTGCCGACCGGCAAAAGCGACAGGCCGAGCCCGGCCTCCACTCCGACAAGAACATTGTGAAGGCTGCTGCCCGAGAAGGCGATGTACCAGCGGCGACGCTCGCGTTCGACGCGCTCGAACATGGCTTCACGGTAAAGACCGCCCGGCGGGAAGGCGACCAGCGGCACAGGATCCGGCCATTCAGGGGCTTTGACGCTCTCGAACCACGCCATTGCTTGCGGGAAGGTCGCCCGGTAGTCGGGACTGGCGGCAGGCTCCTTGACGATGACGATGTCAAACTCGCCGCCGCGGTAGCGCCTCGTCAGATCGCGGCTCAGCCCGGCGGTGACATCCAGCCTTATCTCGCGATGGCGTTTGGCGAATTCCCCGAAGGCTTCCGCCATCGCCATGCTGACGATATCTTCCGGAAGCCCGATGCGGATGGATGTCGTGCCGGCAGGATCGCTGAGGACGGTTTCCGCCTCTTGCTGGAGGGCGAGAATCCGGCGCGCATAGCCCAGCAGGCGCTCGCCTGCGTCCGTCGGCCGGACCGGCCGCGCAATGCGATCCACGAGCGGGTGGCCGACCGCGTCCTCGAGCCGGCCAAGCTGCTGGCTGATCGTGGATTGCGTCATGTTCAGATGCTGGGCAGCCCGAGTGAAGCTTCCCGCGTCGGCGATCGTGACAAAAGAACGAAGAAGGCGCGGATCAAGCATCATTCCCCCTACCATGAGCGGCGTTGAAGAGCCTCCAGTGGGAGGGGCTCTATCCAGATTTGGAATGCTAAATATATATACATTCAATTTTCAAATGCGGCAGTTGCCTTCGACATGAGGCCGACTCGACCGGCCTTCGTTCGGCACCTCTCGCGTCCAATTGCAAAGCGGAACACTTCTGGGAGCTGCAAGACAGGCGGTAGTCCCGCCCACAAGGTCTTTGCCTGCGGTAGGCTCTTGTGTGGGCGGCGGGATGCTTAGGGCATCGGATGTGAAAAGCAGACTTGCACTTTTGGGACCGGATCCGACGCTCTCTTCTTGGAAAGAGCGCATCGTTCTTGCGAAATAACCGAGGCCACTTTTCGCACGATGCGCTCGCGCGGCCCGCCAGGTCCGCCCGATGCGCTAAAGCATCGGACCCAAAAGTGGGAACCGGTTTTGCGTGAAGATGCTCAAGAGCATAGACTGACTGCGTCGGACGTGAGTTCGATTTCACGTCTGACGCTGTAGCGCGGCCCGCTGGGTCCGCACGATGTTCTAGCTCGCCGGCTTCCATTTCGGATATATGAAGCGCTTCTCGAAGACGTGGGGATGGCCGATGAGCAGGGAGGCTTCGGGCGGCAATTTGCTGTCATCAATCCGCTCACAACCGGTCAAGGCGTTCAGAAGGCCTGGGTTAGGGAGGCTGGCGAAGAGTGTGGGTGGACCCGAGCCGGCGGAGGCTACCAGCATCATCTGGCCCGGGCATCCGAGCTTCATGAACAGGCCTTCAAACTGTTCTTGAACCGCGTCCCATTCGGTCGGCTCGATGATCATTCGCACCCAGATCATTCAGTATCTCCCGGCCCAAGTGGCTGCATCGAAAACCAGGATGCCATGGCTGCCGCTCTGGAGTCTGTCCCCGGCAACGTGACCCTGCCGTTATGGGGCCACAAACACGACCGAAGCCAAGTCTGACGCCCGGTCTATTGCTCGGTGCGGAAGGTCGGAAGGACCCGGCACTCGGTCGCAAAAGCCACCAGACCTGCTTCAGCCCATCGGGTCGTTTCCGCTTCATTCCCGGAGTGCGGCAACGCGAGAGTTGAAGAGGAACTGAAACGCAGGCGCGCCGACTTGCTCGGTGAGGCAGATCGACTGGCACACAGGATCGAGGCCATAGAGCCTCCTACCTCGTGACAACATTTCCTCAGTCGCCGATAGAACGAATGATGCGCGCGGGATTTCCTCCGACAAGGGTATTCGGGGGAACGTCCTTGGTGACGACCGAACCGGCAGCCACGACTGAGTTTTCGCCTACCGTCACCCCGCCAATGACCGTTGCGCCCGCTGCGATCCAGACGTTTTTCTCAATTACAATGGGCTTCCCGATCGTGATGGCCCGTCGTTGCGAAGGTTCGAGAGGATGGCCCGTCGTGATGATGCTCACGTTCGGACCGATCATGACATCGTCTGCGATGTCGATCCCGCCAAGATCATAGAAAGTGCAGTTTTGATTGACGAAGACGTTCCGCCCGACGCGGATTTCGTCCCCGCCTGCCGTATAGAATGGCGGCAACAGTAGAAAGCTCTCATCCACCTTTTTGCCGATGAGTTCACTGAAGAGTGTCCGAATTTCGTCTGCATCGGTGAACGTCAAGCGGTTGAGTGTGGCGGTGATTGCCATCGCTCGTTTGGTGTTCGCTACCATAGCCGCTGATTCCGGCGTTCTCCTGTGAATTATCTTGGTCCGATCATCAAACGCCATTCGCTGGTTTCCTCCGGGCACGTCGAATGGTCGTTCGGTGCGTGACGGACGCGTCGGGATTCGTGTAGTGCAAGCATAGAAGGAGAAGGGGCTGCAATCCATCCTGCCAGGACCTTCCTCCAAGCCCCCTTATGGCGGCTTCGGATCAAACCGGGGAGCGGCACCGAACAATGGAAGGCCCGCTTTCATGTCATACTGAAACCGCTCCCAAACCGACACCTCAAAGGTTTCTTTGATCGTGAACGGGAAAATTGCCCACTTGTCCAGGTACTTAATTCTGCTTGGCGGTCTTTGCTGCCGAGTGTCTGAAGGACCCGCCCTCCTCGCCGCTCAGGCAGGATTGGCGCCTTCGAGCTCAGGTCTCAGGCGTGCCATTAGGAGAACTTCGCGGTCAGCTTGCGAAGCCTCATTCGACCTGACTAGTATGGACCAATCGACCGCAATCGGACTCGGAGCGGCTACCCTAATCTGCAAGTATATCTACCGAGCAAATTGCAAATGATGCCCTCCATAGCACCGTCGTGGTCAAAAAATATTTCCAAAATCGATGTATCTTCTTCAATGAAAATTCGATTCCATCGTTTTGACGGCGGTGTTATTGCTTTGATGACTTGGCAATGGGAATACCATGACTTCAGGGCAGCCGCTGACTTTATCTCTCGCCGCTCAGGCTATCTCAATCGACCAGCCGCCGGGCATGGCCCTCACGGGTACCCCGTTCAGCGACCGCCTCGTCGGAGGGGAAGGTCCCGATGTGATTCTGGGGCTGGGCGGATCCGACACTCTTTACGGCCGAGGCGGCGACGATACCCTGTCAGGAGGAACGGACAGGGATCGCCTGTACGGTGAAGGCGGCAATGACAGCCTGTCGGGCGACGCGGGCAATGATGACCTCCATGGCGGCGAAGGTAACGATTCTCTGAGCGGGGGCACAGGCTCCGACTATCTCTACGGCGGCAGCGGCGACGATTTCTTGGACGGAGGCGCGGATTCCGACACCCTGCAAGGGAACGACGGCAATGACACGCTCGTGGGCGGAGCAGGAGCCGATCTCCTGTACGGCGACCAGGGGAATGACATCCTGTCGGGTGGCGCGGAGAATGACGGTCTCTACGGAGGCGAAGGAAACGACACCCTGGACGGAGGCGACGGCGACGACTGGTTGGCGGACCAGTCGGGCGTGAACAGGCTCATCGGCGGCGCCGGCAACGATGCGTTCTGGTACGTGTCCGGTTCGCCCGGCGAGAGCACGCTGTCCGGCGGGACCGGGAGCGACTCTTTCCAGCTGTCTCCCGATGCGCTGGCCCCCGACGCCTCGGCCGACGTCATCACGGATTTCGAAGCCGGAGCGGGCGGCGACAGGATCGATTTCACCTTCCTTCAGTCCGTGTTGGGCGGCGGCGCGATCGGCTCCCCCAACCCGTTCGCCACAGGGCATCTCAGGCTGGAGCGCGAGGGGGGCGACACCGTTCTCAAGGGGAGCGTGACCGGCGGCATCGCTCCGGAGGACCTGCGGACAATTCTGGTCCTCCGGGGCACCGATCTAGCATCCCTCACGGCCGACAATTTCGATCCGCCTTACGCGCCGGTCCCCATCGCGACGGTGCCGACCGAGGGCGACGATGTCCTGAACGGCACGCCGGGTGACGACTTCATCGACGGCCTCGGCGGCGACGATACGATCCTGGGCACCGCAGGAGACGATTTGCTCGTCGGTGGGGCGGGCAACGATCACCTCCTCGGGGACATCGGATCGGACACGTTGCTGGGCGGCACGGGCGACGACTGGCTGACTAGCGGCGACGGCGACGACTGGCTCATAGGCGGCGACGGGCATGACTGGCTCTCGGCCGGAGCGGGTGACGACGGCCTCGACGGCGGCGCAGGCAACGACACGCTGGAAGGCGGAGACGGGGACGACGTGCTCGTCGGAGGAGACGGCAACGACATCATCTCGCCCGGCGCAGGATCCAACACGATCCGGGGCGGCGCCGGGGACGACCTGATCGACCTGGAGGGATGGAACCTCATTCTGGGCGGCAGTGGCGCGGATCGCTACCGCCTGTCCGATTTCGCTGCGGCTGTGGATGCCCCCGACACGATCATGGACTTCGAGGTCGGCTACGGTGGGGACATCCTCGACATCGCCTGGGCCGTCGAGGCCGTCGACCCACGCAACGAGATGCCATACCCCTGGTTCCAGGACCCGGTTCATCCCTTCACCAGCGGGCTCATCCGCGTAGCAGCCTCCGGGAACGACACTCTGATACAGGTCGACCTGGAATGGATCGGAAAGGGTGTGGGATACGGGACGATCGTGCGGTTGGCGAACGTCGCGCCAGAGGCACTGGCCGCCTTCAACTTCAATCCCGCCTACCATCCGCTCGGGCAGGTCTCGAGCGCGGTCGGCACGGACGGGAACGACAGCCTGGACGGATCGCTCGGGGATGACGAGATCTTAGGGCTTGGCGGGGACGACGTCCTCCAGGCTAATGATGGAAACGACCGGATCGACGGCGGCGACGGCAATGACCGCCTCGACGGCGGCTACGGTGCCGACACGATCTACGGCAGCGCAGGCGACGACGAGATCGTCGGAGATCCTCCCTTCCATGGGAACGATCGCTGGTCGCCGCCCCGCGACTACGGCGGTCCGGACTATATCGACGGCGGTGACGGCAACGATACCTTCTACGAGTGGCAAGGCGGCTCGAACACGATCATCGGCGGGGCCGGAGACGACGTCTTCCACTATGTGTCGAGCCGGCCGGAGCTGGACTACCTCGAGTTTTGGCCGGTAGAGGGTGTCGACCGCCTGACGGGTGGCGAGGGCCGCGACACCTACATGATCGGCTATGCGGACCATGCGCCCGCCGACGTGATCACCGACTTCGAGACGGGGCCGGGAGGTGACCTCCTCGACGTCTCAGGCCTGCTCGGCGGCCTTCCGGGCTACGTCCGGGGCACCAACCCGTTCGTGACCGGACACCTCGTCCTGGAACAGGACGGCACGAGCGCCATCCTCAAGGTTCCGGGGCAATTCGACCCCGACGGGCTGCGGACTATCCTGACATTGGAGAACACCCGCGCCGAAGACCTGAGGCCGGATAACTTCGTTCCGCCCTATGACCCGAGCGGAGTGTCCGGGCACGTCATGGGAACAGCGGGAGCGGACATCCTCGATGGGACCAGGCACCCCGAATTCCTCGAGGGACTGGATGGCGACGACATCATCCGCGGCCTCGGCGGCGACGATCTCATGCATGGCGGAGACGGCGACGACCGCCTGGTGGGCGGCACCGGTTCCGATACGCTGGACGGCGGCAATGGTGACGACCGCCTCAGCGGCGGCGACGGGGATGACACGCTCTACGGCAGCGAGGGCAACGACCGCCTGCAAGGCGACAACGGCAACGATTGGCTCTGGGGAGGGGCCGGCGACGATCTCATCATGGAAGTCGAGGGCCACCATGCCGTCGGCGCGAACGACGATTTGCTCATGGGGGATGCCGGCAACGACACGATCTATGGGGGAGCCGGGAACGACTATATCAGCGGCGGCACCGGCGACGATGTCCTCTATGGCGGGACCGGCGACGACCGGCTTTCGGACACTTCCGGCTCCAACCGGATCGACGGCGGAGCCGGGAACGACACGATCTCGATGGTATCCTACAATGGCTCCCATGATCCGGAAGGCCCCGGCGTCGACCTGATCACGGGAGGAGCCGGGCAGGATCGGTTCTCCCTCTTCTTCGGCACGTCACGGACCATGGTGGCCGACCACATCCTCGACTTCGAGACCGGGGCCTACGGCGACGTGATCGACCTGACCTCCATCATGCGCCTCCTGCCGGACCATGAGGTTGGCAGCGACCCGTTCGCGGCGGGCATCCTCCGCCTGGCGGGGAGCGCTGGGGACACGCTGCTCCAGGCCAGGCTCTCGGAATTGGGTTTCTCGACAATCCTCGTGCTGGAGGATACCTCGCCGGAACTCTTCTTGGCCCAGAACTTCGATTGGATGGTTTGAGGAACTGATGGCGTGATCTGATCGATGCAGCCGATGGCCGGGAACACCTCACCAGGAGGCTGCATCACCCCGTCTCAGGCTGCGCTTGTGTTTACTATAATTTTGCGTCTTCAACGGCCACAAACCCTGCAGAAGTCATGGCTGACGACAGGCAGAAATTAGGGAGAGGACACCTTGGCAAGGCAGTCCATACCCGTGCATTCCGGGAATAGCGGTGAATGATATACTCCCCAGCATCAGGCCTTTGTTGATCATGATGGTCCCTGAGTCTTCCAGCTTGTTCGAGGCTCAGAGATCTTCGGCGGAGAGCGATACCATTCAAGGGAGCGTCGCTTGGAGTGGCGAGGCACGGAACCCTCGCACAAGCCAGGTATCCTAGCCTGTGGCAACTCAATGAAGGATACTGCATGCGCCATGGAGGACTACCAGAACGCCGATCGTGTGAGCGGTTTCGCACAGATCTTGAGGGCATAGTCACCGGTTACCCTCCCCATCAGCCGATACCCTGTATGATCTGGGATCTATCGGAGAAAGGTGTCCGGCTGATCTTCCCCGAATTCACCGATGTACCAGTCCAGTTCCAGCTGACGATCCCGAGCCAGGGTGCCAGAGCCAATGTACACCTGGTCTGGACAGACGGTCATTTCTACGGGGCGAAATTCATCGACTAGCGCATCGTGCGAAAAAGTGGGCCCGGTTTTTCGCGAGAACGATGCGCTCATCTCAGAAGGGAGCATCGAATTGATCCCAAAAGTGGATTCCAGTTTTCACGCCCGATGCTCTAAGCGTGAGATCTGAAGAGATTGTTCATCCTGTCTGAGGGATTGCGGCGCATCTCTGCGTTCGATCCTCCCCAAAGCGCGATAGCGATCAGGAGCGCTGACGCGTTCCGGTGATCATCGGTGTCGGATGGTCCATGATCACCACACTCGGATCCTTGTCTTCGCGCAGGCCGAGAAAGCGGGCTATCGGGAGGCCGCCTACAACTCCAGGGATAGCTGCGGACTTTCAGGCTCTTCGTCGGTATTCAGAGCCGACAGGGACACGCCTAAGAGGCGGACGCTCTTGCCGAGAGGAAACAGTTGTCGAAGGAGATCGACACCAGTGTGCTCGAGTCCCGCCCGGCTCTCGACATATCCGAGGAGCGTATGGCTGCGGGTGATCTGCTGGAAGTCGGAGAATTTCACCTTGAGCGTCACCGTCCGGCCTCGCGCACCCATCTGCTCGCAATGCCGCCAGACCTTGTCGATGAGCGGCTGGAGCGCAGCCTTCATTTCCTCGAAGCTCTCCCGATCCTTCTCGAAGGTGTTCTCGGCACCCACCGACTTCCGGATGCGATCCGGCTGGACCGGGCGATGATCGACGGCGCGGGAAATCCAGTAATAATGGGCTCCGGCCTTGCCGAAGCGTTCCTGCAGGAAGCTCAGGGACCGGGCCTTCAGGTCCAGGCCGGTGAAGATGCCGATCTCGTTCATCTTCCTGGCTGTGGCCGGGCCGATGCCGTGGAACTTGCCAATTGGGAGGCCCTCGACGAAGGCCTGCGCCGTTCCCTGTGTGATCACGAACTGACCGTTCGGCTTGTTTTGATCCGACGCCATTTTGGCCAGGAACTTGTTGAAGCTGATCCCGGCCGATGCTGTTAGATGCGTTTCCTGCCAGATCCTGGCCCGGATCTCCCGCGCCACCTGGGTGGCGTATGGGATGTCCATCAGGTTCTCGCTCACATCGAGATAGGCCTCGTCCAACGACAGCGGCTCCACCAGAGGAGTGTACTCGTAAAAAATCTCCCGGACCTGGCCCGAGACCTCGCGGTAGACGTCGAACCGCGGCTTGACGAAGATAAGCTCTGGGCATTTCCGCCGAGCCGTGACCGAGGGCATGGCCGAATGCACCCCAAAGCGCCGGGCCTCGTAGCTGGCGGCTGCCACGACACCCCGCTCACGGGATCCGCCGACGGCGACCGGCTTACCACGCAGGTCCGGATTGTCCCGCTGCTCGACAGAGGCATAGAATGCATCGAGATCCACATGCACGATCCGGCGCTGGGGCTCCCGCACCCCCAACGGCTCATCGCAGGTTAAGGTCGGCAAGGTGTTGGACTGATCGTTTTGGTGATCTGACATGGCTTGGCATTAGCCCATGATCCTGGATCTGACACTCCCGTATGCTTCTATCGCATCGTGCGGACCCAGCGGGCCGCGCGAGCGAAAAGTGGACCCGGTCTTCACCAGCGTGGCCCTTCGGGTCCGCAATGAACGATGCGCAGATCTAAGAAGGGAGCATCGGATCGATCCCGAAAGTGCAAGTCCACTTTTCACGCCCGATGCTCTAGTATGCCGTTGTGTCCGACAGGCAGTTCTTCGCTCGGCGCTTAATCCTGAAGCTCCTTCGCCATGAATAGCCGCTCCGCCATCGTCGGATGTCCGAGCTCCACGATCCGGCCGCCTGTCTCACTTCCCTTTACCATCGCGACGGCACGTGATCCGTCCGCTTCGACCAGGAAGGTAAGGTAATTGTCGGAACAGGCATGCGGCTTGCAGACTCCGCCCGAGAAGTACACCTTGCTGTCCACCGTCACCCGCTCAACCGGCATGCCGGTTCCATCAAACCGGCCGAACCAGGGCGTGCGCTTCAACCCGGCCGGCAGGATCTTCAGATATGCCCGGTAATGACTGGGCATCTTCTTGCGCAGGTCCCACGGATATTCAGGTAAGCCAGATGAGGCTGCCAGGGCGGGCATTCCCACGCACAGGAGCGACCCGGCGGCCACAAGGCCGATGCGAAGAGCGCGCTTGAGAACCCGATTTGCCATTGCCGCCCCTTCGATCTCATGCCGGTCTGTTTACCGTGTCATGTTTCGACCAGGACTTTATCCAGGCAGCAAGGTCAGTCTACGCCGCAAGCCAAACCGCCCGAACGAAACTGTCGATAAAGTAAATGCCTTTGCCGACGACAACGTTCGCGTTCACCGGCCTGTTCATGGTGGTAGCGACCCCCGGCATCTAAGCCTCGGTGTTTTTCCAGAGGTCGACACGTGTCGTATGCGGTCGGCACTCAAACGGTGACGCGTTGCGGCTGATCCACGATTTGCCCAGTAAGCGAGGGAGGTTACGTTGAAACCATCCTCCCCTGTGGTGAGATCCAGTAAGGTCGGACAAGGGATGAATGAAGCCGCAGAGGGGCGAATGTCTACCTTGGAGTGTGACACCCATGAGCAGCCAACCACAGCCATTCAGACTGCATGTCCCGGAGGTGGCCCTCACGGATCTGCGAGAGCGCCTGTACCGTACGCGCCTCCCCGACCAGCCCCCCGGAGATCCTTGGGCTTACGGCACCGATGTGGCCTACATGAGCACCCTCGTCGACCACTGGCGCGATCGCTTCGACTGGCGTGCCCAGGAGGCGAGGCTCAATGCCTTCCCACAGTACAAGGTGCGGCTCCACAATATCGATCTGCACTTCCTGCACGTGCCGGGCAAGGGGCCTGATCCCCACCCTCTCCTGCTCTCCCACGGCTGGCCCGGCTCGATCTTCGAGTTCCTCGAGCTGATCCCTCGCCTCACCGGCCCCGGCCGGTTCGGAGGCGATCCAGCCGATGCATTCACGATTATTGCTCCCTCTCTGCCAGGCTATAGACTGTCGTTCACGCCCGGTCAGCCGCGGTTGGGGGTCGAGGCGATCGCGGATTGCTTTGCCGCGCTGATGAGCGAGGTGCTGGGCTATCACCGCTTCGGAGCCCAGGGTGGCGACTGGGGCTCGTTCATCACGGCTCGTCTCGGCTACGCCTACCCGGAGCGTCTGTCCGGCATTCACCTCAACATGATGCCGATCCGCCGCGACCCGGCGATGGTGTCCAATCCCACAGCCGAGGAGCGTCGCTTTCTGGACGAGCTACAGCTCTGGCTCAAGGAGGAGACCGGCTACCAGTGGATCCAAGGCACCCGCCCGCAGACCTTGGCCTTTGCCCTGACGGATTCCCCCACCGGGCTGGCCGCCTGGATCGTGGAGAAGTTCCGGACCTGGTCCGATTGTGGCGGGGACATTGAGGCCGTGTTCTCACGGGATCATCTTCTGGCGAACATCAGCCTCTACTGGTTCACGGCCGCGATTGGCTCGTCCTTCTGGCCCTACTATGCCCGCATGCATGGACCCTGGCCGATTCCGGCAGGCGAGACCGTGACGGTCCCCACCGGCTATTGCGAGTTCCCGCGCGAGATCGTCCGGCCGCCGCGCTCGATTGCCGAGCGGACATTCACGAACCTTCAGCGTTGGAGTGTGATGGAGCATGGTGGGCACTTCGCCGCGATGGAACAGCCCGATGCCCTGGCTCAAGAGGTACGTGCGCTGTTTCGAACGTTGCGCTGATGTCCGCATTCCTCAACCAGATTCGGCATGGTCGGTGAAGCCGACCGCGATCCGCGGCACCACACCCAGAAGATGCAGACCCGATTGCAGGAAACCATTGACCACCTGCGCAAGGACATCGACAAGGTCGACGAACCGCAGCTCAAGAGGGCCTTCAGCGACTACGAGCGGAAGAACGAGGGTGCTTGGAAGCGCTGAGTTTTGCAAGTTCGGCCGCGGCACGAGCAAGGCCGACAGCCCTTCCGGGAGGCAGCCGTGAGACTGTACATCGATGAGTTAAAATGCCGTGACACCAGGGGCGGATACAGTCGCATCGTGCATTCCGGTTATGAAGGTCAGCTTCCTCTATGCCTGCGGAAGTCCGGCTTTCATCAGGCTCGTTCCGAGTATTGCCCTCAGGACCATCCAACCTAATTGAAGAACTTCTTCAGACAAAAGGATTGCTCATGCACAGCATTGTATTCGAACGGTTCGGTGATCCGGCCCAGGTGTTAACCCTTGCTGAGAGTGAGCGGCCGGCGCCCGGGCCAGGGCAGGCGCTCGTCCGGATGATCCTGTCCCCCATCCACAATCATGACCTGATGACCGTGGCTGGCAGGTATGGCATCAAGCCGCCGCTGCCGGCGATCGGCGGCACGGAGGCGCTCGGCGTTGTGGAGGAGCTCGGCGCCGGGGTCGAGAACCTCCAGGTCGGGCAGCGCGTGATCGGCGGTGGCCGGCAGACCTGGGCCGACCATTACCTGGTCGATGCCCGGCACGCACGCCCTGTGCCAGACGGCGTTGATGATGAGACCGCTTGCCAGCTCATCGCCATGCCACTCAGCGCCAAGATGGTGCTGGCCGACCTTGACCTTCAGCGCGGCGACTGGCTCGTGCAGAACAGTGCCACCGGTGCGGTCGGACGGCTTTTGTCGCGCTTCGGCGCGGAGAAGGGCATCAACGTGCTCAGCCTCGCACGGCGTGACGCGGCGGTCGCCGAGCTTGCCGCCGACGGCATCACCAACGTCGTGTCGACCGAGCAACCCGGCTGGGAAGCGCGCGCGCGCGATCTTGTCGGCGATGGATCGATCCGCGCCGGGCTGGACTCTGTGGGCGGGGACGGCCCCGCGCAACTTGCGCGCCTGGTGGAAGACGGCGGCGAGATCGTCATCTTCGGCGCCCTGAGCGGCCAGCCGATCCGCATCGAGCCATCTGTCGCGATCTTCCAACAAATCACCATTCGGGGCTTCTGGGGTGCCAAGCCGGGCCTCGGGCCTGACGTGATCGGCAGTCTGCTCGAGGAAGTCATCGCCGAGGCCGCCAGTGGCAAGCTCACTCTCCCGGTCGACGCAACCTTTCCGCTCGACCGGATTGCCGAGGCCGTGCGCGCCAGCAATGAACCCGGTCGCAAGGGCAAGGTCGTCCTACGCGGGCGGTGATCAGGCTTGCAGGAGCAAGACACGGGTAGCGTATCATGGGCACCAGCCCAATGGCGGAGCACATCGACACGCAAGGCGGAAGCCGCCGAGGATTGCCGGCGGCTCGATTAGTACAGGTGGCATCCCATCTACCGGACTTCCGCGCAAAGCACGCAATCGTGCCGACATAGAGATGATCCAGGCGATCTCTGCTCCTTCAAGACCTGGGCAACCTAGCCATGTTCTACGCCACTTGCCGTCGAGACGGCGTGATACGGCTCAACCGCTTCGGGATGCGACACGTGCGTGGCAAGTTCCCGCGGCGCGTCGCGCGCATCCGAAAGGTTTCTGAGTGACTTAACGCAACTTCGATGAGCCGCAGCCTCTGTCATGTCGTTGTGG
This sequence comes from Microvirga sp. TS319, assembly GCF_041276405.1. Classification (NCBI taxonomy): domain Bacteria; kingdom Pseudomonadati; phylum Pseudomonadota; class Alphaproteobacteria; order Hyphomicrobiales; family Methylobacteriaceae; genus Microvirga; species Microvirga sp. TS319. The sequence continues at coordinate 861,705 of NZ_JBGGGT010000001.1, read as the reverse complement.
TCAAAGTTTCACGTTTCGATGGCTTAACGAACGTCGGCACTCGAGCGCCGAAGCGGGCCAACCGCTTACCTCTCAGGCGTGCCGCGGCTCTATCTGCGCCTCGAAAGAGAGTCCCATGCTCCCCACACGGGCTGGGTTCAGGCCGTCGGGCTGAATACCCTCACGTCGCTGGGATTGAAGCGCACATCGACCCGATCGCCTGGTATGAGATCGCGGGTCTCCGGTACGTCCAGGGATGAGCGCACATCAATCACCTCCCCCCAGGGCGTCTCCACGGATACGTGGAGAGACTCGCCCAAGAACGTTGCGCTTGCCACGCGCCCGGCCAGGCCTGTGCCTCCATCAGGCGACTTCACCAAGCGGATTCGGTCAGGGCGCACCATGATCAGCGCATCACTCTCCGCCGACGGAAGATCGGTCAGGGATACGCCGTCGACGGTCGAGCCATCGGGGCAGCAAACCTGTCCGCTTGCTCCATTGCGCTTAAGAACGGAGGCGCGAATGAAGTTGGAGTTCCCGATGAAGCCGGCGACAAACCGGGTTTGTGGTGCATCGTACAGGTCCCGGCCGCTGCCGATCTGCTCGATCCGGCCATGGTTGAAGAGGGCAATCCGATCTGAAAGCCGAAGCGCTTCTTCCTGGTCATGGGTCACGTAAAGGATCGTGACACCGGTTTCCGTGTGGATGCGTTTGATTTCGTACTGGATCTCCTCACGCAGCTTCTTGTCTAAGGCCGAGAGGGGCTCATCCATGAGAAGGAGCGGCGGATCGTAGGCCAGAGCACGAGCAAGCGCGACACGCTGTTGCTGACCTCCAGAGAGTTGCGCAGGCTTCCGGTCAGCAAAGCGATCCAACCGGACCAGCTTCAGCATCGCGGCAACCTTCGCATCGATGTCAGCTCGCGAGCGGCGGCGGACTCTCAGCGGAAAGGCCACGTTCTCGGCTACGGACAGGTGCGGGAACAGCGTATAGCGCTGGAATACCATGCCGATGTTGCGCTTGTTGGATGGGACGTTGAGGATGGACCTCCCTTCCAGCATGACGTCACCCTCACTCGGCTCCTGGAAGCCTGCGATGACATAGAGGGTCGTGCTCTTGCCGGATCCTGAGGGGCCCAGAAAGGTGAGGAATTCACCTTTCGGCACGTTGAGAGAGACGTTCTCAACGGCGACGAAGCTGCCGAAGCTCTTGCGAATGCCTCTGATGCTGAGGAATGGCGCGCTCATTGCTGGGGCTCCTTGCGGATAAAGGCTGCAAACATCATGAGAATGGCCGTGAACCCGACGAGGAGTGTCGAGACGGCGGCAATCACGGGGGACAGATCCTGTCGGAGCGTGCTCCAGATCATGACGGGGAGTGTCTGAAGGTCGGGGCTGGCCATGAAGATGGCGATCACCACCTCGTCCCATGACGCCAAGAAGGAGAAAATCGCCGCTCCCATGATCCCGAGGCGAATCCCGGGCAGTGTAACCCGCAGCTTTGCTTCCAGTGGGCTCGCTCCGCACAGGACGGCCGCGTCCTCGATCGACTTGTCAAACCGTTCAAGAGAGTTGGTGATCGAGATAATCGAGAACGGCAGCGCGACGATGAGGTGAGCAATGACAAAACCGATCAGGGTGCCGTTCAGATGGAGCCGCAGGAAGAAAGCATAGAGTGCGACAGCCAAAACCACGACCGGCAGGATCATGGGGGTCAGGAACAGAGCCCGCAGGACCTCGCGTCCCCGGAACGTTCCCCGGGTCAAGCCAAACGACGCCATCAATCCGATGACAACGGATAGGACCGTGACGATCGCCGCAATCTCGAGGCTCGTGAGGAATGCATCGAGCCATGCAGGGTCAGCGAACAGCTCCTCATACCATTGCAGCGTCCAACCCGGTGGTGGAAACTGCAGCCATTGCGAGGATCCGAACGACAACGCGACGATCATCACCACGGGAAAGAGGAGGAAGATGCCCGCGAGAAGGCTGATGCCGCCGAGTACGTAACGCAGTGCCCCAAGCCGATCGAAGTCGAGCAACATGGCTTTCTCCTATCCCGCGGCTCGGCCGAAGCCGAAGAAGCGGATCTGAAGTGCGTAGATCGCCAGTGTGACCGCAAGCAGGACGAAGGCGGCCGCACCCGCGAGACCCCAGTTGAGCAGGGATTGCACGAGCTGCGCGATCAGCTCGGCCAGCATCATGTTCGACGTGCCTCCCAGGAGGGCCGGTGTGACGAAATAGCCAAGCGACATGACGAAGACCATCAGGCCGCCGGCTGCCACACCTGAGGCGATAAGAGGCAGGAAGACACGGGTCAGACACTGCCACCGGCTCGCACCGCACAACGATGCCGCCTGGAACACGGATGCGTCGATGGTCTTGATTGTCGCATTGAGAGGCATGATCATGAACGGCAGCATGATGTAGGTCATGCCGATGGTCACGCCAACGAGATTGTTGATGAGCGGGAGCGGCTCGGCAATGAGCCCAATGCTCATGAGCGCGCGGTTAATGACCCCTGTTCCCTGGAGCAGCACCATCCAGGCATAGGTACGGGCAAGAAGGTTCGTCCACATCGACAGGATCAGGACGGCAAACAGCAGGCTCGACCAGGCGCGCGGCGCAATGGCAAGGAACCAAGCGACCGGGAAGGCGATCAAGAGCGTCACGATGGTCACCAGACCGGCAACGATGAAGGTGTTCATGAACACCTTCAGGTATGTCGTCGAACCGAACAGCTCCGCGTAGTTCTGCAATCCGAGTTCGGGTTCCACAAGGCTGCGGATCAGCAGCATGGCAACCGGTACAATGAAGAACAGAGACAGAAACCCCAGCGCTGGGATGACGGCCGAGAGGCCGGTACGACGAGGCTTAGCGGCCTCCGCTTGTGGCGGCATAGGAAGGATTGTCGATCGGGTCACTGACATGGCTCGCACTCATCGGATCTGAAGAAGCGGCTAGCCGCAGGGCCAGCCGCCTGGGATCGTCACTGGGTCTGCCAGGCGTACCAGCGCTTGGCGATGGCGTCGCGATTGTCGGCCCAGTACTGCATGTTCAGGTTGATCTGGGTGGTCGTATGCTCGTCAGGGAGCGTTGCCACGACTTCTTTGTCCATCAGGTCCTTGGACTTCACGTTGATTGGCGCATAGGCCGTCTCTTTCGAGAAATCTGCCTGGGGCTTGGCGCTCGTCGCATAGGCTAGGAACTTCATGGCGGCGTCCTTGTTTTTCGCGCCTTTTGGCACAACCAGCATGTCCGCCGCAGTCAGGTTCTGGTCCCACGAGATGCCGACCTTTGTACCGCCCTTCTGCAAGGCATAGAGGCGACCGTTCCAGAACTGGCCGATCGGGGCTTCGCCTGAGGCAAGCAATTGCTGTGACTGAGCTCCACCCGACCACCAAACAATATCGTTCTTGATGGTATCGAGCTTCTTGAAGGCACGGTCGAGGTCGAGGGGATAGAGCTTGTCAGCCGGAACGCCGTCTGCCAGGAGCGCAATCTCAAGCACCCCGGGGGCCGACCACTTGTAGAACGTGCGCTTGCCCGGAAACGCCTGTGTGTCGAACACGTCGGCCCATGATTTCGGCTCCTTGCTGCCGAACTTGTCCTTGCTGTAGCCAATGACGAACGAGTAGTAGAAGCTTCCAACTGCGTGGTCTGTGGCAAAACGCGGATCGATGTCAGCGCGCTTGACCGTATTGAAGTCGATCGGCTCCAGCAGGCCATCCTTGGCGGCTTTCACGGCGAAGTCATACTCGACGTCGACCACGTCCCACGAGACATTGCCGCTCTCGACCATCGCCTTGAGCTTGCCGTAGTCGGTAGGACCGTCCTGCTGGACACGGATCTTGGTTTCCTTCGTAAACGGCTCCGCCCAATACTTCTTCTGGGCGTCCTGTGTCGTGCCGCCCCAACTCGTGAACACCATGCTCTGCGCCTGAGCGGCACCAGAGCTCAGCCCCAGCAACGCTATGGCTGCACTTGCGGCGAGAACATTCAGTCTGGACATTGCGCTTCCTCCATTGGGCTGTTGTTTGGCGTAACAATCCCTTTCGTCCGCTCAAGCGAGGGGCGAGAAGGCGGTCGGCTTCATGATTTTGTTGTCCATGACCTCGATCAGGGCCTGGATCTTGGGCAGGAACGTCTGCCATCGCGGGTCTGCTGCCAACGCACTGCGCCGGCAGTCCCGCTCGTCCAGGCTGGCATAGGCCCAGACATGAACGATCTCGTTGAGCGGCCCGATCTCGCCGAAGAAATAACCGACGAGCTGACCGAGATGCTCTTTCTGAATTGCGATGCCTTCCTCCTCCACCAGTTGAAGGTAGGTTGGCACCGTTCCTGTCCTGAGCCGATAGGTGCGAATTTCGTAGATCACGGCTCACCTACCCTAGCGCATGACGAACGGATCAGGGATCGGGTCGTCGGACGTGCGAAGCCAGACCGACTTGACCCGGGTATAGTCGAGAACAGCCTCGGATCCGCCCTCACGCCCAAGGCCAGACAGGCCATAGCCGCCGAACGGAACGATCGGCGAGACCGCCCGGTAGGTGTTCACCCACACGACGCCGGCCCGGATCCGCCGGATCATGCGATGAGCTCTGGTCAGATTGCGGGTGAAGAGGCCGGACGCGAGTCCAAAGGGCGTATCGTTCGCCTTTGCGACTGCATCGTCTTCGCCCTCAAACGGGATAACGCTGAGAACCGGGCCAAAGAGCTCCTCCGCAGCGCATGGGGTTTCGTTCTCGACCCCTGCCAGGATGGTCGGCTCGTAGTAGAAACCGCTGCGAAAGCCCGGGGGCCTTTGCCCGCCCGTGACCACCCGTGCGCCGGAGGCGACGCTGCGCTCGATCACGGCTTCGATATGCTGCAACTGGCGCTCGGTCGCGAGCGGCCCCATCTCTGTCGCCGTATCCTGCGGGTCGCCGATGCGGATCGCCTTGGCTTTCGAGGCGAGAATATCAAGCAATCGGTCGTGGACGCTCCGCTCGACGAACAGGCGTGAGCCCGCAACGCAGCTCTGTCCCGTCGCTGCGAAAATGCCGGCAACGATTGCGTTCGACGCGCTCTCGAGATCGGCATCCTCAAACACGACGACCGGGGACTTTCCGCCGAGTTCCAGTGTCGTGTAGGCGAGGTTCTCGGCCGTGTTGCGCACTACGTGGCGGGCGGTCGAGGGCCCGCCGGTAAAGGCTACGCGGGCAACGAGCGGATGACTGGTCAGCGTTCTGCCGCAGGTATCGCCAAAACCGGTGAGCACGTTCACGACGCCGCGCGGGAAACCCGCTTCGTGAACAAGCCGGGCAAATTCGAGCAGCGGGGCTGGGCCGTCCTCGGAAGCTTTCAGGACGACGGAGCATCCGGCTGCGAGCGCAGGTCCGAGCTTTACGGCCGAGAGGAACAGTTGAGAGTTCCAAGGCACGATGGCGGCAACGACGCCGATAGGCTCGCGGCGCAGGAAGACCTCCATGTCAACCTTGTCGACCGGGAGATAGGCACCCTCTATCTTGTCCGCGAGGCCACCATAGTAGCGATAGTAATCGGCCACGTAGCCGATCTGGGCCCGCGTCTCGCGGATGATCTTTCCGGTGTCGCGTGTCTCGAGCTCCGCGAGCCTGCCGGCCTGCTGCGCGATGAGATCTCCCAACCGGTAAAGGAGCTTCCCACGCTGTGTCGCGGTGAGCCCGGCCCAGGCGGGGTCGCTCAGGGCCCGATGCGCCGCACGCACGGCCCTATCCACCTCTTCCGCCCCCGCCGCAGGCATCACAGCCCAAGGGGCGCCGGTGGACGGATCTAAGCTCTCAAAGGTCTCCGCTCCGTCGACGAAGGAGCCGTCAATGTAATTCTGGAAAACGGGAAGCGACATCGGCTTTCTCCGTACAGGGTTCAGGCAAAAGCGGGCAGGACGTGCCGGATGAAGAGCTCAAGTGACTTCTTCTTCCTCTCGTGGCTGATTCCGCCGTCGATCCACACCGAATACTGGTCATAGCCGAGCGCCTCATAACCTTTCAGGCGCCTGATGACCTCGTCCGGCTCGCCGATTACCAGGTTCTTGCGGATCACGTCGGGGGCGTAGTTCGCCATCGCCGCCTCCTCCTCTGCGGTGAGAGGCTCGATAAAGCCCTCGCGGATCGGCCGCTTGTTCTGGAACCATGCCCCGAACGCGCAGTAGAACGAGCTGAGATCTTTCGACAGTCGGTCAGCCTCGTCCGCGGAGTCAGCCACGAAGGTGTGCTGAAGCAGCATGATCTGCGGGCGCGGGATGTCAGGATGCGCGGCGCACGCAGTCTGAAAGCGATCCATGAGGCTCGCGGCCTCGGTATCTCCCGAGGCAAGCGGCGTGACCTGAACGTTGCAGCGGTTGGACACCGCAAAGTCGTGCGAGTTCGGGTCACGCGCCGCAACCCAAATTGGCGGGAATGATTCCTGTACGGGTTTTGGAACCGAAGTGGATGTCGGAAAGCGCCAGAACTCGCCCTCATGCGCGTAGTCGCCCTGCCAGAGCTTGCGGAGCGTGGGAACAAGTTCCCGCATGCGCTGTCCCGCGGTCCATGCGTCGAGTCCGGGCATCAGGCGCTCGTATTCGAAGGAGTACGCGCCGCGTGCGATGCCAAGATCAAGTCGCCCTCCGGTCGCGATGTCGGTCATGGCCGCCTCGCCAGCAAGTCGGAGCGGATGCCAGAACGGCGCAATGACAGTTCCGGTGCCGAGCCGGATCCTGTTCGTCTTCGCACCGAGATACGCAATATTAATGAATGGATTAGGCGAGATCGTGAACTCCATCCCATGGTGTTCTCCGATCCAGGCCGCTTCGAAGCCACCGGCCTCGGCGGTTTGCACAAGATCCGTCAAGTCATTGAACAGCTCTGCATGCGACTTCTCAAGGTCGTTGCGCTCCATGTGAACGAACAGCGAGAATTTCATGGTCGTTTCCTCCCGGTCATGTGGCTGGGCTCTAGCTGGCGAGAGCCTTCACCGTTCCATGGTCGGCGTCGCCGACGTAAATTCCGAACGTGTCTTCGTTCTGCTCGCGCACGAAGCGGCCGAGCATTGAGCGCACGGCCTCATCCTTGATGCGGTCCCACGGGATCTCATCAAGCCCAACGAGACGAAGCCTCGTTTCATCAGCCGGAACGCCGTCGATGGAACCGCGGTAATAGATTGATGTCGATCCCGCTTCGGCTCGTGGATCCTCGAAGACAGCGAACAGGAAATTCAGCTCGGCTTCGATGCCGAGGCGCCTGAGAACGCCATGGAGGCTCTTGTCATTTGACACCGGTCCAAGCGCGTTTCCGGTGGGAAGCTGGAGGGACCCATCTGCGCTTTCGAGGAACAGAATGGAGCGACCCTTCTCAAGGATGGCGCCGACCAGGGTCCTGTGACCTGCGGCAGCGACCGCGTCCTGCGAGAGACTGAAGGTGAGATAAGCGCCCCGGCAGTATCCCAGCGGGCTGGCATTGGAATGGCTAAAGCCAACAACCTCGCCGATCAGGATAATGTGATCGCCAGCATCGACTACCTGATGGCGCCGACAGTCGAACCAGGCTGCCGCCCCCTCAATCACGGGACTTCCCGCTGGGCCGCGTTGCCAGCTCGCGCTGGAGAACTTGTCCGGCGACTTGGAAGCGAACAGGCTCGAGACATCCTTCTGGCTTTCCGCCAATACGGTGACAGAGAAGTGGGGAGCCTCCGAGAAGACCGGATAGCTCGACGCCGTCTTGCCGATGCAGACCAGCACGAGCGGCGGATCGAGCGAAACTGACGTAAAAGAGTTCGCCGTAAACCCGCGAGGCTGGCCATCCTCCTGGAGCGTCGACACGATGGTGACGCCCGTGGGGAACGCGCCAAGCGCCTGACGGAAACTCTTTGAATCGATGCCGACGGTGGAGGTCATGGCTGTACTCCGCTTGGTCTGCTGACGACGTTATGCCCCTGCCCTCGCGAGACACTCGCCACGAACGTCTTGAGCCGGATGTTGACTTCATCGGGATCGGTAAGAGCCATCATATGGCGGACACGGGGAATGATCTCGCACCGCCCCTGGGGCGCTGCCTCGGCCATCGCCTGCGACATAGCCGGGCTTGAGTTGGGATCGAACTCCCCAGTCATGAACAATGCCGGCACGGCAAGGCCCTCAAGCCGTCCCTTATGTACCTCATCGGATTGTGCAAAGAGGCGATAGGTGCGGGAATAACCCAAGGGATCGACGGATGTCAGGAGGCTGTGCACGAGGTCGGCCTCCCTAGTCAGCTCTGTCGGGACCGGGTTCCCGAACCAGCGGGCAATGGTGCCCTCATGCGAGCCCAACTCGCCCGCGCGTTCGAGAGCCTCGGCCCGGCCCAAGACTGCGTTCCGTTGCTCGGCCGTCCGGCAGTATACAGCATTGAGCGCTGTTACGCCTGCGGGGCGTGTCGGGTGGGTGAGCGCGAACTCAAGCGCCACCAGGGCTCCCATTGAATGGCCAACGATTTGCGGGCGCTGCAAACCCAGAACCTCGATCAGGCTGAGCAATTGATCGGAGTAATCTGACAGTCGCGCATTCTCAGGAGGGAGGCTCGAGCCGCCATGGCCAAGCATGTCATAGGCTATAACGTCGAAGTCGGTGGACAGCGCCGCCAGCTGCGGCGCCCAGATCGACGACGCCATTCCGACCCCGTGAATAAGGATCACCGGATCACCCTGTCCGCTCCGAAGGTAGCGGGTCGACCCCGCTGCCTTCCCGCGGAGATGATGAACCAGGGTGTCAGCGTCAGACATCGGTGCCACCCAGTTCCTTGAGATCCTCGTATCGGTCGCCGATGCGGTGATGCGGTCGACCGCCAATCGACGCCCCGAGCGCCACGACGATTTCGTCCGGAGCGGGCGCATCCAGGATCGAGAACTGAATGGTCAGATAGTGCGATCGCATGCCCTCGTCATTCTTGTGCATGAGCGGGATCACCACAGGGCAGTTCGGCCCTCCACGGGTGTTCGTGAAGCTGAGATAGCTCTTTGCTCCGACGGCCTTTCTGAAGTGGTTGCCGAACCGAAGGGTATGGATCAGGGCCGAGGCATGCTCGATCTCCCCTGAAGTTCCGACGACGGCTGCTTTTCCGTAGCCCTCGACCGCCTCGCCCGAGCCGGCAATGTCCAGGATCGTCTTGGTCAGCAACGCGCCAAGTTCAGGAGCCACTGCGTGAATTTCCGGCTTGAGATCTTCAACGAAGCCGCGCCCGGTCCAGGGATTCGTGACCACGGCAGCGGCGGCGAAGAGCTTGAGCGGCTGGGGAGCCGTGCGGCCACCCTCGACGAACGTCTCTTCGACATAGGTAACAACCTTACGGATTCCCGCTGTCATTGCGTGCCTCGGCGTCTGTTGTCGCTGGATATGGAAGACCATAATATGGTATACCACGGAGAGCAACACAGAAATTCAGCCGTATGGAATTTTCGTGTAGGGGAGCAACCGGCTGCTTTCAGTGAGGGACAGAGTATGAATGATGATCACGGCTTGCGGATTGACCGGAGCGCCAAGACCCTCCGGGAACTCGCGCTGGAAAAGATGCGGGATGGCATCCTGAACTTTCACTTCCGGCCAGGCGAGCGGTTGGTGGAGCGCACCCTCTGCGAGCGGCTGGGGGTCAGCCGGACGGTCGTCCGTGAGGTCTTGCGGCATCTCGAGGCGGAAGGGCTTGTCGAAAGCGCCTCGCAACAGGGCCCGGCTGTCGCCCGCCCGGATCCGACCAAAGCGTCGCAGATTTATGAAATCCGCGCTTTGCTTGAGGCAGAGGCTGCCCGAGCTTGTGCAGACAAGGCAATGCCTGCTGATATTGAACGCCTCCGTAAGGCAATTGACCGCAACGAGCAGGCGTTCGCCTCTGGCAATGCCCGGGACGTTCTGAAAGGCACGACGGACTTTTACGAGGCTCTCTTCTCCTGCGCCGGTAAGGACGTTGCCTGGGACGTGGTCAAGTCGTTGAATGCCCGCATCAATCATCTTCGGTCCATTACCATCTCCACACCAGGACGTGGAGCAGCCGCAATCGCCGAGATGCGCCGCATTCTGGCAGCCATTGAGGCTGGGGACGGTGACGCAGCTTACGATGCGAGCATGGACCATGTGCAGGTAGTCGCAAACTTGGCCCAGACTGCTTTAGCGGGTGGAAACAAGCATTGAGGACCCATTGGCTTGTTCAGACTCATTGCCGCGCTCCCTGACCGGGATCTTTGCGGCGACGCGGCTTTCTGAAATCGTGCTGAGGATCACAAGCATCAGGGGTGGGAAGCAAGAACCGTTCCCGAACGATGGGGTGGATGGCTCCGCGTTAGGACGCCTCTGTGGCAACTCCTGTCAAAGACGCAAGAGATGCTGGAGTGAACGGTAGGCGCTTATGCGGTGAGCCTCTCGAATTGCTCGACAAGCGAAAGACTCGGATTGCAGGCTTACTTCGCCTATCCGTTCCGCATCATGTGGAATATCTCGATGCCGCCAATGATCACACGAGCGCTATGCACTGACTTGAACCCGAACATTGGGCGAATCCGTCTTTTGACGGCGCGATGACCGTGCTCAACGCGATCGTTCAAGTAGCGGCTTTGCCGGATGCGGAACGGCTTCGCCTCCCGTCATGACCGGTCCTGACGCCGGTTCGTCGCGTCACAGAACATGATTGCCTCGCGGTTGGTTTGGCCGCCCTCGATGACGATCCGCTCGGGTCGGCCATGCCGCCTGAGCGCCTTGCTCAGGAAGCGCTTAGCAGCAGTCAGATTGCGTCGCTCGCTGAACCGGAATTCGACGGCGCCGCCGTTGTTGTCGATGGCCCGTTAGAGATGCATCCAGCACCCGATAGTGGCGTGATCGACGAAGATGCGTCGCTCGACCATCATCTCCTCCACGTTTCTCAGGCTCAGGTTGTAGGCCAGGCACCACCGCATGCACAGAAGGATCACCGATCGATCAAATTGTCTGCCCTTGAACGCGCCACGCTCCGCCATTGAGCCCAGGGAACAGTAGCCGGAACTTTGGAACAAAAGGTTTGCGACGGATCCAATCCGATCGGTCAAAGATGTGCGGCGCCATCGGCGCCATCGCTCGTGTCTTGGCGCGGGCGACGGGGCTCGAACCCGCGACCTCCGGCGTGACAGGCCGGCACTCTAACCGACTGAGCTACGCCCGCGTGCATAACGGATGGTGCTGCCAGAGAGGATCGAACTCTCGACCTCTCCCTTACCAAGGGAGTGCTCTACCACTGAGCTACGGCAGCACAACTTGTCTTCGTGGCTCCGGCGGTAGGATTCGAACCTACGACCAACGGATTAACAGTCCGCTGCGCTACCGCTGCGCCACGCCGGAACACGAAGAAGGCGCGCAGATAGTGGTTGATGGCTAAGCTGTCAATTGCATCCCGAGGCTAGAGCAAGCATTCTGACGGGATCAGAATGCTTGCTCTCTCTTTTTAGATGACGCATCGCTCTTCGCGAAGAACCGATTCCCACTTCTTCGCAAGATGCTCTAGCTTCGCGATGCTCCAATCCGGTTTGTGAATGGTCGAGGTGGTGGATCCGGCAGGTTGAGGGTTCCAATCACGACTTGCTAACCTGGTGGCGGGAAGCGGCCCATGGCATCGGTCTGCTTACGGGACTTAACCGGTGACAAGCTCGCGACAGTCTAACGCCTGGCCCACTCCCACACAGCCCCTGCCGAACGCGTGCACTCATAAACCGGCTGACCGGGACCAAGAGCATGCCCCGTGCGTTGTAATCTGGTGTTAATGCATCATGGAAAAGGCATAGTCGTTAGATCGAGCCGGGAACGTGATCCGCCAGCAGGAGCTCTTTTGATGAGCAAGGCAAGCTGCGTGATCGTTCGGTGTCACCGCATTGGGGCTGTCATGAGTCCTCATCTCGGACTTATGCCCACAGCGCCCCGATGCCGGAATGCCTCGGAAGAGCGCGCAAAGGGCGGTTTGTGTGTCTTGGGTTGCGAAGCCCAGGGAGGTCGCCATGGCATTCGTTGAGAATATCCTGAAAACGCATCCCGGCCCTATCCTTGGGCTCGGCTTGGTCGCACTCGCCGTGCCCGTCGTGCTCCCATCACTGCGGCCGCAATGGGCCACCGCCGTTAAAGCAGGCGCCAAACTTTTTTTCGACGCTGAGGGTGGGGCTGAGGGTGACATCATCAGTCACATTGCCGAGAAGGCAATCGATCAGCTGGCCGATGCCGTCGCTCATGGCACACCGAAGGAGCGTGACGACGCAGTCGCCGGGATCATCACCGCCTATGAAGGGAAGGCGCGCGCACGCTCAAACCGCTTGGGCTGGGGCGAGCGTGACTGTCAGGCGCGGTATGAGCGCCACCTTTCCTGCCTTCGCCGCGCAGTATCGCGCCGACACGTAGCGGCCTCGGGCGAGCCGCGAAAGGCTTGGGAGAGGATCGCCACGAGACTTGACGACAAATCTCAGGCTGAACGAGTCTCACATTGAGGAGAACGGCTGATGGCTTTATACGACGACATGCTCAAAGGGATGAATGGATCCGGAGCGGGTCTCGTCACCGGAGTGGGGGCGCTGCTCCTCGCGCCTGTTCTGCTGCCAGCGATGGGTCGGGTCATTCGGCCGGTGGCAAGACTGGTGCTCGAATCCGGGATCGTGCTCTATCGAGAAACAGGCGAGACGATCGCGGATCTGGTAAGCGAGGCACGGGCCGAGCTTGAGGCTCAGGAGCCCGCCAAAGATGCTCCTGAGCGTTCACTGCCCTAGGGAAACATCAGCTCGGCCCGGGTAAGGGAATCGCCATCCCTAGGCGCCTGCCCCAACGGTATTGAGAAAGGGTAACTCTACGGCACCGTAGGAGATCCCGCGCCTGTTCACCGCGCGATCGACTCCTTGGCTACGGGGCAGAAGTCCTGCGGCCTTTCGAGGACCCTGCCCTGCGACCAGAGTTTGAATTACGCCTACAATCGGCAGCCGTCACTAGCCGAGCAGTTTGACCTACACACCGCATGAGCGGATCACCCACATCTGCTACTTTCTCACCCTGCTTTGGGTTTGCGACACATCCCCTGACATCCCTGTCCCGGCGCGCCGAGGATACTTGATCCGTCAGCCTTCAGACACCTGAATGGAGGTGTCGCGCCTATTCATGCCCGATGACAATATCATCAAGGCGGATCACCGCGCGCTCAAGGGCGTGATCCGACCAACACATGGATTTCAGAAGCTGAAAACAGCCAACGCGACGATCCCAGGCGTCGAGGTGATGCGGATGATCCATCACGGCCAGCGCGTCCTGACACAGTCCGGCACGATAGGCGAGATCCACTTCATCAACCCGTTCTTCGGCCTGGCAGCCTGAGTGACCCGGTCGCAAGATCTCCCTTTGCCCGGCCCAAGTTAAAGCAACAAAGTCCACAGGGCTGTGATCAAGCCCAACCAGTGACCGAACAGCATAACGCGATACGAAGGGCGACATTGTTGCCCCACAAAACCTCACGCCGTCCAAGTCGATCGCCCGAGGGATCAACTAAAGTCGAATTGGACAACTCAGCATATCGGGGCAGGTTGTTCAGCATCGTGACCAGGGTTCATATATATGTCCGACACTGTCCGGTCCGCGGCTCGCGTCCTCGACATTCTCGAATATCTCGCGGGGACTCCTGACGGGGCCACATTGAGCGAATGTGTGAGTTCGCTTGGTATGCCCAAGAGCAGCACGCTCATGCTGTTGCGCACTGTCGCGAGTCGTGGCTACGCAATTAAGGACAGCGACGACCGCTACCGCTTGAACAATGCGTTTGCCAAGTACGGCTTCGGATGGGGCGGCCACCGTTTGACGAGACTGATGGCGATCGCCGAGCCGATCATGGGCGACCTATGCCGTGCAGTTGGAGAGACTGTCCTGCTTGGGGTCAGTGGAGCTATGGGCATCAAGACGATCGCCAAGGTCGTGTCAGATCAGATCGTTCACTACGACCATGATATATCGGTTGAAATCGCGCCCTACTGCACGGCCATGGGCCGTGTCCTGATGGCCTACTCACCGGTGCAGCAGGTCGATTCCATGCTGTCGGCATGGCCGCTCGTAAAGCGCACACCGAAGACCGTGACGAACATCGACGAGCTGCGGCAAATCATCAAGCGGACCCATGATCAGGGGTACGCGATCGTCGAAGAGGAATTTGCCTCCGGCGGTACCGGCATCGCGGCACCCATCTTCGATCAGAACCGGCAGATCCTGGCAATGCTCGATGTCGGCGCCGTCACCAGTCGGTTCCACGACAAACGCGACATGGTCATTCAGCGCCTGTGTCAGTCTGCCGAACAGGTGACGAACGCGATCAATCACAAATCCGCAAGCTAGCATTTCCTGAGGAGAGAGAACGAGTGCTCAATCAAGCCACTGTCGGGGCGGCTGACGCTGTTCCGCAAATGTCATTTGCTACACGCCGTCGTCAGTTGATGGCGGCCTCAATCGGCAACGTCCTGGAATACTATGACTTTGTCGTTTACGCGTTCCTTGCAGGGACGATCGCAACGAAATTCTTCCCCAACGAGAGTGAGGTCGCAGCCCTTCTCGCGTCATTTGCCGCCTTTGGCATCGGGTTCCTTGCGCGCCCGTTGGGTGGTGCCATCATCGGCCGCATCGGCGACGTCAAGGGTCGTAAGGTCGCTCTCCTGATCACTATCTTCGGGATGGCGTTGGGCACGGTCGGCATCGGCCTTCTGCCGACATTCGCAACGATCGGTATCTTGGCACCCATTCTCCTTGTCGGCATGCGCCTGATCCAGGGCCTTGCTGCGGGTGGCGAATGGGGTGGCGCAACAGCGTTCATTGTCGAATCCGCCCCTGAAGGACGACGTGGTCTGTTCGGCGGCATTGGACAGGCTTCTATTGCCGCTTCGAACCTTCTGGGTAGCATAGTCGTCGCTCTCGTGACGGCGGCATTCACAACCGAGCAGATGAGCGAATGGGCATGGCGAGTCCCGTTCCTGCTGGGTGGCGTTCTTCTTCCTATCGGTTTCTATATGCGGAGGAATCTTGAGGAGACGCCAGCGTACGAAGCTGCTCAAAAGAAGCCTAAGGAGTCATCTGCCGAACACGGATCCGCCGTCGGCATGATGGCAAAAGCGTTCGGATTCACGATCATCTGGACAGTGTCCTATTACATCATGCTGAGCTATATGCCGACCTTCCTGACCAAGCATGCTGGAATTACGCAGACGCAAGCATTGTGGGGAAATGCGATCGCTCTGACGGTTCTCGTCATTGCCACTCCCTTCTTTGGACACTTGTCAGACAGGATCGGCCGTAAGCCTCTGCTTCTTGCTTGCTGTGCGGCATTCATTGTCCTGCCCTACCCGCTCTTCTCCGTGATCCTGGCGAACGCGTCGCTTGCGACCATCGTTTCGATCCAGATCTTGTTCAACCTCTTCATTGCGGCCTTCTCGGGCGCAGGTCCCTCCGCCCTCTCTGAGCTGTTCCCGACCCATTCGAGAACAACTCTGATGTCGACCGGATACAGTCTCTCGACTGCGATCTTCGGCGGATTTGCGCCGTTCATCTCCACCTGGCTGATCAGTGCGACGAACTCTCCGATCTCGCCCACCTATTACCTGATCATCGCCGGCATCGTGTCGGGCGCGGTGATCTGGAACTTCCGTGAAACCGCGCACGAGAAACTGCGCTAATCACGATTTTTAAAGGATTTGATAATGTCAGAACCTATTCTGGTCTGGGGTGCCGGCGCGATCGGAGGAACCTTCGGAGCAGCCCTCGTCCGGGCCGGCCGGGACGTTACATTCGTCGATGTGGTGCCGGAACATGTGGAGGCTATTCGTGATCCGGAGCGCGGGCTTCGGATCACCGGCCCAGTCGATCCGATGGTGGTAAAAGCCCCGGCTTTCCTTCCGGAGGAGCTCAAGGGGATCTGGAAACGGATCTATCTCGCTGTTAAAGCCCAGCACACGGAGCAGGCCTGCCGTGCTCTGCTGCCGCATCTGGCCGAGGATGGGTTTGTCGTCTCGTTGCAGAACGGCCTGTGCGAGAAGACGATTGCCGAGGTCGTTGGGACCAACCGCACCGTAGGCGCATTCATCAATTTCGGAGCGGACTGGATCGGTCCAGGCGAGGTCCACTTCGGGAATAGGGCCGCAGTTGTCACGGGAGAGATTGATGGCCGGATGACACCGCGCCTGAACGATGTCCTCGAGGATCTGCGCACCTTCGAGCCGGATGCCATTCAAACCGATAACATCTGGTCGTATCTGTGGGGTAAGCTTGCCTATGGGTCGCTGCTGTTTGCGCAGGCAGTTGGAAACCTCGGGATTGCTGATTGCCTGGAACGGCCGGAACTGCTGCCTCTCTGGCGCGAGTTGGCGGGCGAGATCGTCAATGTTGCTCGGGCTGAACGGGTCGAGCCCCGCGGCTTTAACGGCTTCGATCCCAATGCCTTCGGAAAGGGCGGCACTGAGGAGGCAGCCAAGGCGAGCGTCGCCGCAATGGTGGCATTCAACCGCCCCAACGCAAAGACCCATTCCGGTGTTTGGCGCGACCTCGCGATCCGCAAGCGTCGGACCGAGGTCGACATGCAGTTGCTTCCCATCGTCGAGATCGGTCGCAAACATGGGCTCTCCTGCCCGACATTGGAACGCCTGATTGCGATGATCCACGAGATTGAGCAGAACCAGCGCGACCTCTCCGACACCAATCTCACGGAGCTTCTGAAGAAATGACCTTGGATTTTACAGGGAAGACAGTTGCCGTCAGTGGTGCCGCCCTCGGATTCGGTCGGGCAATCGGTGCCAGTTTTGCGGCTGCAGGCGCTCGCGTGTACGGTTGCGATATCCTCGATGCCCCAGACAATGGCGCTCCCATCACAATGGCGAAGGTCGATCTGCTGAACAGACCGGCTGGCGCGCAGTGGATCGCATCGATCGAGAATGAAACCGGCAGTCCCATCGACATCCTCGTTTGCAATGCGGGCGGCGTCGCCGGACAGGCGCATCGCCCACTCGAGGACGTGAACGACGAGGACTGGAACCGAGTGATCGAAATCAATCTCGGGTCGACTTTTACTCTGTGCAGAGCGGCGGCTCCCGCCATGAAACGCGCCGGCAAGGGTGCCATCGTGACGATCTCGTCAGGTGCGGCCCTGCAGGCGTCACTCACGGGCGTGCAGGCCTATTGCTCTGCCAAACACGCTGTGCTCGGCCTGACCAGGCAGTTGGCGCACGAGCTTGGCCCGCACGGAATCCGGGTCAACAGCGTGGCCCCGGGTTTTGTCCAGACCAATCCGGCGACTGCGCGGCAGTGGGCTTCCTACAGCCCTGAGAAGCAACGCCAGATCGTTGACAGTGTTGCGCTCAAGCGCCTCGGCACTCCCGAGGAAATCGCAAAAGTAACTATGTTTCTTGCGTCTGACCTGGCCAGCTTCGTCAATGGTCAGATCTTGTCTGTCGACGGCGGGCGGTAAGCCTGACTGAGTTGGAAGAGCGGAGAATATCGATGACAACCAATCAAGCGCAAGAGCCGTGGCAGTGGGAGGAGAAGCACTGGCGCGGGCTGGTCAATCAGGTACGGGCCGGACGGCGGCTTGCACCGGCGAAGTGGAAGAATGGTGCCAGATGGGCGGTAGCACTGTCATTCGACTCGGATCACGAAACAAATGAACTCCGCGAAGGCGGGAAATCGATCGGTCGCATGGCCTGGGGGCAATATGGGAACCGGGTCGGCATGCCCCGCATCCTGGATATTCTGCGCCGTCACGACATCAAGGCGAGCTTCTATGTTCCAGCCGTGGCCGCCCTGCTGCACGAGGATGAGCAGCGGCAGGTCGTGTCTGAAGGACACGAGATCGGCATCCACGGTTGGATCCATGAGCTGAACTCTGTGCTTCCGTACGAGGCAGAGCGTGATTTGATGTTCCGCTCGGCTGACACGCTGGAGAAAATTACCGGCATCCGACCGGTTGGCCTTCGCACCCCATCGTGGGATTTCAGCCCAAACACGTTGCGCATTGAGGCAGAGCTCGGGCTTCTCTACGACTCGTCACTGATGGCCGACGAAGACTGCTATGAACTCCTCCTTGATGGAGAGCCCACCGGCATCGTCGAATTGCCTGTCGAATGGATCCGGGACGATGCTGTCTACTTCATGATGCACCGGTTCCAGTCATTAAGGCCCTATACGCCGCCGAAGGATGTGCTCGACATCTTCTTGCGAGAACTCGACGCCGCCTATGAAGCTGGTGGCTTGTTCCAGCTGACAATGCACCCGCACATCATTACGCCCCGCTCGCGTATCTGGATCCTCGAGGAGGTCATCAGGCACGCAAAGGCCAAAGGCGATGTGTGGTTTGCAACGCATGCCGAGATTGCCGCCTTCGTGAAGGAAAACGCCTCCGAATAGGAGGCACTCTCCTGAAGCGATCGCAACGGACGGATAACTAAGACTGGAAGGCGCAAACTGCCATGCGTATGCATAATTCGGAGCCGATTTCCCGCTGGCTTGAAGAGCAGCAGGAGGCCATGGTCAGGCTTCTATCAGACTTGGTCAACATCGACTCCGGTTCCTATGACAAGGCCGGAGTCGATGATGTCGGGGCCCGGCTTACGAGCTTCCTCTCTGAGCACGGTATCGAGACGTCGGTGACGCCGAATGCTGAGTTTGGCGACATTCTCCGTGCGGACCTCGGGGGCGTCCGTCGAAATGGGCAGCGCCACAATATCCTCTTGTTGGGTCATCGTGACACGGTTTTCCCGAAAGGAGAAGCCTCACGCCGGCCATTCAAGATTGAGAATGGCAGGGCATACGGCCCCGGTGTGGCGGACATGAAGGCAGGGCTCGTGATGAATGCCTTTGTGCTGGCCGCATTCAAGCGCTTTTCTCCTGAAACGCCGCTTGTCATGCTGATGACTGGCGATGAGGAGATCGGCTCCAACGCATCGCGTGAAGCCATCATGGCGGAAGCAAGGAGTGCCCTTGCCGTGTTCAATGCGGAGCCAGGGCGAGCGTCAGGCAACATCGTGACCAGCCGCAAGGGCATGCTGTACTCTCGCCTGGACATCACCGGAAAGGCCGCTCATTCCGGGGTGAACTTCACTGAGGGCGTGAACGCCATTGCAGAGCTTGGACACAAGATCGTTGCCTTACATGACCTGTCTCGGGTCGACGATGGCATCACGGTCAATGTCGGGATCGTGTCGGGCGGTCAGTCGGTGAACACGACCGCCCCTCATGCGAGTGCCGAGTTTGAACTACGGTTCATAACGAATGATCAGCGTGATGCCGTCAGCAAGGCGGTTGAGGCTCTGGTCGCTCGGTCGGTCGTTCCAGGCACGACATCGACCTTGACTGGCAAAAGCAACTTTCTCGCTCTCGTGCCAACCGCGGAAAGTGACATGCTGGCATCCCAATATCTCGGGACCGCCGAAGAGCATGGCGTTTCCATAAAGGGTGAATTTACAGGCGGATGCGCTGACTCCGGCTTTACCGCGAGCGTCGGGGCGCCGACGATCTGTGGCGTAGGACCGGTTGGCGGCAAAGCGCATACGGCTGAGGAGTATATAGAGTTGCCGACACTCCTCCAGCGTGCCCAGATCCTGGCCTCGACAATCGGTAAGGTCGTTGCCGCCGGCTGAGATGCCTCGTTCTCACATCAAAATCGATGGCCGCTGTCCCTTGAACCATAGGAATTTCGAATGACGCAGACGTTGTTCAGTCCACTCGACCTTGGCCCGGTTCGCGTTCCGAACCGGATTGCTGTGGCCCCCATGTGCCAGTACTCAGCACATGACGGCTGCGCTTCCGACTGGCATCTGCAGCATCTGATGACGCTGGCAATGTCAGGCGCCGGCCTGGTGATGCTCGAGGCGACCGCTGTTGAGAGGGCCGGCCGCATCACGCACGGCTGCCTTGGGCTTTATTCCGACGAGAACGAGCGGGCTCTTGATCGGGTTCTCAAGGCGGCTCGGTCTGTAGCACTGCCAGGCACCAGGTTCGGAGTTCAAATCTCCCATGCCGGGCGGAAGGGGTCGGCCCAGCGCCCCTGGGAGGGCGGTGGGCCCCTTGCCGCTCATGAAGATCCCTGGATGACAGTCGCGCCGTCGCCTCTCCCTCATGATGCCGGATGGCACGTGCCACGGGACCTTGAAGAAGTCCAAATCGAAGGAATTATCCAGTCCTTCGTACAGGCTGCACGTCGCGCTGAGCGGTTGGGCTTCGACGTCGTGGAACTGCACATGGCTCATGGCTACCTGCTGCATCAGTTCCACTCTCCATTATCAAACCGGCGTCATGATCGCTGGGGGGATAGCTCACGTGGACGCATGGCACTACCGTTAGCGGTCGCCCATGCCGTGCGTGAGGCCGTTTCATCCGATATTGCCGTCGGTGCGCGGATTACCGGGACCGATTGGGAAACCGGCGGCCTAGGGGTCGGGGACGCAGTTGATCTAGCCAGGGCTCTTGAGGCCGCAGGTCTCGCCTACCTTGATGTAACGTCGGGTGGTATGCCGACCAAAGCACCGATCGCGGTGCATCCCGGGTACCAAGTGCCGCTGGCCGAGGCCGTCAAGTCGCAGAGCCGGACCATTGTCCGCGCTGTTGGGCTGATCGTTAGCCCGGACCATGCGAATGAGATCATCACGAGCAATCAGGCCGACCAGGTCGCAATCGGCCGTGGGCTCCTCGATAATCCGCGCTGGGCATGGCATGCGGCCGAGCAACTCGGCATACAACTGCCGCGACCTCCGCAGTACGACCGCGCTCGGCCTGCGATATGGCCGGGCGCACAACAGAGAAACCGAGCAGCCTAGCGCATCGTGCGGACCCAGCGGGCCGCGCAAGCGAAAAGTGGCTCCGGTATTCGCTGACGCGGCCCTCCGGGTCCGCTCAAACGATGCGCTCATCTAAGAAGGGAGCATCGGGCGCAGGAAGTGCAAATCCACTTTTCACGTCCGATGCTCTAGAGGGTCGTCTCCTGTCGGCGTTGTTCTGATCGAAGCGCCCCACTTGATGCGGCAACGAGCGGCGCAGGCTCAATTTCGTTCCCCTCCTTTGCCTTACGAAGGCTGTGTTGCGCCAAGCGTCTCCAACTCCGCAATGAGAAAACCGATGAAGTCTTGCGTCGTCTGCGGCAGGGTGCGCCCCAGCATGGTCTGGATCTGCATGTTACGCTCGAGAAAGCTCGCCTCTTCGAAGGGAACGATCGACAGATGGCCATCGCGTACCGCCCTGCGCGCCGAAACATAGGTTGAGAAGGTTATGGCGCCGCCAAGTTGGCAGAGGGTAAAAAGGCTGGCGACGTTTGTGGAACTGACGACAGGTTCGAGAGAGATGCCCTTGGTCGCACAGAAGATATCGAACACCCTCCTGATGGTTGCAGCATCGTCCAGTATCGCGATGGGATATTCGAACAGTTCGGCAATCGAGACACGCCCACGCCCGATCAGGGGGTGATCCGTGCTTGCCAACGCATAGGCCGGCATGGCCCGCTGCCACTGAATGCGCACCCCACCCTCGGGAGACAATGAGAACGTGATGCCGATATCCACCTCTCCCTCCTGAACGCTGGCCACCACGTTCGCTGGACCTAGAACCTTGATGTCGAACAGGACATGCGGGCGCTCCTTGCGAAAGGTGTGGATCACTTCCGGAACGAAGCTCACCGCAAGCCCCTCGGTCACGCCGAGGCGGATAAGGCCGCGCGTGGCGCTCTTGAGTTCCCTGATCTCCTTTTGGATCTGATCGCTCTCGAGCGCGGCACGTTGCGCATAGGATGCCAGAAGACGTCCTGCATGGGTCAGGACCATACCTCGTGAGCGCCGCTCGAAGAGGGGCGTTTCGTATTCCTCCTCGAGCTTCGCCACCTGCCGACTGATGGCCGATGCAGCGACTCGCAGCCGTTCGGCCGCCGCACTGATGGACCCGGTCCGAGCGACTTCCAGGAAATAGCGCAAGGCTGACTGCTGCATTGGAGGACTCACCGTATTGCCGCTTCAGCAACGATCCTTTCTAATCATTCTAATTGAAGCAAGCCCCTATTCTTGGCAGGCTTGGAATGGTTCCGCGTCGCCTTCTGATCGAGAACGATCACTGGCGCGCAAAACGAGAAACACAATAACAAGCACAATTCCAGAGGATTAAAATGAGTTTGATACGTAAGGCGGCGCTGCTCAGCCTCGCTTCCACCGCGCTCCTGACCAGCGTCTTCGCAGCCCCTGCCCTCGCGGGCAAAGCCGACAATACAATCCGGTTTGCCTATGATCAGGCGCCAGAGAGCGTGGATCCGTTCTTCAACAACGTCCGCATCGGCGTCATCATCGGCCAGCACGTCTGGGACACGCTCGTCTACCGCGATCCGAACACCAACGAGTACAAAGGCCAGCTCGCGACCGCCTGGCGTCAGATCGATGACCGTACGCTCGAGTTCGACCTGAGACAGGGTGTGAAGTTCCACAACGGCGAGGAGTTCGATGCGGACGATGTCGTCTACACGATGAACTTCATCTCCAAGCCTGAGAACAAGGTCGTCACCCAGGCCAACGTCAGCTGGATCGAGAAGGCCGAGAAGATCGACAAGTACAAGGTCCGCATCACGACCAAGCAGGTCTTCCCGGCGGCCATCGAGTATCTCGCCGGGCCGGTCGTCATCCACCCGAACGAGTATTACGAGAAGGTTGGCCCAAAGGGGCAGAACGACAAGCCCGTCGGCTCCGGACCCTACAAGGTGACGAACTACGTTCCGGGCAAATCGATCACGCTCGAAAAGAACGCCGATTATTTCAAGGACTCGCCGAAGCCGCAGCCTAAGATTGCCAAAATCGAGATCCGCTTCATTCCGGACCGTCAGACCCAGATGGCGGAAGCTCTGTCCAACGGCCTCGACTTCATCATGAGCGTGCCGAAGGACCAGGCGGAACAGCTGGAAACCGTTCCCACCCTCCAGGTTGTCTCCGGCGAAACCATGCGCATCGTGTTTATGCAGATGAACACGCTTGAGGGCACACCGGCTCCGGCCCTGAAGGACGAGCGCGTGCGCAAGGCCATTATCCACGCCATCGATCGTGAAAGCATGGTGAAGCAGATTGTTGGCGCGGGCTCGCGCGTTATCCACACCATCTGCTTCCCAAGCCAGTTCGGATGCACCGACGACGGCGCCACGCGCTATCCGTACGATCCTGCCAAGGCGAAACAGCTCCTTGCCGAGGCTGGCTATCCGAATGGCCTCGATCTCGATATCGTGGCCTACCGCGAGCGCAACCAGACCGAAGCCCTGATCGGCTATCTTCAGGCGGTCGGCATTAAGACGAACCTGCGCTTCCTGCAATATGCCGCCATGCGCGAGCAGGTTGCCGGCAACAAGGCGATGCTCACCCATCAGACCTGGGGCTCGTTCTCGGTCAACGACGTGTCCGCGGCAACGTCGAATTATTTCGCTTTCCGGACCGAGGACATCACCCGCGACCCGCAGGTACGCGATCTGCTGACCAAGGGTGACACATCGGTCGATCCGCAGATCCGCAAAACATCCTACCGGGAAGCCCTGAAGATCATCGCCGACAAGGCGTATGCTGTGCCGCTCTACTCGCTTCCGGTCTACTACGTCGCCACGTCGGACCTGAACTTCAAGGCCTATCCGGACGAGATGCCCCGCTTCTGGGAAATGAACTGGAAGTAAGCCGAAGAAGCCGGGGCGGTCCCCAAGGATCGCTCACGGCAATCCGCTGGCGAAAACGCGGGCACGCGTCCCTGTTGTGGCGGCGTGCCCGAAATCCTCGGCTTGAGCGGATTGTATTCCGGCTCCATGCGCCGCTGTTGCGGTCATACAGGCAATTTGGCCGATTCTTTAGGCCTCTATGGAGAATGCCGTGCTCGGCTACATCCTCAAACGCTTGGGTTTGGCGCTCCTGGTCGCGTTGGCGGTCTCAGCGATCGCTTTCTTTCTCCTGCGCTTGTCGGGCGATATTGCGGTGGCCATCGCGGGCGAAGGTGCGCAGAAGGCGGATCTCGAGATCATCCGCAAGACCTACGGCCTCGACCGGCCGCTCATCGTGCAATACATCGATTGGCTCTGGCAGACCCTCAGGGGCGATTTTGGAACGTCCCTGTATTTCAAGACCGAGGTGAGCAAGCTCGTTCTCGACAAGCTGCCGACGACCCTCATTCTCGGCTTCACGTCGCTCGGATTCGCGCTCCTCATATCCATTCCCCTGGGCGTGCTGGCCGCCGTGTACGCGAACAGCTGGATCGACCGGGTGGCGCTGGCTATTGCCGTGGTCGGTCAGGCGCTTCCGAACTTCTTCTTCGCCCTGATCCTCGTGATGATCTTCTCCATCACGCTGCGCTGGCTGCCTGTCTCGGGTTCCGGCACGTGGCTGCACTTCATCATGCCGACAATTGCTCTTGGCTATTACGTCGCTCCGGCCTTCATGCGGCTCATCCGCGCCGGAATGATCGAGGTTCTATCCTCCGACTACATCAGGACCGCCCGGGCCAAGGGCCTGCCGGCCTACAAGGTCATCTTCAAGCATGCCCTGCGTAACGCCGTCGTCCCGGTCGTGGCGCTCACCGCCGTGCAGCTCGGCTTCCTGCTTGGCGGGTCCGTCGTCATCGAGACGATCTTTGCCCTCGATGGTCTCGGCTATCTGGCCTACCAGAGCATCACCTACAAGGACTTCCCTGTCATGCAGGTCGTCGTCCTGCTGCTCTCGGTGGTCTATGTCCTTCTGACGCTTGCCTCCGACATTGCCAACGCGTGGCTCGATCCGCGCATCCGGGTGGCCTGACATGACCGACACTCCGCTTTCCATCCCCGCCATCGCGGAACCCTCGCCCGGCATGCGCCTCGTGCGCCGCTTCCTCGGCCAGAAGGCCTTCGTGATCGGCACCGGGATCTTGGCGGTCATCGTCGCGCTGGCTCTGCTCGCGCCCCTGATTGCGCCACACGATCCCTATGTGCAGAACCTCTCGCTCCGCAATGTACCACCCGTCTGGTACGCCAAGGGATCGTGGCTGCATCCGCTCGGCACCGACCAGCTCGGGCGCGACTACCTGTCCCGCATGCTCTACGGCGCGCGAATCTCTCTGCTGATCGGCGTCAGCGTGGTACTGATTTCTGGCATCATCGGAACGGCGATGGGCTTGGCGGCCGGCTATTTCGGCGGCAAGGTCGACCTTCTGATGACCTTCATCGTGACGACCCGTCTCTCGATGCCGGTCATCCTTGTGGCACTTGCCGTGGTGGCGATGGTCGGCGGCTCCCTTTGGGTCGTCATTTTGGTGCTCGGATTCCTCAAGTGGGACCGCTTCGCCGTGGTGATGCGCAGTGCGACCCAGCAGGTCCGCTCACTCGACTACGTGGCGGCCGCACAGGCGGCCGGAGCGTCGACCACACGTATCATTCTCCAGGAGGTCCTGCCGAACATCGCTCCTCATCTGATCGTCATTGCGACTCTCGAGGCTGCGAGTGCGATCCTGCTCGAGGCAGCCCTCTCCTTCCTGGGCCTTGGCGTGCAGCCTCCCCTGCCCTCCTGGGGCCTCATGATTGCGGAGGCAAAAGCCTACATGTTCTTTTCGTTCTGGCTCATTGCGATCCCGGGATCGGCTCTGGCGCTGCTGATTTTCGCGATCAACCTGGCGGGGGACGGCCTGCGTGACGTGATTTCACCGGAAGGACGGGCCTGAGCCATGAGCGACGTTATTCTTGAAGTCGACGGTCTGAACGTCGACATCGACACTCCCCGTGGCGCCCTCCACGCCGTGCGCGACATCTCCTTTTCCGTAAGGCGCGGCGAGACGCTCTGTCTCGTAGGCGAGTCCGGCTGCGGCAAGTCCATGACCTCCCTCGCGATCATGGACCTTTTGCCCAAGGCAGCCACCCGGAAAGCCCGGCGCATCGCCTTTGCGGGCGAGGATCTCGGCAAGGCGAGCCGGAAGCGCATCAATGCCCTGCGCGGCGACCGCATGGCGATGATCTTTCAGGAGCCCATGACGGCGCTGAACCCGGCCTATACGATCGGCAATCAACTCGTGGAAGCCTACCGCCAGCACCGCAATGCGAGCGAGGCGGAGGCGCGGGAACGGGCCGTCCATCTGCTCGGCAAGGTCGGCATCGCTTCGGCGGCCCAGCGTCTCGGACAATTCCCCCACCAGCTCTCGGGCGGCCTGCGTCAGCGCATCATGATCGCCATGGCTCTGATGTGCGGCCCCGACCTGCTGATCGCGGACGAGCCGACAACGGCCCTTGATGTGACGATCCAGGCGCAGATCCTGCACCTTCTGGCCGACCTGCAGCGCGAGCTGGGCATTGCCATGGTCCTGATCACCCACGATCTCGGCATCGTGGCACGCATCGCCGATCGGGTGGCCGTCATGTATGCCGGGCAGATCGTTGAACAAGGGCCGACCGCATCGCTCTTCGCCAATCCGCAGCATCCCTACACGAAGGGGCTGATCGACTGCATACCCGTGCCGGGCCGCACGGTTCGAGGCGGAAAGCTCGGCGTCATTCCCGGGGTCGTACCCTCTCTGGTGGGTGAGATTCGCGGCTGCAGCTTCCGCGACCGCTGCAGCCACGCCCGCGACATCTGCGCTATGGCGCCGCCCTTGAACGAAGCTGCGGAGGGCCATCAATGGCGTTGCATTCTGGAGAACGCAGCATGACGGCGATCCTCGAAACCCGAGATCTCACCCGCTCCTTCGAGGTCAGTCAGGGCATGTTCAAGTCCCGGCGAACCCTGCATGCGGTCAACGGCATCAGCCTCGATATCCGCAAAGGGGAAGTGTTGGGAATTGTGGGCGAATCCGGCTGCGGCAAGTCCACGCTTGCCCGCATGCTGCTCGGCCTCCTGCCGCCCACAGGCGGCGGCATCACGCTGGATGGAACGGATATCCGCTCGCTCAGCCGCAAAGGCATGGCCCGGCGCGTGCAGCCTGTTTTTCAGGATCCCTATTCCTCGCTCAACCCGCGCCGCACCATCGCGTCCATCGTGGCCCTGCCGCTGGAAGTGCACGGCATCGGCACGGCGGCGGAGCGGCGCAAGCGCACGCTTGAGACCCTCGACAAGGTGGGTCTGCCACAGCGTTTCGCCGACCGCTATCCCCGCGAACTTTCAGGTGGCCAGCGTCAGCGCGTCGCCATTGCTCGGGCGCTTGTCATGAATCCGGAACTCGTGGTCTGCGACGAGCCGACCTCCGCGCTGGACGTCTCGGTTCAGTCGCAAATTCTGAACCTGCTCATGGATCTGCGCCGTGAACTCGGCCTGACCTACGTGTTCATCAGCCACAACCTCGCTGTGGTCGAGCACATCGCGACACGCGTGGCGGTGATGTATCTCGGCCGCGTCGTTGAATTGGCCGAAACGGAAACCCTCTTCAGGGCGCCCCGGCACCCTTACACCAAGGCGCTCTTGGCGTCCGTCCTGACACCTGAGCCTGGACGAGGCATTCCGGAAACTGGACTCGGCCTCGCCTTTCCAGATCCCCTCAACCCGCCCCCGGGATGCCCCTTCCATCCGCGCTGTCCGGCGCGGATGCCTCAGTGCAGCACGTCTGAACCGCGCCTCGTCCGGTTCGAGCGGGATATGGTTGCCTGCCATCTCCATGATCCCGGACAGGACACACGCGCCAATCTGTGACCTTGCCAATCGGATTTTCAACGGAAGGAATAGCCCCATGACTCGCGAGACAGCCATTGCAAAGGCTGAGAACTATTTCGACTCGGGCGCTCTCAAGACAGACCTGGCCCGCCTCGTCGCGATGCCGACCGAGAGCCAGAATCCAGAGCGGGCTGAAACGCTCACGGCCTATATCGAAACGGAGATGCGCCCCCTGCTCGAGAGTCTCGGCTTCACCTGCAGGACGCTCTACCATCAAAAGGCGAAGGGCCCGTTCCTCTATGCCGAGCGCATCGAGAGCCCTGATGTCCCGACGATCCTCGGCTACGGCCATGGCGATGTGATCCGCGGTCTCGATAAGGACTGGAACCAGGGCCTTTCCCCCTGGACGCTCACGGAAGTCGGAGACCGCTGGTATGGCCGCGGCGTCGTCGACAACAAGGGTCAGCACGTCATCAATATCGCCGGCCTGAAAGCTGTCCTGGAGACCCGCGGCAAGCTCGGATTCAACGCCAAATATCTGATCGAGATGGGCGAGGAGATGGGCTCTCCCGGCCTGCGCGAGTTGTGCGCGGAGCAGAAAGACCTGCTGAAGGCCGACGTTCTCATCGCGTCTGATGGGCCGCGCCTCAATGCCGAGCGGCCGACGATCTTTCTTGGCTCGCGCGGCGGCGTCACCTTCGATCTCTCGATCAACGCACGCGACGGAGGACATCATTCAGGCAATTGGGGAGGCATTCTCTCAGACCCGGCGATCCAGCTCGCCCATGCTATTGCCAGCATCGCCTCGCCGACAGGCCAGATTCGCATCCACGAATGGGTTCCGAAGGAACTCCCCGCGGCAGTGCGCCGAGCGCTCGCGGATTGCGAGGTCGATGGCGGCCCCGATGGCCCGACCATCGACCCGGAATGGGGTGAGCCGGGGCTGACACCGGCCGAGCAGGTCTTCGGCTGGTGTTCCTTCGATGTGCTCGCCATGAAATCCGGCGTTCCTGAAACTCCGGTCAACGCCGTGCCGCCGAGTGCCTGGGCCCGCTGCCAACTGCGTTTCGTGGTTGGCATTGACCCGGACGAGGTTCTACCGGCTCTGCGCCGTCACCTCGATCGTCACGGCTTCACGATGGTTCAGATTGCAAAGAGCCGCGAAGAGATCTTCCACGCAACGCGCCTCGACCCCGAGGACCCCTGGGTAACCTGGGCCCTCAATTCTCTTGCCAGGACGACCGGCAAGAAGCCTGCGCTTCTGCCCAATCTCGGCGGATCGCTCCCGAACGACATCTTCTCGGAGATCCTGAACCTGCGCACCATTTGGGTACCGCATTCCTACCCCGGCTGTTCCCAGCATGCCCCCAACGAGCATCTCCCCGTCGCAATCGCCCGCGAGGGTCTGTCCATGATGGCGGGGTTGTATTGGGATCTCGGCACCGGCGACACGCCTCCTCTTGATCGAGAGGCATAGGAGCCAGGAAGGGGCAGGAGTGACCTGCCCCTCTTTTGCCTTGCGGCGCAATCCAGCGGTAGAGATACATGGATATCGTTGAGGATGGGTTCGAATGACCAGGATTCCTACCGCTCTCGAGGCCCTGCGGCGTATCGCCGATGGCAGCTTGACCTGCGAAGCCCTGGCCCGCGCCTGTCTGGAGCGGATCGTCGAGCGGGAACCGGCAGTGCAAGCATGGCAGCACCTGGAGCCGGATGCGGTGCTCGACGCAGCGCGCCGCATCGACCGCGCCGGCACGGGGCCGCTGAAGGGACTGCCGATCGGCGTCAAAGACATCATCGATACGGCGGACATGCCGACGCGTTTCGGCTCGCCCATTTACGAGGAACACCAGCCCGCGCGGGATGCCGCCTGTGTGGCACTGGCACGACACGCTGGTGCATTGATCCTCGGCAAGACCGTAACGACTGAATTTGCCTATTTCCAACCCGGCAAGACGCACAATCCGCATGACTACGGCCGGACCCCTGGCGGCTCATCATCTGGTTCGGCCGCCGCCGTCGCCGATGGCATGGTGTTGCTGGCTCTCGGCACCCAGACGGCCGGCTCTGTCATCAGGCCCGCGAGCTATTGCGGCTGCGTCGGCTATAAGCCGACACAAGGCCTGATCGACCGTACGGGTGTGCGGCCGTTTGCCGATAGCCTCGATACGGTCGGCGTCTTTGCCAGGACAGTTGAGGATGCGGCCCTTTTTGCCTCCGTCCTCGCAGGGCGGCCAGGACTGCGTATCGAGAACCGGTCTGTCCGCCCACGTATCGGCCTGTCTCGAACCCATGAGTGGGATGCAGCTGAACCTGCGACGGCGGCAGTTTTGGAAGAAGCGGTCAAGCGCCTGCAAGCTTCTGGACTGGATATACGCGAGGTGGTGCTCCCGGAATCCTGGCGAGGTCTGTGCGAGGTGCAGAAGACCATTATGGCGTATGAGGGGGCTCGAGCCTGTGCGTCCGAGATGCTGACTCACCCGGATCGTCTCAGCGCCAAGCTGCGTGAGATCCTTCAGATTGGGGCAGCCATCGCGCCCGAAGATTACGACAGCGCTCAATCTCTTGCGGCAGAGGCACGGGCCGGCATGGCAGACGCGCTGGATGGCCTGGACGTATTGTTGACCCCCAGTGCGCCAGGTGAAGCTCCCCGGGGACTGGAGGCAACCGGCGATCCGGTCTTCAACCGCGTCTGGACGTTGCTGGGAGGGCCCTGCGTCAATGTGCCGGGCCTGACCGGGCCATCTGGAATGCCGATCGGCGTCCAAATTGTCGGTCGCATCGGCGATGATCAGCGCACGTTGGCGGCGGCGGCCGCAATCGCACGGGTTCTGTCTGTCCAATAGGGCTTAGCGCATCCTGCGGATCGAGCAAGCCGCGTCCGATGCTCTCTCAACAGATCGAGCCAATGTGGATCGAAGGTCGCTATCCGATCACCTTCAAACCCTTAGCGAACCGCTGCCAGTTCGCGACATAACCCATCGCGGATGCACGCAGCCTCTCGGCGGTCTCCAGATCCAGTGTCCGCACGGCTTTCGCAGGCGCGCCGACAATGAGGGAGTTGTCAGGGAACTCCTTGCCCTCGGTCACAAGCGCATTGGCTCCCACAAGGCAATTCCTGCCGATGCGCGCGCCGTTCAAAACGGTTGCCCCCATACCGATCAGGGAATTGTCACCGATCGTACAGCCATGCACGATGGCATGATGCCCGATTGTGACGCCCTCGCCGATGGTCAGAGGAAATCCCTCGTCGACATGCAGCATCGCTCCTTCCTGAATGTTGGTTCGATCGCCGATGATGATCGTGTCATTGTCCGCCCGGATGACGGCGCCGAACCAGACTCCGACCTCATGTCCCAGACGAACGCGCCCAATGACATGGGCGTCAGGTGCAATCCAATGCTGGCCGACTGGTGGTAATGTGGGCCTCTCGCCATTCAACTCGTAGATCGGCATCTCAATTCTCCTCGTTCCTCTCGTTGACTAGGCCAGCCTGCTGATCTTGAACAATCCGCGTCCCTAGGCCGAAGCGGTCCGTGGCATCCTCCTGGTCTGCAGCTGTGCACCTTCTGCACTCTCTGCGAAGCCGGCGCGCTCCACCTCTTGACGTTTGTGCCGCAGATGCCGGCGAAGAATGTGGGAGAGACCGCAACCATCCCGCCGCTGCAGGGCGTTCAGGATTGCCTCGTGCTCCTGCACCGCCAACTCCCAGTGGCTGGGAGGCATGGGGACCACGAACCGCGCGCGCCGAATGCGCGCTGTCACCGACTCGTAGAGCGAGGCCAGCGCCGCGTTGTCGGCCGCATCCACGATCGCTTCATGGATCGATCGATTGCAGCGGTAATATTGCAACAGGTCCCCGTTGCGGTAGTGCGAGACCATTTCGTCGTGCAGACACGCAATTCGCCGGACCTGGTCGTCGGTGATGCGCTGACAGGCGAGTTCCCCGGCTGCAGCCTCCAGGCTTTCGCAGACCTCGAAGAGATCCTGCACGTCCTTCTGTGTCAGCTTGGCCGCTCGTGCGCCCCGATTGGGCAACAGGACCACATAACCTTCGGCAGCGAGGACCTTCAACGCCTCGCGCAGAGGCGTCCGGGAAATTCCCAGCGTCAGGCATAGGTCCCGCTCGGGGACGCGCGCGCCGGGAGGAATCTCACCCTCCATCAGCATGTGCCTAACCCGGGACACCACCTCATCATGCAACATCGCGCCTAATCCTTATGCGTCACCAGCCTCGCACGGTGTTGCCGACGGTATTGGATAACGTCAAGGTTCGTTCAATTTGAATACAATTATGCCGCGCAGATCTCGAACTTCGCAATTGTAACCTTGCATTATGGACGTTGTGAATTCAAACTGAACCTGATCGCTATCGAGTTCTCGGAAAGCCCTGCATTCTGACGATGCTGGCATCCAGGGATTGAGAGAGTGGAGATGACAGGATCGAAACTGCCAATGGATACGACAACGATGCCAATCACCACGCCGAGCGATGAAATTCTCTATGAGCGACGCAATGGGGTGGCGTTCGTCACCTTCAACAGGCCGCAGGCCCGCAACGCCTTCACCTTCGCCATGTACGAGCGCCTTGCGGAGATCTGCGCCGAGGTCCACGAGGATCGCTCGATCCGGGCCATGGTGCTCACCGGAGCGGGGGGCAAGGCCTTTGCGGCCGGTACGGACATTTCCCAGTTCCGCGCGTTCGACAGCCCAGAGGACGCCCTCGGCTATGAGGGCCGCATCGACCGCGTGTTGAACGCCCTTGAGACCTGTCGCGTTCCGACGATTGCCGCCATCGCCGGCGCCTGCACAGGCGGCGGTGCTGGAATTGCAGGCTGCTGCGACTTACGGATTGCCGCCGATAACGCGCGCTTCGGCCTGCCGATTGCTCGGACACTCGGCAACTGCCTGTCCATGTCGAACTATAGCCGGTTCGCTGCCCTGATCGGCCCTGCCCGCCTCAAGGAAATGATCTTCACGGCCCGCTTGGTGGAGGCTCCTGAAGCGCTCGAGATCGGCTTGGTCAGCGAAGTCGTTGCCGATCCGGCCGCACTGATGTCACGTGCTGAGGAGCTCGCCCGCACCGTCGCTGGCCATGCTCCGCTCACCCTCCAGGCCTGCAAGGAGGCGTTGCGCCGGCTGCGCCCGACGATTCCTCCGGGCCAAGGCGAGGACCTGATCCTCATGTGTTACATGAGCCAGGATTTTCGTGAGGGCATCGACGCGTTCCTCAACAAGCGCCCTCCGAATTTCGAAGGCAAGTGAACTTCGAAAGCAAGGGGACTTCAAAAGCATGGGAACGGCTCTTCGTTTTCTCATTCCACCCAACGAACGACAGATTGATCCTGACATGACAACGACGCTGCTTCCGCTTTTCCATGTACAACCCGATATAGCGGACAAGATTTTCCTGGAGACGGCAGACGGCGGCACACTCACGTATCGGCGCTTCTTTGCGATCACGGCTCGCCTTGCCCACGCCTTGAGAGGCTGCGGGGTGAGGCCCGGCGACCGGGTCGCCGTTCAGGTCGACAAGTCTCCTGAAGCGCTCGCCCTTTATGTCGCCTGCGTACGAGCCGGAGCCGTCTACCTGCCGCTGAACACCGCCTATACCGCAAGCGAAGTCGATTATTTTGTTGGAGACGCGGAACCTCGCCTCGTTGTCTGCCGCCCTTCCGCCCAAACGGAGATTGGCGCCATTGCCGCCAAGGTCGGCGGCCGGGCCGAAACCTTAGGCACGGCTGGCGACGGAAGCCTTATCGCGCTTGCGGCCAATCAGCCCGAGACCTTCGAGGATTACCCGGCCGGCCCGGACGATCTTGCGGCGATCCTCTACACCTCCGGTACAACAGGGCGCTCCAAGGGTGCCATGTTGACCCACTGCAATCTGGCTTCGAATGCTCTGACGCTGGTTAATTACTGGCGCTTCACGGCGGACGACGTGCTTCTCCACGCTCTGCCGATCTATCACACCCATGGATTGTTCGTGGCGACCAACGTGGTGCTCGCCGCTCATGCCTCCATGCTGTTCCTGACGAAGTTCGACGCCGACGAGGTAATCCGGCTTCTGCCACGCGCCACTGCCATGATGGGCGTTCCCACCTTCTATACGCGGTTGCTGGAGCACCCGGATTTTACGCGCGAACGCACCGCGCACATGCGCCTTTTCATCTCGGGATCGGCGCCGCTTCTTGCATCGACCCATGACGAGTTCTCGGAGCGCACTGGCCATGCGATCCTTGAACGCTACGGTATGACCGAAACGAATATGAACACCTCCAATCCCTACGATGGTGACAGAATCGCCGGAACCGTTGGCTTCCCCCTGCCCGGTGTCGAATTGCGCATTGCCGATCCCGAAACGGGCCGTCAGCTCGGCACCAGCGAGATCGGCATGATCGAGGTGAAGGGCCCGAACGTGTTCAAGGGCTACTGGCGCATGCCAGAGAAGACAGCGTCCGAATTCCGGCCGGACGGCTTCTTCATCACCGGCGACATCGGGAAAATCGACGAGCGCGGCTACGTCCACATTGTCGGGCGAGGTAAGGATCTCATCATCACGGGCGGCTTCAATGTCTACCCAAAGGAGATTGAGCTCGCCATCGACGCCGTCGAAGGCGTGCAGGAATCGGCGGTCATTGGTGTGCCACACCCGGATTTCGGCGAGGGCGTGACAGCCATCGTGGTCCCTGTGAAGGATACCGATCTAACCGAGGAAACGATCATGGCGAGCGTGCGTGACAAGCTCGCCAAATTCAAGCAGCCCAAGCGCGTGCTCTTCGTCAACGAGCTGCCGCGCAACACCATGGGCAAAGTCCAGAAGAACGTGCTGCGCGAGCAGTACAGCACCCTTTACGAGCGCCGCCCGGCCGGCTGACAGGGACGTATCCGTGTCCTGAAGCCTGTGTTGCGACAACAGACGAGGATATGATGGGTCCGCTCAATGGAATGAAGGTCATCGATCTGACGCACGTCATGGCGGGGCCGACCTGCACGCTCATGCTCGCCGATATGGGCGCAGACGTCATCAAGATCGAGAAATCTCCCGATGGTGACGACACACGGCGCATGCTGCCTCCCAAGATTGGAGACGAGGCGGCCGCGTATATGATGATGAACCGCAACAAGCGAGGCATCGTGCTCGATCTCAAGACCGGGGGCGGCAAGAAGGTCCTGCGCCGGCTCGTGCAGACAGCCGACGTTCTCGTCGAGAACTTTGGTCCGGGCGTGATGGAACGCCTTGGGTTCGGATACGAGGATCTCAGGAAGGAGAATCCCGGTCTCATCTATTGCTCGCTCTCGGGATTCGGCCGGACCGGTCCCTACAAGGATCGACGCGGTTTCGACCTTGTGGCTCAGGCCATGAGCGGCATCATGAGTTTCACAGGAGAGCCACGTGGAGCGCCCGCCAAATGCGGTCCGCCACTCTCGGACATCACGGCTGGCATTCTTGCTGCCATGGGCATCCTGGCCGCTTACGCCCATCGTCTCAAGACTGGCGAGGGTCAGTGGGTCGAGACCTCCCTTTTCGAAGCGGCTCTCGTTCAAACCTACTGGCAATCGGCGATTGCACTTGCAACCGGTTCCGTCCCCAAAGCCATGGGCTCGGCGCATCCACTCAACGCTCCGTACCAAGCCTTCCAGACGTCGGATGGCTGGATCGTTGTCGGTGGCGCGAACCAAAAGAACTGGCTGCGTACGCTCGACGCTATCGACGCGCCCGAGCTGGCCGATGATCCCCGGTTCCGGACCGGCGCTGACCGTATGGGGCATCTGCCCGAACTCGAGGCGAAACTCGCAGAGCGCTTCCGCACCAAGCCAGCAGCGTACTGGCTCGGGATTCTCGACGAGAAGGGCGTGCCCTGCGGACCCGTCTACGACATGCTGCAGGCCCTCAACGATCCTCAGACGGCCGCTCGCAAGATGTTGGTTGAGGTTGAACATTCGACACTCGGTCCCGTCAAGACATTGGGCCTTCCGGTGAAGTTCTCCAGCACGCCAGGTGACGTCCTCAAGGGCTCTCCCGTCTTTGGCGAGGATACGCGGGAGATTCTTACAGAAGCTGGGTTCTCGGACCAGGAGATCGAAGCCTTCCAGAAGGAGGGTGCCATAGTTTGCGCCGATCCCGTAACTCAGGCAAAAACGCGGAAAGTGGGCTAGAGTATCGGACCCGAAAGCGGAATCCACTTTCGGGTCCGATGCTCTAAGCGGCTTCCCCTGCCAATCGACACTCCGGCACATAGGGCCGGAATGTCAGTGTGGAAAAAGGCAGCCCCGATATCAGCGCGACCTTCGTCGCTGTCCAGCGCGAAGCCGAGATGGCGACATCGCAAAGTTCGCCGCGACACCGGTGCCGTAACTTGCGTGAAAAGCAGGCAAGATCCCGTGAATGCCTGCTCCGCAGCCTTCAGGCGTTCACATCAGCCGTCCCATCGTTTTCGACGGGAACGGGGATCTAATCTTGGCATGATCCATCTCGATGCCTTGGTGCCGATTATATTTGGCGGATCTTTCCGTACGAGCAAGGATCAGGCTGCGATAGGACTTGCTCACGCCATACCCTCGATCATCAGTTCGAAGGTCACACAAACGGGATTGTCCGCACGGACGAGATCCCCGGAAAAGATGCGCCCGTCCGTATCCACGACGTCGATTCGGAGAAAGGCTCTGGGATCGCTGCCGGATGGTTCCACCCTGCCCTCGCGGATCAACACCTCCGTCGCATGGGATTCCACGCGGCTTCCATCGGTAAAGCGTACCCCATTCAGGCTGCCGATTCCATGGACTCTGGCCTTCGTGATTCCGTGCCGTGAACAGATCTCCTCGATAGCAAGGCTGATGTCCTCGTTCGGACGGACCTTGGCCAGCATCACCCGGGGACCCGCCCCCTCCTGCCCAGATTCGCCTGCCGGAACTGGTTCGAAGAGGGTAAAATTTGTCTCGGAATCGGGCACAGCCCTGAAGGTCGCAGTTCTCGTGCCAATTCCTGTCACCTCGATCGGCTCCGCCACGATCGTGTTCGGGGCCAGCAAATGGCCCATCTGGACCCCCTCGGCGCTCGCCCAGATCCCATGGCAGTGAATGAAGAGCTTTCCGTCACGCTCTCCGACGATGGCGCAGCCACGCCTGATTTCAACCGGGCCCGCCGGCGCAAAGGTGTCGCTGTACCAAGCCGCGTGAGACGCGTCCGGGGACGCTGCCGGCATGACGAACTGGAACGGCTCGAAGCGGCCGCCCCGGAACGCCACGATGCCGCCGATGCAGCCGGAAGTCGCGAACCCTTTGGCGATGGCCGCATCCACGGCATCGCCCGGCTCGAGCACGAAGCGCAGTGGAACTGGTGTACCGGCAACGGCAGTCGTGCGCTCCAGGGCTGCCGGGCCCGGGTGAAGAATGTGTCTCATTGTGCTGTCCCACGTCCTGTTCAGGCTCTGGTTCGAGTCATGTGCGCCCTCTCGGGTTTCTTGGCTCGGAACCGGCATCTCTCAATCCGCCCGCATGATCTGCCGGGGGTCGGCCCGAGGATCGCGTGGCCCCCAGCGCCCGGCTTCGACCTGGGCGACGAACTCGGCTACCACTCGGTTGAATAGCGCAGGCTCCTCCAGGTTCAGGGTGTGGCCGGATTTGGGAAACATCACGAGGCCGGAGCGCGGCACGGTCCGTTTCAGGAAAATGCCCGGTTGGATGGAATGATCATCCTCGTCGCCCACGACAACCAGCAACGGCACCTGCATCGTGGCGAGTTCGGTCTCGAGATCATAGAGGGACGGCCGGCGCATCTGGACGCCGCGCATCGTGTTCGCAGCCCCGCGCACCGAATGCTTCGCGAGCCTCTCGGCGAAAAGCTGCCAGCCGCGCGGATCCTTCTCCTGGAACTGAACGCGGGATGCGCTCTCTGCGTAAATGGGAGCGAAGCCTTCCGAGCCCCGCTCCTCGAAACCTCTCGCCACCTGTTCCGAATTCTCGCGGAAGGTCGCCTGGCGTTCCCTCTCGGAGCCGTAGCCGGCACCGGCGACAACGGCGGACAGCACGCGATCCGGATAGCGCAGCGCAGCATGCACGCACGCGAAGGCTCCCATGGAAAGCCCTACGATGTGGGCCTTCTCGATCCCCGCCGCACTCATCACATCGACGACATCGGCCGCGGCGCGCTCCTGCGAGTACTGGTCTACCGTCTCAGGAATATCCGACGGTGGATAGCCGCGCGCCGCATAGGTGACGCATCGATGCCGGCGGGAGAAATAGCCGACCTGCGGCTCCCAGCTCCAGTGGTTCCCGCCGAATTCGTGTACGAATACGATGGGCGAACCTGTCCCGGCCACTTCATAGAAGAGGCGCACGCCATCGCCCATCGTTGCATATGCCATCCCCGTTCCCTTCCGTTTGCTTTAAGTGTTTTCTCGCGCCGGGCGCGGATTTGAACTCACGCCCCATTCTTCGGGTTTTCGATTTTGAATGTCGTTCATAGAAGAGCACAATTCCGCTGTGCGCTGACGGTACTCAAGAGCATCGGACGCGGGAAGCGGACTTGCACTTTTGGGATCGATCCCATTCTCCCTTCTTAGATCAGCGCATCGTTCGAGCGGACCCAGCGGGCCGCGCGATGCGCTAGTGGAATTCCGACACGGCGCAGCTCTGCCCGCCATCCACCGGAAGGCAGACTCCTGTGATGAAGCGGGCTTCATCGGACGCGAGGAACACCGCGGCATTGGCGATGTCCCACGCTGTTCCCATTTTTCCGAGTGGAACGGCGGCATTGCGCGCCGCCACCATCTCTTCCACGGACGAATATTGAGCGGAGATCTGCCTGTAGATCAGCGGCGTGTCGATCAGGCCGGGC
Organism: Microvirga sp. TS319; assembly: GCF_041276405.1. Classification (NCBI taxonomy): domain Bacteria; kingdom Pseudomonadati; phylum Pseudomonadota; class Alphaproteobacteria; order Hyphomicrobiales; family Methylobacteriaceae; genus Microvirga; species Microvirga sp. TS319. Next base: position 823,311 of record NZ_JBGGGT010000001.1, on the reverse strand, counting down.
ATGATGCAGTTGGCACGGATGCCGCTGCGGGCATATTGCATGGCGAGCGCCATGGTGGCCTGGTTCACGGCCGCCTTGCTCGCATAATAAGCAAAGTACGGATAGCCAGTCCATCGGATGGCCGCAAGCGACGAGATGTTGATGATCGCGCCCCCACCCTGCCTCAGCATATGGGGGATGACGGCCTTGGCGGACCGATAGACCGGACCGATATTCAGATCGAGAGCGGCCTTGAACTGCTCCTCGCTCAGATCGACGGGACCGCCCATGTGGGTCACGCCGACATTGTTGTGCAGAACGTCGATCCGCCCGAATTCGGAAATTGTTCGGTCCACGGCGCCTTCGATCGAGTCCGCGTCAGTGACATCGGCGGCGATCGACAGAACTGATCCACCCTCGGACTCGATGATGGCGGCCGTTTCCTCCGCCGCATCCTGCATCAGGTCGACACAGGCGACCCGCGCGCCCTCGCGTGCATAGGCTACGGCTGCGGCTTTGCCGTTGCCCCAGCCGTCCCCAGAGGATCCTGCCCCGAACACGATAGCCGTCTTGCCTTTCAAACGATTGCCCATGTCCTGGTCACCCCTATCGCATGCCGGAGGCCTCGGCCGGCATAGCAGCCGCGGCATCCAGAATTCCCGAAGTCGAGAAGCCGCCATCGACGCAGATCGTCTGCCCGGTGATGTAGCTGGACTTGCGGCCATCGAGCAGGAAGACTGCGGTTCCGGCGATTTCGTCCGGCAGGCCGTATCGGCGCTGCGGCACAGCCGCTATCCAAGCGGAGCGCACCTCGGGCGTGTGAACCTCCCGGACCAGAGGCGTCTCGATTGGGCCGGGCGCGATAGCGTTCACCCGAATCCCGAGCGACGCCAGTTCGACCGCCATCACCTTGGTCATGGTGATCACGCCACCCTTGGAAGCCCCGTAGGCGACGCGACCCTTGTTTCCCGTGACGCCCGAAACAGACGCGATGTTGACGATGGATCCGCCTCCTCGCTCCCGCATTCTCCGGGCGGCCTCGCGGGAAACGACGAAGCTGCCGATCAGGTTGACCTCCAGCATCATCCGGAAGAGTTCAACGCTCGTGTCGAGTGCCGCCACGTCACGCCCAGTGCCGGCCGAATTGACGACGCCTGTCAGCGGGCCCAGCTCAGCCTCGCACGCAGCAATGACCCGGACAACCGTATCCTCGTCCGCAACGTTCATCGACTCGAACCGCACACGGTCGCCGAAGGGCCCGAGAGCCTCCCTGCATCGGTCGAGGTTTTTTGGATCCAGATCCGCCACGACGACGCGCCAGCCCTCGGCCAGAACGGCCTCGACGACCGCAAGACCAATTCCCGAAGCCCCTCCTGTCACCAGCACCGTCTGTTCCTGAGCCATGACTTTCTCCGTTCCGATGAGTAGCAGCGTTCGGCAAAGGGCCTAGTGTCAGTTTGGAGAATGCATCCCGATGCTTAGGCTAGGACCTGGGTCGGTTGGTCCAGGGGCAGGCAACCCCTGGCCTCGAGTTCCGTCCGGATATCCTTCTTGGTGATTTTGCCGTAGGCGGATTTGGGAAGCGCCTCCCAGAAGAACACGCGCTTCGGAAGCTTGTAGCGGGCGACTTTTCCGTCCATCCACGTCAAGAGCTCCCGCTCGCTGAGGCTGGCCTTCGGCCGGAGGATGCAGACCGCCACGCCCACCTCGCCCCAGGTCCTATCGGGCACTCCCACGATCGCGACCTCGGCAACCGCCTCATGCGTCAGGATCTTCTCTTCGATCTCCCGCGGATAGACGTTGGAGCCGCCCGAGATGTACATGTCAGAAGCGCGTCCGGTGATGTAGAGATAGCCGGCCTGGTCCACGTGACCGAGGTCGCCCGTCCGGAACCAGCCGTCGCGGAAGGCTTTGGCATTGGCCTCCGGGTTGTCGTAGTAGCCCGCGAATACCGCCGGGCCGCAGACGCAGATCTCGCCGGTCTCCCCTGCCTCCATCACGCGTCCCGTTGCATCCTGTATCGAGATCTGCATCCCGGTGCGCTCGTAGCCGCAGGTTCCGACCTTCACGCCCGGCCCATCCTCCGGCTCATGGAGCGCAGGCGGAAGCACGGTAATATTGCCGGTGACCTCGCCGAGCCCGAAATACTGGACGAGCACCTTTCCCAGCGTCTTCAGCGCGTGCTTCTGGTCCTCCCGGTACATGGGAGCGCCGGCATAGATCACGTAGCGCAGGGACGAGTGGTCGTGCGCATGCACCGCGGGATGCTCGGTCAGCATCTTGACGATGGTCGGCACGGTGAACAGGTTCGTGATCCGCCATTTCTCGACGAGCGCCCAGGCCTCGTCCACGTCGAACCGGTCGCCCGGGAGCAGCACCGTCTTGACCCCGCGTGCGACCTGCGTGAGCTGATGAACGCCCGCGCCGTGAGACAGGGGGGCCACCACCAGGGAGGCATCCTTATGCGTGGTGCCCGGCATCAGATCGCAGAGGTGGTTCGTCACCACGAAGGCCATCTGGCCATGGGTGAGAACAGCGGCCTTGGGCCGTCCGGTCGTGCCCGAGGTGAAGAAGAACCAGCATGGATCATCGTGCTGGACGTCTGCCATCGGCACGCTCTCGCCGGAATGCTGCGCGACGAGCGCATCGTAATCCTGGCCGAAGTCGGAGGCGCCGATGGACATGACGAGCCGAATGCCGGGAGCGGCCTCACGCACGACCGCAACGTGCTCCGGAAAGTCGCAGTGGCAGATCATGGCGGAGGCGCCGCTCGACTGGGCGAGAAAAGCCACCTCCGCTGGGGTCTGGCGAAAATTTGTCGGAACCCAGACGGCACCGAGATGGAAGCAGGCGAACATTGACTCGAACATCTGGTTGCAGTTCTTGGACTGCACCAGAACGCGGTCACCCTTCCTGACACCTCCTTCGGCCAGGGCCGCCGCCATGGCATTGACACGACCGTCCAGCTCGGCCCAGGTCAGATTCATGTCGCCCCAGACGAAGCCAATCTCCTCCCCATGGCGCCGTGCTGCCTGATGGAGGAAATTGGCCAGGTTCATGACCCGCTTGGAGACGGGCGTCACGCCGCCGGGAGTGGCCTGTACGGTCGCGGTCATTTGAGACGCTCCAGGATGGAAACGTAGTTTGCGACGGCCGCACCGCCCATGTTGAAGACGCCCGCGAGCGCAGCAGCCGGAATCTGCATATCGCCCGCTTCGTTCATGAGCTGAAGGCAGGCCATGACATGCATCGACACGCCGGTCGCACCGACCGGGTGCCCCTTCGACTTCAATCCTCCGGATGGATTGACCGGGAGACGACCGCCTTTCTCGGCGATGCCTTCCCGCACCACGCGGTAGCCCTCGCCAGGAGCCACGAGGCCCATCGCCTCGTATTCTATGAGCTCGGCGATGGTGAAGCAGTCATGCGTCTCGACGAGGTCGAGATCGTCGAGCGTGACACCGGCATTCGCCCGCGCCTTCTCCCAGGCCATTCGGGCGCCCGCGAAGGCCGTCGGGTCGCGCCGCGACAGGGGAAGGATGTCGTTGACGTGCTGACGGGTGCGAAACGCGATCGAGCGTTGAAGCTTCTGGGCCGTTTCCTCGTCCGCCACCACAATGGCAGCCGCCCCGTCTGAGATAAGCGAGCAGTCGGTTCGCCGCAGCGGCGCCGCCACATAGGGGTTTTTGTCCGAGACGGCGTTGCAGAACTCGAAGCCGAAATCGCGGCGCATCTGGGCATACGGATTCGAGACTCCGTTCCTGTGGTTCTTCGCGGCGATGCGGGCCAGTTCCTCGCTGCGGTCGCCGTAGCGCTGGAAATAGGTCTGGGCGATCCGGCCAAACACGCCCGCGAAGCCGCCTTCGGTGTCGCCCTCCTCCTTGCGGTAGGAGGCGTTCAGAAGGATGTCGCTCGTCTCGATCACCGGTTTTGCGGTCATCTTTTCGGCGCCGACAACGAGGGCCACGCGGCCGCGACCGCTCTCGACGAAATCGAGCGCCGTATAGAGAGCCGCGGAGCCGGTCGCGCAGGCATTCTCCAGCCGCGTCGCTGGCACATGGGCGAGTTCGGGCAGGCTCAGCGCAACCTGGGCCGCTTCGAAGCCCTGCTTCGAGAAGCCGTTGTTCATGACCCCGACATAGATGCCGTCCACGTCCTCGGGGCCAACGCCCGCGTGAGCGAGAGCCTCGCCGGAGACGCCCGCCATCAGGCTTTCGACATCGGGGGCCTCGAGCCTGCCGAAGGGGGTGTGGGCCCAACCCACGATCGATGCGCGTGGCATGTCATCGTCTCCAAGTTTGGCAGGAGCGCCCAGCGGTCCGGCCTCATTGCGGCAGGCGATGTCCTCGGCCTCGTGGCCGAGGACGGGCTCACGAGAGGAAGCCGATCGAGATCCACGGCACGGCCGCGACGATGATCGTGCCGATTAGGAGCGCGAACATATAGCCGAGGATCGGCTTCATGCCCTCTGCCGGCTCGACCCGGCCGATCGCGCAGGCGGCGTAATAGCCCACTCCGAAAGGCGGTGCGAACAAGCCGATGCCCATCGCCAGAATGACCACCATCGCGTAGTGCACCTCGTGGATGCCGACGGCCCGCGCGATCGGGAACAGCAGCGGCCCGAAGAGCACAATGGCTGGAATGCCTTCCAGAACGGATCCCAGGATGACAAAGGCGACAATCGACACAGCCATGAACGTGATGGCTCCGCCCGGCAGGCCGCTCATGGATGCTGCGAGCGAGCGTGAGAAGCCGGACTGCGTCAGGCCCCAGGCCATTCCTGTGGCGGTCCCGATAATGAGCAGGATCGCGCCCGAGAGACAGGCCGTATCGACGAGCATCGGTTTCAGCTTCGTCCAGTCGAACTGCCGGTACACGATGAGCCCGATGACGATGGCATAGACGATACCGATCGTGGAGACTTCGGTCGCCGTCGCGACCCCCTCCACTACAGCGGCGCGGATCACGAAGGGCAGCGCGATGGCGGGCACTGCAACGACGAAGGCGCGTCCGATTTCGCGCCGGCTCGCACGCTTGACGTGGCTGAGATCCTCGTTCCGATAGCGCCACCAGACGACGAGGCAGAGGGTGATGGCAAGCACCACGCCGGGCAGAAGGCCGCCCGTGAACAGAGCCGCGATCGAGACGCCCGTCACTGAGCCGATCGTGATCAGGACAAGGCTCGGCGGAATGGTCTCCGTCTGCGCCCCCGTAGCCGAGAGCAGAGCCACGAGATCGCCAGGCTTGGCGCCGCGTGCCTTCATCTCGGGGAACAGAACAGGCGCAACGGCCGCCATGTCGGCCGCCTTAGCGCCCGAGATGCCCGACACCAGATACATCGCCCCGACCAGCACGTAGTGGAGCCCGCCCCGGACATGCCCTAGAAGGCTTGCGAGGAAGGCCACCATGGCACGCGCCATTCCGGTCATCTCGATCAGAAGGCCGAGAAAGACGAAGAGCGGCACGGCGAGCAGGATGAGATGCGACATGCCTTCGTCCATGCGCCCGACGAGGACCATGAGTGGCGTGTGTGTGGTCAGCGTCAGGTAGCCGAAGATCGCGAGCCCGAACGCGAAGGCGATGGGAACCCCTGCCAGCACCGACATGGCGACGACGCCGACGAAAAAGACGACCAGATTCAGATTGCCGAGCTGGCGGAACAGAGACTCGGCGAGCCAGAATGCTGCGATGATTGCCGCGACGGCCGCGATAGCGGTCGCAACCGTCCTGATCGACCCGACCCGAGACAACCTAAGCAGGGCAAAGATCGCCATAAGGCCGATGCCGACCGGAAGGGCGGCCGCGCGCCAGGCATTGGTGATCTCCAGCGCCGGGGTCGTGATGAAGGTTTCTTCCTGGGCGTATTCGAATGCCGGCCATGCGATAAGCAGGAGAAAGGCCAGCGCGGCTCCGGTCGCGAACAGATCGAGAAACGCCCGGGTCTCAGGTGATGTGCGGCTGACGATCGCCGTCATTCGCATATGCTCGTTGCGTCGGAATGCGACGACGGCTCCCAGCATGGCGAGCCAAAGAAACAGGATAGACGCGAGTTCGTCCGACCAGACCAGGGGCTGGTGCAGGACAAAGCGCGCGATCACGCCCGCAAACAGGATCACGATCTCGGCCGCGACAAGGATCGCGACCGGAATTTCGACGGCTGCGCCGAGGACGGCATCGATCAGTGCCAGCCAGGAACGTCCGTTGGACACAGCCGAGCGTTCCGCAACGAGGCTTGCCCCGCCAGGATGAGACTCGATGCGGGCCATGGCGGCTACACCAGTTTGCCAACAGACTTTTCGAGAATGGCCCAGGCCTCGTCGCCGTATTTGCCCTTCCATTCGGAATAGAATCCGGCCTGACGCAGCTTGTCTCGGAATGGTGTGGGATCGGGCTGATTGAAGATCATCCCCTTGCCGGCGATGTCCTGCTGCAGGCTCGCATTGAGCTTGGCGACGTCTACGCGCTCTTTCTCGGCTGCGGCATTGATGTGCTTGGCGACGATGGTGCGCAGATCCTCGGGCAGCCGCTCCCATGCACGGCGATTGGCAAGAAACCAGAAGCCGTCCCACATATGATTGGTGAGCGAGCAGTACTTTTGCACTTCGTAGAGCTTCGCCGTCGCGACGATCGCCAGTGGGTTCTCTTGTCCCTCCACGACCTTGGTCTGGAGCGACGAATAGACCTCATTGAAGTTGATCGACGCGGGAGCCGCCTCGAAGGCCTTGTACATCGAGGTCCAGAGCGGAGACACAGGCACGCGGATCTTGAAGCTTTTCAGATCCTCGGGCGTGTTGATCGGCTTCGTCGACGAAGTCGTCTGCCGGAAGCCGTTGTCCCAGATCTTGTCCATGGCAACGAGATTGGCCTTCGCGATCTGGGCCCGGACATAAGCGCCAAGGTCGCCGTCCATGGCCTTCCAGACCGTATCGTAATCCGGGAAGGCAAACCCGACACCGTTGATGGATGCGGCCGGTACGAGCGTGGACAGGATCAGGCCGGAGAGCGTGAAGAACTCGACGCCGCCCGAGCGCACCTGGCTCAAGGTATCGGTATCCGAACCGAGCTGGCTGTTCGGGAAAATCTGGATATCGACGCGGCCGTTCGTGTCCTTCTTGATCGCCTCGGACATCTCGCGCGCGCGGGCGTTCATCGGGTGCGTATCGGGCAGATTGTTCGCATATTTGTACGTGAATTCCGCCTGCTGCGCGCGTGCGATGAACGGCGCTCCGACAACGGCGCCGGCGAGAGCAGTGGAGCCGACAGTCAGCAGCCGGCGACGAGACAGAATCATGTAACCCTCCTGGTCGGTCCCGCAGGACCTGACGTTTCCTCGATGCGGGTCCATATGTCGGACCCGCTTGGTATTTTCTTGCACGCCACTACCGGACGCTTGCTTTGGCACTCAAAGGAGGACCCCTGACAGGATGCTTGTCAAATGAAAATTCCGCCCCTAGAGGAATAGAGATCTTGGCGACCTTAGGAGGTCCACATGCTGGAACACCCCAAGACTGTTTCAGCCAAGATCGCCGTGCAGGGAATCGACGAAGCGGCATCCAGCGGAGCGCAGGCGATTGACCGGGCCGCGACGCTGCTTCTCCTGGTGGGGCGGGCAGGAGCCTCGGGCGCCAGGCTGTCGGACGTCGTGGCGCAATGCAGTCTCTCGAAACCGACCGTCCGCCGGATGCTGCTCGCGCTCGTGCGGGCGGGGCTCCTCGATCAGGATCTGGAGAGCCGCCGCTATTACCTGGGCCCCGAGATCTATGTTCTTGGAACCCTGGCGAGCGCCCGTTTCGGCATCCACTCTGTCTCGCTCCGGTCCCTGATCCGCCTGAGCCAGGAGACAGGCGACACGGCCTTCCTGTCGGTTCCGCGGGACGTCTATTCCATTTGCGTCCACCGCGAAGAGGGTCCCTATCCGATCCGGGTTCATGCCCTCCATGCGGGAGACCGCCACCCTCTCGGCATTGGAGCCGGAAGCCTGGCGCTGCTCGCCGCCCTTCCGGATAAGGAGATTGACGAGATCCTGGCAGCCAATGCCGATGTGCTCGCCGAGAAGTACCCAGCTTGTCCGCCTGCGGCTCTCCGCAGGTTTGTTCGGGACACGAGGGCAAGGGGCTATGCGCTCAATCCCGGCATGGTCCTGCCCGACTCATGGGCGATCGGGGTCGCCATTCCCGGGTCGGACGGCCGTCCGGTCGGGGCGATTTCCATCGCAGCGACCGAAACCCGTCTGACCGAAGCGCGCCAGCGCGAACTGGTTCCGCTGCTCAAGCGGGAGGCAGCCTGGATCGAGGCTCGTCTGCGGGAAGCGGACGGGACCGGCAAGCCGCCGAAAGGAAACGCCAGACACGCTCATCGTTGACGGGTCCGTCACACTTCAGCACCCGGAGTGGCTTTCCCGTCGGTTTTCGGGGGCACCGTTGCAGTCGCTTGAGAAAAGGGTAACGAAGCCCGTCGAACGGGTCATCCAGGCTTCCTGCATTATCTCGGCGAGATCGCGATAGCTGATCCGATACTTGCAGCACCAGCGCTCGCATAGCAGGATGATCTTGGCCGGAAAGCGGCAGCGCTTGAAGAAAGATACCAAGACGGCTCCTCGAATGGCCGCTCCGAGTTGCACTGCCGAAGTTATCGCACCGGCGCCCGGGATTGAGCCTTGAAGAAGGAACGCCGTCGCGCCCCTGGCGCATCGTGCGAAAAAGTGGATCCGGTTTTTCACCCGGACGATGCGCTCTTTAAGAAGGGAGCATCGTGCGAAAGAGTGGCCCCGGTTTTTCGCAAGAACGATACGCTGTTCTATCGTCGGAGCATCGAATTGATCCCAAAAGTGGAATCCACTTTTCACGTCCGATGCTCTAGAACTTGATGTCGGCGCTCTTAATGATGGGAGCCCATTTCTGAATTTCCGCATCGATGAAGGCCTTCAGATCCTCCGGGGTTCCACCAGCTCCCTCGATATTGAGCTTGGCGAACATGGCCTTGCCCTCGGGCGTGTCGAGAAACTCGTTCGTTCCGGCGTTGAGCCTGGCAATGATATCCGGGGGCGTACCCGCCGGCGCAAGTAGCGCATACCAGACGCTGGCCTCGAAGCCAGGCAAACCTACCTCCGCGACGGTCGGAACGTCGGGGAGGCTTGGCCAACGGGTGTGGCCTGCCACAGCCAAAGCCTTGATGTTGCCCTCGAGGATGTTCGGCACATAGCCGCCCATGGAATCCATGGCGATATCGATATGACCACCCATGATGTCCGTGATGATCTGTGTCGTGCCGCGATACTGCACCTGCTTCATTTTGATCCCGGTACGCTGGAGCAAGAGGACGCCGGTGATATGGCCAAGGGTGCCGTTTCCAGGATAGCCGACAGTGAGTTTTTCAGGATTGTCCTTGGCGTAGTCGATCGCTTCCTTCAGGCTCTTGGCGGGGCTCTCAAGGCCCGCCACCACGACGACGGGAGATTTACCGACCAATGCGACAGGTGCGAAGTCCTGCTGCGGGTCGAATGAGATTTGCCGGTACATCAGCTTGTTGGTGGCCGCCTGACCGGTCGTGGCGAGCAGGATCGTGTAGCCATCGGGCTGAGCCTTGGCGACGGCACCCGCTGCAATGTTGCCGCCGGCACCGCCGCGGTTCTCGATCACCACCGGTTGGCCCAGCTTCCGGCCAAGATGCTCGGCCAGAGCCCTTCCGAGCACATCCGACGTGGTTCCGGCCGTGAACGGCACCACCATTGTCACCGGGCGCGTCGGCCATGCCTCTGCATGTGCCGCAGCCGTGCCGAGGACAAGTCCCGCTGCTAGGGCAACTCCGCGTAAGGCGTGTTTCATGACATAGCTCCTCAGAAGAATGGATACGTGGTCCTAAGCGGGAACGTAGTTTCGCCAGCTGTCAGGACGAGGGATCATGTCGGCGAACGTCTTACGACGGTCTGCCGCAACGCCGACCAGGTCAGCGGCCCTCACGTTCTTATGCGATAAGAACCGCTCGAATTCCCGCAGAGCATCCGAGAGAACTTCGAAACCGCGCAGCATGACAGGCGATGACATGGAAACTGCCGATGCGCCCGCAAGCATCATGCGCGCGATGTCGAGACCGGATTGCGCGCCGTTCGTTCCGATCAAAGGCTTGTCCCCGCCGAGAGCGGCACGCGACACGGCCAACCAGTGGCAGGTCAGCGGCAGGTTCCAAAATCCGCCTATGCCGAGGCTTGTGCCAAGCATGGGCTCGAAGGTGTCGAGATCGGGGATGAAACCGAGCAGTCGCCCCGCCATGACGACGGAGTCCGCTCCCGCCTCGAAAGCCGCGCGGGCAAGGTCGGGCACGCGCTCGCTCTGACCGGTAATCTTGACAAAGAGCGGAATGCGAACGGCCGCGCGCACGCCAGTCACGATGATGCGCACGCGCTCGGGATCGAGCTCGGTCGAGACGGCACCGCGGGCAGCCTGGCTTGCATAGGGGGTACCGATGTTCAATTCGAGCACGCGAAGTCCCGCCTCTTCGATCTGCCGCGCCATCGCGACCGCAGGCTCGAGACCGGCGAGCACCAGGCTCGCAATGGCATAGGCGTCGTATTCCTTCGCCTCCCGATCGAGTACAGCCGCATCCTCGAGCCACTGCTCGAACGACTTGGGCGACAAGCCGGAGCGACAGGCAATGGTGGCGGAGGGTGAGGCGGAGGGGCCCCATGGGGTGGGGCGCCATTGCTCATCGAAAGCCATGTACTCGGCGCGCTGAAGCTGGTCACGGGCCGCTTGCGACTCGTTCGTCGATTTGACGACGACGGCACCTGCGCCGGCACGCAGGGCTCGCCTGACACCTTCGCTCTCAATGAGATGCTCGCCGGGTGCCGCGATCAGGGGGTTCTTCAGAGTAAGGGATCCCACGCGGGTGGCAAGAAGTTCAGACATTCGAAGGCCTCGATAATGGGGGCACGGCGGATAGGACAATCCGCCCCGCGGGGACTGCTTACGGCATGGGATAATCGTCTGCATTCAGCACCCAACCCGGCTTCAGGGAGAAATCCATGCGGGGTGGCGAGAAGATGTCGACGAGCTGGTTGATGCCCGGATCCATGCCGCGCGTCGTATGGATTGCCGGCGGCGGGATGACCGCAACGGAGGGCGTTCCGCAGAACTCATGCTCATCCTGGCGCCACATCTTCATGTTGGAAGTCCAGGGCCACCGCATGTGGTGAATGAACGAACCCTGCATGGCCAGAGAGTATTGCTCGAACTCGTCATGGTGGTGAGGCGAGAGCTTGGTGACGTCCCGTGGCCCGTTCTGAGGCGCGAGATAGTTCACCATGAATGTGGTGCAGCGCCAGATCCGACCGAAGCGTCCAGGCTCATCGGGTACGTCGAGGCTGTAGGTCCTGATACGGTATCCGTCCGGTGGCACGGGCCATGCCTGGAAGGGCGGCATATTCTCATGCCGGGTCTTGTGAGCCGAAGCGTTGGGGCACTTCGCCACGAGATCCTGGGATTGCGTGGTGAAGAGACGGACGATGCGGCCCTTGTCGTTGACGACGATGCTGCTGTCGCCCGGCGGAATGAAGGTGACCGAAAAGCCGTCGACCGTCCTCGTGCTGCCGCCGGCCGTGATCGTGGCCGTGACGCCGGCATCCGGCAGGATCAGCACCCACTCGTCGGCCTGATCCTTGCGCTCGAAGCGGGCGCCCGCTTCGACCTCGGAATAGGCCACGATGCCGTTCTGACCACGGATCAGCCAGGTCCGCCCCCAGGAGCCGCTCTCCTGGGGCTCTACTTCATAGAACCGGCTGTAATCGGCCGGCGAATACTCGGTCCATACGGGTCCGGCTGCAGGTGCAGGCGCGAGCGCGGCGCGAGGGTCGGATTTATCGTACATGGTTTCCTTCTCCATGGAAGAAACTGCGGGCGGGCCGACGCCATCGCGGCCTGCCCGATTATGATGTGGGCGATAGGATCAGGCAGCTTTCCTGAGACTTTTCAGGCCGGCAAAAATTCCGCTCGGGAAGAAAAGCAGGACCACCAGCAGGGTCGAGAGGGCGGCAACGTTCTTCAGGCCGGCCCCGAACAGCACGATGGCGACTGCTTGGAGCACACCCAGCAGGATGCCCCCCGCGAGAGCGCCCGTTGCACTGCCGAAGCCCCCGATGATGGCGGCGATGAAGCCGCTCACGCCGAACGGTGTGCCAACATTGAAGGCGGTCACCTGCGTGGGCGTCACCAGAATGCCGGCCACGGCACCCAGCGCGGCGCTCAGGGCGAAGGAAACCAGCAGCATGCGCGACACGGGAATGCCGAGGAGAGCGGCCGCTTCGCGGTTTTGCGAACAGGCCCGCAGGGCGCGTCCGGTACGGGTGCGGGTAAAGAACAGCCAGAGCAGCGTCACCATGAGGGCGCCGCCGCCCAGGATCCAGAACAGCTGGTATCCGACTGCGACGTCACCGATTTTCAGCGGCCCGCCGGAGGTGAACTCATCGTAACTGCGCGGCTGGTCCCCGAGCGTCAGAATGGTGATGCGCTCGATCATGATCTGCGTTGCTAGCGTCGCAAGCACGATGGCGAACAAGGCCGCTCCCCGGTTCCACATGGGGCGCACGACGAGGATCTCGATCAGAATGCCGATGCCGGCCGTGATCGGGATGGCCAGTAACGCAGCAAGGTAAATCGGCAGGCCCAGGCGCGTCAGCAGGGTGTGGCAGATCATGCCGCCCAACATTACGAACACGCCCTGCGCGAAGTTCACGATGCCGCTTGCGTTGTAGATGACGCAGAATCCGATGCCGATGAGGCCGTAGATCAGGCCGACGCCAATGCCGTTGACGAGGCTTTGGATGAGTTGGGTGGCATCAGACATTGGCGTACTCCGTTCCACCAAGATAGGCGGCGATCACATCGGGATGGGACCGGATCTCCTCCGGCGTGCCTTCGGCGATCTTCCTGCCGAAGTCGAGAACGGCAATGCGCTGGGCGACCTTCATGATGAGGCCCATATCGTGCTCGATCAGCACGACCGTGATGCCGCGAGCATGCACGGCGCGGATCACCTCAGCGAGCGCTTCGGTCTCATGGACGTTAAGGCCCGCCGCGGGCTCGTCGAGCAGGATCATGCGAGGCTTTGCGGCAAGCGCACGCGCCACCTCGAGAAGCCGCTGCTGGCCATATGGCAGCTGATCGGCGGGAACGTCATGACGATCGCCGAGCCCGACGAATGCGAGGATGTTGCGCGCTTCCTGCGCGATCTCGCGCTCCTGTTCTCGCATCCATCTTGGATGAAACAGGGCGGACACGATCCCGCCCTTCGTAACCCTGTGGGAACCCACGTGCACGTTTTCGGCTACTGTCAGATCCTTGAACAGCTGCACGAGCTGATAGGTGCGGATAAGGCCGCGCCCTGCGACCTGATCCTGAGGAAGGCCGCTGATCTCCTCCCCGTCGAAGTGGATGGAGCCCGAGGTCGGTTGGAAGGTCCCGGAAACCATATTGAACAACGTGGTCTTTCCAGCGCCGTTCGGGCCGATCACCGCGAACAGCATGCCTTCGGGTACCTCGATGCTGATCGAGTCGTTGGCCACCAAGCCGCCGAAGCGCTTGGTGACATTGCGGATGGAGAGAAGGGACATGCCTATTTCCTCCCCCATCCGGTACGATCCTGCACGAGGCCGACAAGGCCTGTCAGGCCTTTGGGCAGGAAGATGAGGATGGCGATCAGGATGGCGCAGTAGAAGACGTCCTGGAGCTCTTTCAGGCCGCGCAGGGCCTCCGGAAGCAGAGAGACGATCACGGCGCCAATCACCGGTCCCCAGGTGCTTCCAATGCCGCCGAGATAGAGCATCGTAAAGCTCAACACGACCATGTTCGTGCCGAACACCTCGGGGCTGATGAAGCCGACGAAATGGGCGAACAGGGATCCCGCAACCGAAGCGTAAAGGGCCGCGACCATGAAGGCCGCGAGCTTGTAGCGCGATACCTTGATTCCGAGAGCGCTTGCCGCTTGCTCGCTGCCCGCAATGGCCCTCAAGGCACGGCCGAAACGGGAATGGCGCAGGCGGCTTGAGATCCACACACCCAGGAGAAGAATGGCCACAAGAGCAATGAGCTGCGTCTTCTCTGTCGTGAGTTCGTAGCCGAAGATGCCGATGGGCGGGATGCCCGAATAGCCCATATAGCCCTGCGTCAGGCTCGTCCATTCCACGGCGATTTCGTACACGATCAGGCCGAGGGCAAAGGTCGCCATGGCGAGATAGTGCCCACGCAGTCGCAGCGTGGGATAACCCACGACCAGTGCCACGACGCCGGACAGGATCATCGCCAGGAAGAGAGCGACGATGGGTTCGAAACCATGCGTGGCGGTGAGAACGGCGGAGGTATATCCGCCCAGAGCCGCGAAGGCGTTCTGACCGAAGGAAGCCTGGCCCGTGTAGCCCATGAAGAAGTTCAGGCCGGTCACGAAGATCCCGTAAATGGCCGCGAAGCCGAAAACCGTGACGAGATAGCCGCTGGACCCGAAGGCAATGAGGATGGCAGCGACCGCGACGATGACGGGCATCGCCAATCCGAAGCTGCCGCGAATGCGCGGAGGCGCTTGCTCAGTGGAGGTAATAGCGGGCGAGGTCATGATGCGATTGAATCTCGTGAGCTGAAAGTTCCGCAACGATCTCACCGAGCGAGATCACGTAGACGCGCTTGGCCAGTTTGAGCGCGAGAGGCGCTTTCTGCTCGACAAGCAGAATGCCGAGCCCGCGCCGGTTGAGCTCCCCGAGGGTTTCGATGATCTCGGCGGCGACACGGGGCGCAAGGCCGAGCGATGGCTCGTCGAGCATGAGGAGCTTCGGGTTTGCCATCAGGGCCCGCCCGATGGCGAGCATCTGCTGCTCGCCGCCGGAAAGGGAGGACGCCACTTGACTGGTTCGCTCCCGCAGTCGCGGGAAAAGCCCGAACACCGTATCCAGACGCTGCTCCGCGTCACGCGCGGACCCGGTCAGGGTATAGCCGCCCAGGATCAGGTTCTCCATGACGGACATCTGCCCGAAGAGACCGCGCCCTTCCTGCACCATAATGATGCCGAGTCGGGCCAGAGCATGAGTGGGCAGAGAGCTGATATCCTGACCCTTGAACAGAACCTGTCCCTTGGATGCGGTCAGCTTGGTGAGAGCCCGGAGCAGGGTTGATTTCCCTGCGCCGTTAGGCCCGAGGATTGTGACGAGTTCGCCCTCTTTGACGTGAAGATTGGTGGGTTTGAGCGCGTGAACACGGCCGTAATGAGCGGAGATGTCATGCACGTCGAGCAGTGGCCGATCCGGCATCATGGCGAGACCGCTCACCTGGCCACCAGCTTCTTGTCGCGCACCACACCGATGCGGAAGGGATTCTCGGTGATGCCGTTATGCTGCTCGGGCGAGAAGTTGAATGACGCGAATGCTCCCTGGAAGCCGGAGATCTTCTCAAGGGCGCCGCGGATCGCAGTGCCATCGGTCGACTTGGCCGTCTCGACCGCCTTCGCGATCAGCATCATCGAATCCCAGGCGCGGCCCGCGGCATTGGCGTCGCGATTGCCGTGCTTCTCCCGCCAAATCTTGAGGAAGTTCTCCGCCGCCTGACGAGCGGGGCCCTCCGGAATGGATTCCGGCACCTGCACGCCGGGCGCAACGAACATGAAGCGCTCACCCAGGATGTCACCGGCCTGCGTGAAGGTCTCCCCGTCATCCAGGCTCGCCATCAGAAGCATCTTGTCGAGGCCGAGCTGCCTGATGTTCTTGGCTACGGTGACGGTCGAGCCGCCCTGCCCCATCTTGATGATCGCACCGGCGCCTGCACCGTTGATCTTGCCGATCTGAACGCTGAGATCCGCATCGTTGGTGTTGTAGGTCTCGACGGCGACCACCTCGAGGCCGAAGTCTTTCGCCATCTTCACGCCGAGGTCCTTCGTAAGAAGAGCGTAAGGCGTGGGATCGTGCAGGATGCCGACCTTGCGGATGTCGGTCTTGTCCTTGAGGTACTGATAGCGCGATTCCACCTCGAACCGGGGCGGCGGCAGCACGCTGAAGGCCCATTTCTGCTCTTCGGGACGGTTGGGCAGGATCGAGCACAGCACCATCGGGACCTTGGCGCGGACCACGGAGCCCGCCGCCGCGGAATTGCCTGCGGAGACGCAGCCGCTGTCGAAGACATGCACCTCGTCGTTGGACATCATCTTGCGATATCCGACCACCGCCTCCTGGGGCTCCGAGCGATTGTCCTCGACGACCACTTCGACCTTCTTGCCGAGAAGCCCCCCTTTAGCGTTGAGCGTCTCGGCGGCCAGCAGAAGGCTGTCGCGCCACGCGCGGTCATTCACCGCCGCGTAGCCCGTCAGCCCTACGGACGAGCCAATCTTGAACGTATCTTGCGCCGACGCTGTCAATGGCAGGGCCGAGAGCAGGAGTGAGGCCGTGAAAAGGCCGAGACGGTTCATAGGCGTTTCCTCCCTGTTTCGTTGTTCAAAACAACGTTCTATTTTTTCTACGATGCCGTTACCGCTGGGGCATGTCAACCGGCAGAATATCGCCTTCGACGAAACCAAGGGCCGCTGAGATCTTTCGCCCTGCCTCGACGATACGTTCCGTCTGCTCACGGGTCGGCTCCTCTTCGATGAACTGAATGGAGTCGACGATGCTGACAGTGCCGACAAGCACCCCGCCTGCGCTGAAGATGGGTGCCGCCAAGGCGTTGAGGCCGATGACCACCTCGTTGGCCGCGACCGCCCACCCCTGCCGCCGCACCTTCTCGATTTCCTTGCGCAGGACGGCGTGACTGACGATGGTCTTGGGCGTCAGAAGCTCGAGGCGCGACCGAAACACGGATGCACGCAGGCTCTCGTCCCCGAAAGCAAGAGCGACCTTGCCTTGAGCCGAGCCATGGAATGAAAGCACGGATCCACGCTTCACGCCGATCTCAATCGGGGATTTTCCCGGCAGGGTCGCCAATACGCGAACCCCCTCCGGTTCCACCTGGGATACGACCGAGAAATTTCCGAGCGTGTCCCGCAATTCGCGGAGGGTGCTCGCCGCCACGCTCGTGAGGTCGAATGTGTCTCCGGCCAGTCGCCCAAGCGCTGCGAGCCTTGCTCCAACCTGATAACGCTCCGTATCGGAGGATTGCAGGATATACCCCTCCTGCGTCAGGGTCCTCAAATGGCGGTAGATCCGGCTCTTCGTGGTTCCGAGAGCCTGAGCAAGGGCGGTGACGCCCATGGGCCTCCCCTCCTCGGCCAACCGCTCCAGGATCCGCAATGTCAGGACAACGGCCTGAACCCCGTCACCCGCCTCACCCGCAATTCGTGGCATCGTCTTATTCCCAAGAGGTTCTACGTGATCCGCCCACGCTGTCACGAAAGGCGGCAAGCCAACAGATCGGCTGGCGCTTGACTGGCAAGCCCAACGGTGCGAACGTTTATTGAAACCACGTTCTGTCTACCGAAACACCATAGGGAGACGCCGCCCCCATGTCAACGCCACAGGATCGCCCTGCCGCCGCTGCCTTCCGGCAGCGTCTCTCATCGGGCGAACGCCTCATCGGCACCTTCGTGAAGACCCCGACCACGCACACGACCGAAATCCTCGGCGATCTCGGCTTTGACTTTGTGGTCATCGACGAGGAGCATGCACCGTTCGATCGCGTCACCATCGACATGCTGCTCCTTGCCGCCCGCGCCAGCGGCACGGCCGGAATCGTCCGGGTTGCGGAACCTACCCCCTCGCGCCTTCTCTCCGTGCTCGACGATGGGGCTGCCGGTGTGCTCGTTCCCCATGTGTCGTCGGTTCGGAAGGCCCAGGAGATCGCAGCCGCATGCCGGTATCGCGGCGGCAAACGGGGCTTCTCCAATTCACCCCGCGCCGGCCGCTACGGCGGCAGGGGTATCTGGCAGCATGTGGACGCGGCGGATGCCGAGGTCACGGTGATCGCCATGATCGAGGATCCGGAAGCCCTCGACGACATCGAGGCGATCGCTTCCGTCGACGGGATTCACGGACTCTTCATCGGGCGCGGGGACCTGACGGTAGCCCTCGGCGCGCCAGCGATGGATTCCCCCGAGATTCTCGATGTGGTCAAGCGCATCTGCGCCGCCGGCAGGAAGGCGGGAAAGCCCATCTGCATGATGGCCGCCAATGCGTCGGAAGCCGCCACGTTCGCGGAATATGGAGCCACGAGCTTCATCATCTCATCGGATCAAGGCTTGATGCGCCAGGCTGCCAGCAAAGTTCTGGCCGAGTTCGCCGCCACCAAGGCTTGAACCGGAGCCGCCCGGAATAAGCAAAGGATTTTCATCATGGATTCGGCAACAACTCAGAAGACGGTTGAACAAAGGATCGACGACCTGCTCGTTGGCGCCATCGACCCTCACGTTCACAGCGGGCCCTCCATTGCGGCCCGCAGCGTCGATCATCTCGAACTCGCGCGCGATGCTTCGGCTGCGGGCTTTGCCGCGATCGTCACGAAGGATCACGACTATTCCGGCGTGATGACGGCAGCTCTGATCAGCAGACATCATCCGGAACTCACCACTAAGATCTATTCCGGCATCGCGCTCAACAACGTGGTGGGCGGCCTCAATCCCTATGCCGTCGAGCACACGGCCGCCATGGGCGGCAAGATCGTCTGGCTGCCAACGCTTGCAGCGGAAAACCACTTCGAGTGGGAGAAGACCTCAGGCTGGGTGCACCCGGCATCGACACAGAAGATCCGTCCGGCAAGCGCCATTCCCGTGTTGGACGCGAACAAGGCCGTGCGCGACGACGTGAAGGAAATCCTCGATGTGATTGCCAGGACCGATCTCACGCTCGCAAGCGGCCATGTCCATGCCAGCGAAACATGGATCATCTTCGAGGAAGCGAAGAAGCGCGGCGTGAAGCGCATGATCTTCACCCATCCCGAGGATATCGTCGGCGCCTCACTTGAGGATGTGCGCGGCATTGCCGCTATGGGTGCTGCCGTCGAGCACTCTCTCTGCATGTTCCTGGAAGGCAACAAGTTCCAGACATGCGCGCCGGAGGATCTGAGGAAGCATATCGATGCGGCGGGCATCGACAGCACAATCCTGTGCTCCGATCTCGGCCAGATCGGCAACATCCATCCCATCGAGGGCATCCGTCGGGGTATCAAGCTCTGCATGGACCTGGGATACTCGGATGACGACATCCGCAAGATGGTGTCACTCAACGCGGCCCGTACGCTCGGCATCGAAGCCAGCCTTCCCGCATCCGCCAGCCGCTGACGGCCGCAACACGCGCTCACTCTGCGGAGATACCCGCTACCTCCCGCCGACATGGGAAATCGGTCAATCCGCCTTCGCTCCGGGGAAGAAAGACATCCACGTCATGGCAAAGCCTCGCAAGGTCATCATTACCTGCGCCGTCACCGGCTCCATCCACACCCCATCCATGTCGCCGCACCTTCCGGTGACGCCAGAACAAATTGCGGAAGCGGCCATTGAAGCAGCAGAGGCGGGCGCAGCCATCGTACATCTCCATGCCCGAGATCCGATGACAGGAAAGCCCGATCAGTCACCGGAAGGGTTCGAACCTTTCCTCAAGGTCATCAAGCAGCGCTCGAATTGCGTCATCAACATCACCACGGGTGGCGCCCCGACCATGAGTGTGGAGGAGAGGCTTCGTCCGGCTGCCACGTTCATGCCGGAGGTCGCCTCGCTCAACATGGGCTCGATGAATTTCGGGCTCTACCCGATGCTGAACCGCTTCAAGGAGTTCAAGCACGATTGGGAGCGTCCCTACCTCGAAGGCTCCAAGGATCGGGTCTTCAAGAACACCTTTTTTGATATCGAGCATATCCTGACCACAGGGTCCGAGAACGGCACGCGCTTCGAGGTTGAGTGCTACGATATCGGCCATCTCTATACACTCGCGCACTTCGTGGATCGGGGATTGGTGCGGCCGCCCTTCTTCGTCCAAAGCGTCTTCGGCATCCTCGGCGGCATCGGAGCCCATCCCGAGGATGTCATGCACATGAAGCGCACGGCGGACCGCCTGTTCGGAGACGCCTATCGCTGGTCGGTCCTGGCTGCCGGACGCAACCAGATCCCGCTCATCACCATGGCTGCCACCATGGGCGGCAATGTGCGCGTGGGGCTGGAGGATTCCCTTTGGGCCGGACCTGGCCAACTCGCCGAATCCAATGCTCAGCAGGTTCGCATGGCCCGTACCATCATCGAGGGCTTGGGCCTCGAGGTCGCAACCCCCGATGAAGCCCGCGAGATCCTCGAACTCAAGGGCGGTGACCGCGTCGCCTTCTAGAGCATCGGACGTGAAAAGTGGGAACCGGTTTTGCGTAAAAAGATTCTCGAAAACATAAACTTAAAGCACCGGACGTGAGTTCGATTTCACGTCCGACGCTGTAGGGCCCTCAGATTACCTTCCTCCCCGCAGCCTGCCGGCGCAGAAAGCCCGATGTCATGCATGCCCTGATCGTCTACGCCCATCCCGAGCCCACCTCCTTCACGGGAGCCTTGAAGGATAGGGCCGTCGAGGCGCTCATTCGGTCGGGCCACACGGTCAAAGTGTCGGATCTTCATGCGGAATGCTTCAATCCCGTGGCCGGCCGGCATGATTTCACGTCCGTCGCCGACCCGGAGCGCTTCCATTATCAGTCCGAGCAGGAGCATGCGGCGCGCTGCGGCACATTTGCCCCGGACATCAAACGCGAACAGGAGCGCGTGAGCGACGCCGATGTGCTGATCCTGCAATTTCCCCTCTGGTGGGGCAGTACACCCGCAATCCTGAAAGGATGGATTGACCGGGTTCTCGCCTATGGTTTCGCCTATGTGGATGGCCGGCGTTTCGGTACCGGCCTCTTTACAGGCCGCCGGGCCCTGTTCTCTGTGACGACTGGCGGTACACCCCAGCGCTTCACGAAAGAGGGCGTGTATGGCGAGATCGAAACCGTTCTCTACCCGGTCGAAAGATTGCTGCTGCAATATATGGGCTTCGAGGTTCTGCCGCCGTTCGTCGCCTATGCGGCTCCGCGTGTCGGCGACGCCGAGCGTCAGGCCTATCTTGACAACTGGGAGGCCACGGTCCTCAAGGCCATGGCCATGCCGGCAAATCGTGAAAAGCCCGATTTTTCGGCTGCTTTGGCTGCTGTCGGGTCCGGAGCTTGGGGGACGCAGAGATAGAACCGGAGACCGGCAACACCCTGGCCTGCTCATTGCAATGGCAGGTCTGAGCGTTACAACCGCTCCAGGTGCCCGCTTCGCCCGCCGGAGTGGGGATGTGAAATGTCTGGTCTCTCTGATGGAACCTCCCGATCATGGTTGTCCACTCCAAAATGCAGGCCGCAGGCCGCTGGCTCTACGGACAGCCCTATCTCCTGCTCGTTGTGACAACCCTCTTCTGGGGCGGGAACGTGGTTGCCGGCAAGCTCGCCATCGGGGAGGTCTCCCCCATGGCCGTCACCTTCCTGCGCTGGCTGCTTTCCGCTACGATCCTAGGTGTTTTTGCCCGTCCGGCCATCGCCGCCGAGTGGCGCCAGCTCGTTCCGGCCTGGCGTTACATTCTCATCATCGGATTTATCGGCTTCACGGGGTTCAACGCGCTTTTCTTCACCGCCGCTTACTACACCAGCGCGGTGAACATCGCGATCATCCAGGGCTCGACGCCGATTATGGTTCTGATCGGCACTCTCTTTCTCGGTGCGAGCCTTCGCATGCTCCAGGGTCTCGGCGTGCTGGCAACGATTGCCGGGGTCGTCATCACGGCGTCGCACGGAGACTGGCACGTATTATCCCAGCTTACCTTCAACCGAGGCGACACGTGGCTTCTGATCGCCAGCATCTTCTACGCTGGATATACGCTCGCCTTGAGAAGGCGTCCGCGAACCTCTGCCCTTGTCTTTTTCGTCGCCCTGTCCACCGCGGCCTGCCTGACCTCGGTGCCTCTGCTGGTGGTCGAGAGCATGATGGGACAACTCAAATGGCCCACGGCCTGGGGGTGGCTGATCCTGCTTTATGTTGTGCTGCTGCCCTCGCTCCTGTGTCAGATCTTCTATATCCGCGGCATCGAGCTGATCGGCCCAGCACGCGCAGGCACGTTCTACAACCTCGTGCCGATTTTCGGCGCGGTCCTCTCAACTCTCATTCTGGATGAGCCCTTCGCGGCTTACCATGTCGTTGCGCTCGCTCTCGTGCTCGGAGGCATTGGCCTTGCCGAGCACAGTCGCGCGGGAGCCTCAGCTGAGGCCCCCATCAGCCAGGATCGTGCGACCGGTGATCCAGTCTGAATCCGGAGAGGCCAGGAAGGCGACGATGCCGGCGATATCGTCCGGTTGTCCAATTCGTCCGAGAGGGGTTGTGGAACGGATCGCTCTGCCCCGCTCCTGAATGATCGCAGCGGTCATGTCGGTTTCGATGACGCCGGGCGCCACTGCGTTAATTGTGATTCCTTTTGGTCCGAGCTCCTTGCTGAAGGCATGGACCAAGGCCGATACCGCCGCTTTTGATGCAGCGTAGACCGAACTGGTCGGGATTGGGCTCGTAGCCAGACGTGACGAGAAGTGCACGATGCGGCCACCCGGCGACGTCATGAGGGGAACGGCCGCCTGCGTCAGCAGAACCGTCCCGACCACATTGGCATCCATGATCTCCCGGACAAAAGCCGCATCCATCGAGCCAAGCGGCCGGTAAGGTGCGATGCCCGCGCTGTTGACCAGAATATCGATGCCGCCGAACCGAGCGGAGACGGCCTGCAAGAGGCTGTCGATCGCAGGGGCCTGTACGATGTCAGCCTCGAACGCGGCAGCTTTTCCTCCAGCTTCCGTGATATCTGACACGACCTCATCCGCCGCGTCCCGACGAGTTTTGTAGGTCACGGCAACCTGAGCCCCCATGGAGGCAAGTTTCCGCGCAGCGGCAGCGCCGATTCCGCGTGATCCACCGACCACCAGCGCGACTTTCGAGCTTAGAGACGACGATGCACTCATGAACGAAGTTCCTATCGAAAACGATGAACTCGACCTTTCATCGGCTCAAATTCGATTGAGCAGCATTCTAAGCGCAGCAAGCATAAGACCGAAAGATGAATCTCACCGCTCAAGCGCCGACAGACATCGGAGACGGCTTTGTTGCATCAACCTTAGCGGTTTTGCGACCTGAGGAGCCGTCTTGTTGTCTCTCTTCAAGCGCCGCCGCTTTTTCATTGAGGTCAGCCTGCTGTGCGTGCGCTGGGTTCGGCGTTATGCCCATGAGATCGAGAAGAGGGTGCGCCAGTATCAGGGCATCAGTCCGGTTCGTGGCGCGGGCATGAGGCCTATGTGCGCCTCGGCGGTTGCTGGATACATCTCCTCCACGCAGCCGACAAACATGGGCAACTGATCGACCTCATGTTTGCAGACCGCCGGAATACCCGGGCGGCTTATCGTTTCCCGCGCAAAGCCTTGAAGACAGTCGGGCATCCTCAGCCATCCACGTTCTCAATGGACAAACTGGCTTCGTACCCGAAGGCAGTCCAGCGCCTGCAGACAGAGGGCCTGCTGTCGAAGGATGCCGAACACCACACCTTGACATATTTGGCGGATGTATTTGCCAAGCGGTTGTCCGCATCGGCGGGAGTCTACTCCTTCGTTTGTTGGTCTGAAGCCGGCGTTGTCCACGTGGTGCCCGGCAGGAACTGGATTGGGGACCACCATGGCTTGGCGAGAGGACGTACGGTCCTCACTCCCTGCCAGCGAGCGGATCGGAATTCGACTCCTCCGGCTGGCTGCGCCGAGTGAATCATATGAGAGCCGGATTCGCTACGGACTTTTTCAACAGCCTGCTCGCGCATCGTGCGGACCCGGCAGGCCGCGCTCGAGAACAGAGGACCTGGTTTTCACGGACGTGGCTCTCCGGGTCCGCTCAAGCGATGCGCTCCTCAAGTCTCTGTTTTTGAGCATCTTTTCACCCAAAATCGGTTCCCACTTCCCGCGTTCGATGCGCTGGGAGCAAGCATCGGATCCGATCCCAAACGTGGATTCCACTTTTCACCTCCGATGCTCCAGTGGACCGCGTTCACACTGCCCTATCAAGTTGCTGCAACGGCGCTGAATTTCCTTGATACAGCTCTACCTGTTAGCAAAAAGGTAGACGAAGCAAATACCAATCACTGCCAAAAGCAAAAATATAGGTCGAAGTTTGTCATCCGCTTGAGGATGTCCCTTGTTCATGTCCGCGCTGGCATGCGGGGCTATATCGAACCATGCCACACGGGTCCAACGAGGAAATAGCCGCGCCCAGCTCTTGGGAGATTCAAGACCATCATCTCGGCTGGACATGTCAGTAGCTCTCAGACACTGCTGGCATATAGATGCGCTCTCCATATAGGCCCGCAAGGCTATGATCTCTCCTTTGCTCAAAGTAATCTAACACGATGCGCCTTTACGTTGGCGTCGCTCTTTGGTCGAATATTAGCTGGGAAGATGGCGGGCCGTTTTATTGCCCAATACGAGCTATTAATCGAAAAGAAGTTTTGTGCTGGACCATTGATACGGATGCGGATTGTTTCGATAGCCGGAAGGGATAGCCATTGATCGCCTTGGGCGACGGGCTCTCGGTCGAGGGATGTCATGTCTGGATGGCGCCCGTTTGGCACCGTGATTGTTGATGATGCTTGTGCCTGGCGGGGCGGGTGCGGTCATGTCTCCGTCCTTTGAACGCGGTGCTTCCTGACCGCAGGCCCTGATGTTTTACGCTGGAGCTGGTCCCTCTCACATTCTCGCGCTTGACTGACGCAAGACCGCGGAACGAGGCCGAGATAGGCGGCCAACTCCCGACTGCCCTGGAACGGGCTGGCGTCCGGGACGCTGGCCGCGAGACAGGAAGCGACAATCGGCCCAATCCCGGGAATGGCAGCCAGTCTCACGCCGAGGGGATCGCTGCGCTGGGCGGCCAGAATGGCTTTGTCGAGCTTGGCAATCTGTGCCTCCATCCCGAGCAGCATCGTGGCCAAAGGCTGGGGTGCGACCCGAGCTGTGACGGGGAGATCGGGACTGGCGTCATCATGGATAGGAGCAATCCGTTGGCGCGTGTTGCGAGCCCCTTGCGCCCCCACGATGCCCAACTCTGCAAAGTGACCGCGCAGGGCCTTGAGCAGGGCCGTCCGCTGCCCGATCCGAAGGTCGCGGGCCCCGTGCAGCATGAGGGTGCTCTGCTGCCGCGGGCTCTTGACCGGAACGAAGCGCATGGATGGCCGCGTGACGGCCTCACCAATCGCAGCCGCATCCGCGGCATCATTCTTCTGCCGGCGCAGATACGGCTTCACATATGCGGGCGGGATCAGGCGGACCTCATGCCCGAAAGCCAGGAGCGTGCGGGCCCAGTGGTGAGCGGTCGCGCAGGCCTCCATCCCGATCAGGCACGGCGGCAGAGTGCTGAAGAAACCCGGCACTTGGCCGCGCCGCAGTGCCTTGCGCAGGACGATCTTTCCGCTCCGGTCGACGCCGTGCAGCTGGAAAACGTTCTTTGCGATATCAAGGCCGATGGTGGCAATCTCTGGCATGATGAGGGACTCCTTTCCGGTTCTTCAACATGCCTCGTTTGGCACCTCTGACGCTGGTGGAGGGCGCCATCCACGACATCACGTTAACCCGCGTATGAGAGCGAGGCGTGTAGATGGGCCGTCCTATCGTGGGAGCATCGGATGCAATCCCAAAAGGGGGAACCGGTTCTTCGCGAAAAACGATGCTTCGCCAAAGAGAAAGAGCAAGCATTCTGATCCCGTCAGAATGCAATTTGCTCTAGCAGGCTGTTGTCGGCCTCGGCCGATGCCGGCTCAGTCGTGGAAGGCGATTTCTGCACGAACCCGCCCCACAGTGCCCATGTTCAGGTAAGGCGCTGGGAGTGCCTTGCCTGACGAGCCCGCGTCCGGACCGACCAACGTCAGGCCTGTATGCAGCGGCACGGGTCGGCCCTGCCGGACCAGGCAGGGTGGGAAAACTCAGATTGGGCCGTGAAAAACTCGCAAAGACCATGACAATGGCCTGCCTTACAATTCCGACAGAGGTCACCTACCTGGGCAGTGATCGTGTCGTTCGTTGGCAGCATGGAGCACCGGGAATCTGGTCGGTGATCGAGGCTACCCTTTCATGAAGTAAATAGGACTCCCCGCAAGGGTTCATTAACCATGCAGAGGCGATCATAGCCCAGCCGTCTCAACGTAAGACATGTTGTCATGGCGTAGAGAGATGAGGGCGAAATGAAATACGTTGCAGCAGGACTGACTGCGATTGCCGTGTTTTTCACGTCATACCTCCTTCTCATTTTCCTTGAAGAGCCGTTTCTCGATCTCATGGGCTGGCTGGAGCTTGACCCGTACTGGGAAATGAGATGGTGGCGAGCCGCTGCGGGATTGACTATGGCAGTTTATGTTTTCCGGGCCTTCATTGCCTGGCGCAACAATGCTGCCCTGCAGTGGCGTAGAACATTGGCGGCACGAGCACGGGCCTAATCGGGTCTCGGAATTCATTCGATCCCATGGGCTCCTGATGCGCGCAACGAGCAGACTTAGGAGAGGGAGGAATTCATTCCGGCAAACTGCATACTGCGATCTGTCTTGCCTTCTCCTGACCTGGATGCGCGTGACCCCGGCGACCTCAGTGGAGACCGGCAGCTTGCGCCCCTGATGAATCTGGCGGAAGCGCCTTTCAACACTTCTCCAAAGACACAGCGCATATCCCCGCTGTCCTTCGATTCATCGTATTCAGGTCATGGACTTTATCCCGGGACGGTAAGGCGGCCTCTCCAGGTTCCCACTAGTCTCTTCCAGCCCATCTCTCTGTAACTCGTCTTGGTAGAACGATCAGAGCACCGCTGACCGGCGTTTGCCCGGGTGCACAGCAAGCCCCCTGCCCTACGAAGCCGCCAACTCGACACCAGTTGGAGCTTAACCGTTTCCGATGATCTTGCTCGCAAGCGCTGGGCCAGCGGTACCCAGGCTGGCGGAGCCGATAATGTCCCATGTCATGATTGTCGGGAGTGCAAGGGCGGACAGACGCTTCAGCATGGCGGATCTCCTACCCTTTTAAATGGGGTGGGCGTCTAACGGTTTGCAAGGCCATGGTTAGTCGGCATGAGGCCGGATTTCGTCAGAGACCGTCCGAAGATCCATCCTGTCGATCATTGCGGCTCGACGGTCTTCATGGGCTCGCACTTTCACGGCGATTTCCTCAAGGCTGCTTCGGCTCGATCCGTAGAAAACTATTCCGGCCAGCGTGGCTGCGATTCCGAGCACGAGAATGATAGCATCCGACCGGATTAGGCTCAGGGAAGCCGCCACGAACAGAAAGATGCCTAATCCGATAGCCGCCTTCGCCACGACCATGCTCTTCCGACACTGCTGCGCCGCGTCAGACAGGATGTCGATCTCAGCCTCGATATCGGCAATCTGCTGATGAAGGTCGGTCATCTTAGCGCATCCCAGGTCATTCGATCGGTTGCTTGTACATTGTTATATGTGACCTCGTTGACGCGGAAATAATAGATTGCTGCACCGACGCCGATAAGACGATTCCACGGCCGCACAGACGGATCGTCCCGGTGTTAATGTCGGCCCCGTCCAAGAACACCGTTCGACCGGTCCAAGCTCAATGGGAATTGGAAACGCAGCCATATCGCGTGGCCCATGATTTCTGATTGGGAGCAACGATGCTAGAGCATCGAACGCAAAAGTGGACGCCGGTTTCGCGGGGAAAGATGCTCAAAAGCATGGGCTTCCAACACCGGAGTGGGTTCGATCTCGCGTCCGATCCTGTAGTCGCTGATCGGCGGCGGATTCAGACCGCTGGGCCTGCGTTGGGATGTCCCGACGCCAAGTTTGCCATTCCGTCGCCGCTCACTCTTTATGGTTCGTTTCGCCACGGAGGCTTGGGTGGGCCACGAACCCGCCCTTCCTAGCGCGGGCACGCGTATCGCCCGGTGTCTCACCCCATCGGGCACGATAGCGCCTGTAGAACCATGATAGATCATTGAAGCCGTACTTGAAGGCGAGATCAGAAATGGGTTGGCGATTCTCCTCGCGGCTGTGGAGGGCCCGTGCGCAGGCCTCCAGACGGGCATCAAGAAGTGTCTCGCTGAATGTGCGTCCTGTCCCCTCGAAAAGCTTTTGGACGTAGCGTTCCGATACACCGAGATGTCGAGCAACCTTGCCGATCCCCAGCACTGGATCGGCCAGATTGGTTCTCATGAACGCCCGAGCGGTCTCCAATCGTGCTTGCCGGATACTGCTTTGGCCGCTCTCTACCGCGACAGAGGAGCATTTGAATGCGACTGCGATGAGATCGCATAAGACGCTGCTGGCCTTATCGGCTGTTCCCGGTGGCAGAGTAGGAGCCGCATGTGACAATGACTTCATATAGCCAGCAAGAAGGGCGCCGCCCCCCTCGCTCCCACCAAGCCGGACGGGAAGCCGAACGGCTGCGTCCAAATGCGAGACGAGGAATGCGTGCGGGAGGTGAAGGATGGTCGTTTTGAGACGAGATTCGATCGTAAAGCCGTCGCATGTTTCTGTCGTGTCGAACAGCAGCAGATCGCCGGGCCCTGCTTCGTACTCGGTGCCGTGATAGCAGCCACGCACCCGGCCTTCGCAAATCTGGTGCAGACAATAGGCAGCTTGCGGCGCGCGAGCGATCTCCAGAGAACTGCGGCCCAATTGATGCTCCGGGAGTTGTGCGAATGCCATCTGCACGCCACCCACATCGTGCATTGTGACCATAGCATCAAACGGACTGACATCCCGCCTTTCGGCCCACAGCCCAAACCAAGTCTCGCAAACGACTTCTCGCCAATAGGAAAACTGCTCCGCCGGGGTTGGGAGATTGCCGGTTTCGACCCTGATCGTCATTCTGTTGCAATCCCCAATGGTGCACGTAGATATACTTAACCTACCCGGACTGTCTTCCTATGTGACGAAGCGCACCGACCGTCGCAGTCAGAACTGCCTCTGGACCTGCCGGAGGCGTGAGTTCGCCACCGTCCAGTATCGAGTTCGTTCTACACCAAGACTGCCCTAACGACAGGTAATAACAGTCAAAGCTGTTAGACGCCACCTGCCAAGGTTGAGTCTAGCATCTCTATAGTCATCCCCGAGATAACTCGAAATGCCGATCATCGGACCAACTCAACTTTTGGGCGCAGGCACTTCCGCGAGCGACCAGGGATATAAGCTTGGCCGTGTGCGGTAAAGCACACCGCCTTCCCTTAGGGAATACTACAACTTCACCTTACGTCACAGACAGGCCTCGGATCGCCGAGCCTCTAGTCGTGACTTTGCTTCGAAGCAACGTATCGAATATTTGGAGGAAGAAGAGTGACACTATCGATTTGGAAGACCGAGACACCGGTGCGGCTGGGTGAGGATAGCGGAAACTCCGTATACCGCCCTGCCCTGGCCACGCTGCCGAACGGGGGCTATGTCATCGGATGGCGTGAAGGCAGTGCCCTCAAGCTCAAGGTCTTCGACGGCTCGGGGGATACCACCGGCACCGTCTATTATGTTGACCAGGCTGGCGCGGTATCGGCGCAGAACTACCTTGACATCCAGGCGGTCGGTAACGACGGGGGGTTCGCCGTCACGTGGAATGCCACGGCCACACATCCCAATTACGATCTCAAGACGCGGGTATTCACGCCCGATTCCAATGGCAACTTGACTGGCGGGGCCGTTCACACCGTCGGATCAGCATTCTCGACCAGCAGCGCCTCAAACGCGTCGATGACATCGCACGACAACGGATACGTCGCCACTTACATGCAAGGGACGAATGTCGTCTTTGCCGTATTGGATGCGAATGGCGCAAAGGTTGCCACGATCGACAGCGTTGATAACGGGTCTAACGTCAGAGCTCCGGAGACCACCCGGATCGGACAGAGCAAGTATGTCGTCTCTTATGTGAAGGGCGACAATGTCATGTACCAGATCATCGACACGTCCCAAGCTCAGCCAACAATCGTAGGAGCGTCAAAGTTGGCTGGGCCTGGCACGGTATCCGAGGTGGTAGGACTGAAGAATGCAGGCGGGGATCTCAATGGCCAGTTCGCCGTCGTCCGGCATATCGTCAACAGCAAGTTCCTTTTCGCCAGCTTCTACGACCAGGACGGAAATGTCATTCCGGGCACCCAGCCGGTCATGCTCACGGACGGCGCCTGGAACGAGGACGACTTCATGAGCGTCACGGCGCTGAGCGGCGGCCGGATTGCCGTTGCCTATGCCGGCGCCGGTCCCAACACGTCAGGCAATGGGTGGTATGATTGGACCGTCTTGAAGGTCGCCAGCCCGAACGGCGATGTTCAGACCCTCAACCTGAGCGGCAAAGGTGGGCAGGGCGAGCCGCGGATCATGGAGATGGCCGATGGTCGGCTTGCCGTAAGCTGGGTCGACTCGACCGTGGGTCAAAGCGACGTCAAGATGACAATTGTCGATCCGCGCACGGCAGCCGTCACTGTGAATGGCACTGCTGGCCGCGACGTCTATGCCGGGACTGAATACAACGGCAACGTCCTGAACGGCGCTGCGGGCAACGACAAACTCATCGGCGGGAAAGGTACCGACCAGATGAATGGCGGTATCGGTACCGACACGGTGTCCTACGAGAAATCGAATACCGCCGTTACCGTGAACCTCGCGACCAAACAGGGTTCCGGAGGGCATGCGGCCGGCGACGTCTACGACAGCATCGAGAATGCCATGGGCTCGGCCCACAACGATACGCTCATTGGCGACGCTGGCGACAACTATCTCTGGGGCCTGAGCGGCGACGACGCGCTTTTCGGCGGCGCCGGTGCCGACACCATGGATGGCGGAGGCGGCAACGATACCTACTACGTTACCGAGAGCGGCGACAAAGTTGTCGAGACCGCTGGAAACGGAACCGATACCATCGTTGCCAGCGTGAATTTTTCGCTGATGTCGTATGTGCATGTGGAAAACATCACGGCAGCGGCAGGCACGGCAAATCTCAGCCTGACCGGCAGCAATGTAGCCAACAAGATCACAGGCAATTCCGGCCGGAACACGCTGAAAGGTGAAGGCGGGAACGACGTGATCAACGGTGGGGCCGGTGCAGACACGATGTACGGAGGTGCGGGAAATGACACCTTTTACGTCGACAATACCGGCGACAAGGTGGTGGAGACCGCCAAAGGTGGGACAGACACCGTCTACACCAGCGTGAGCTTCATCAGCGGATCGAGTTACGAGATTGAGAAGATCATCGCCACGGGCAAGTCTTCGATCTCGCTCACCGGCAACAAATATGCCAACACGATCACCGGCAATGCCGGTGCCAACAAACTCTACGGAGGGTTGGGCAACGACGTGCTGAAAGGCGGAGCGGGCAAGGACACTTTCGTGTTCGACAGCAAGCCGAGCGCGAGCACGAACGTGGACAAGATCCTTGACTTCAAGTCGTCCGATGACGCGATCTGGCTCGATAACAAGTACTTCACCAAGCTGGGATCGGGTTCTGCCTCAAGCCCAAAGATGTTCAATTCGGACATGTTCGTGGTCGGCACCAAGGCTCAGGACAAGGAGGACCGGATCATCTACGACAAGAAGACGGGTTCACTCTACTACGATCCGGACGGCACCGGCTCAGCAGCCCAGGTGAAGATTGCTATCATCAGCAACAAGACGACACTCAGCTACCACGATTTCTTCGTCATCTGAGATCTCGTGATTCAAGCCGCGCTCTCCCCGATCCTGATTGGGGAGAGCCGAAGAAACTTACGATCAGTAGGTCTCATTGGGCTCCGCCGCGAACGGTTTGGCTCGGAGTTCCCGCCACTGTGAGGTCAGTTCAGAGGCAGAGGTTGGCGTGTTTGACGGCGAGCATTTTGATCAATCCGTGATACCGTCCTGCGTTTCCTGATATTTGGCTTACGATCTCGACCCTTCGACAGTTGCAAGAGATGGTGACTGAACGCGGCGTCTTCGTCCTCCACGCTGCCATCCATCGAGAATCCTGACGTATTCACTCCAGATAATCATGGAGCCAGCCTTAGCGACGATTGTCGAATGCTGGAAGATTCTCTCGGTATCGTGCCCGAATGGGCTTCATCAAGGGATGATCCGCAGTGGAGTCTAGAACACCGCGGATCAGAGCCCCCGGCAGCAGTTTTTCTCTTGGTTTCCCAAGGTACAGTGGGTCGCTAGCTCCACCCGACCACTGATATGGCGGATCCGCGTCTGTCTGGAAAGGGATCCGCGACCATCTCGCCACAGCGCCTCCGGTCATTGACCGGCTCCAGCTCTCAAGATAATGTTCTCTCTTCGTTCCAATCAAGGCCACTTGGCTCATGACTGCTCACTCGGCATCGCGCACGCTGTTCTTCTTCGAGAAGCCCTCGGCCATGCGTCAACTGCAGCGGTTCTTCAAATCGCCCAGCACGATCTGCGTCTCGGCCGAGGGGCACCTCCTGGCGGCCGAGGAGCCTGGGAATGTGCGGGGTGAATGGAAGGCGTGGCGTTTCGACACGCTCCCGATCATGCTCGAGCGCATTCCGGTCACCTACGGCACCAGCCGCTCGGGCCAATCGCACAAACCAAATGTCGAGGCGATCAAGCAGGCTCTTCAGGGCGTCGAGCGGGTGATCATTGCCACCGATCCGGGCCGGGAGGGCTCAATGATCGCCTGGGAGGTGCTTGAGCATCTTGGATATAGAGGCCGCGTGGACCGCCTCAAACTGGGCGCGCTCGACGAAGTCTCGATCCGGCGAGCCTTTGCGGTCATGGCCAAGGAACCGGATTCCGGCGAACGGGACTATGCCGCCTACCTTGAGGCCCTCTGCCGCCAGTATGAAGACTACCACCTGGGGCTCAACGGCACCCGCGCGATCTCCCTGCGGCTGCGCCCGCCTGCGTTCCGAGAGCCTTGGCGCTTTGGCGGCGTGCAGACGCCGACGCTCGCGATCCTGGCTGACTTGGAGAAGCGCATCCGCGACTTCGTCCCACAGGATTATTTCAAGATCGCTCTGGGCGTCACAACAGAGACTGGCGCCGAGATGACCCTGTGGCATGCGCCGAAGGACAAAATTCTCGACAAGCAGGTCGCTGAGACGATCCAGCAGGCAGCCGCCTCCTGGTCAGGGCCGCTTGGCGTCGAGCAGAAGGATGTGCGCCGGTCACCCCCTCGCCTGTTCTCTAAGGATACACTTGCCCGCCGTTGCGCCAAGCGGTTCGGCTGGGATCCGCAACATACGGCCAAACTCGCCCAGGACCTCTACGATCAGGGGTATCTAACCTATCCCCGCACCGAATCCGAGCACCTGCCTGAGAGCCAGACCGGTGATGCCCACGCGGTCATCGACAGCATCATTGGGGTCTTGTCCGAGCTTGCGAGCTTGGTGCCAGCCGCAAGCAATCTCGTCTTCCGCAAGGGCAACAAAGGCCACTACGTCAAGGATCCCGGCGAGCACCACGCCATTGTGCCGTTGCGCAAGGCACCCCAGTCGGGCAGCATCAGCGGAGATCATCTTCGCCTCTGGGATCTGGTGGCCAAGAGCTTCCTGGCAGCTCACCTGCCTGACGGTATCGATGCACGCACCACAATCGCTGTGCAGATCGCGACACCACTTGGCCCCAAACGATTTTCGATCAGCGGCAGCGTCATCAAGTCACCGGGCTGGCGCGCTGTCTATGGGGCCGAGGCCCATGAGGAGGCCGAGGCTGTTCCTGGCAAGGCCAAGCCCGACGAGGAGCCTACCATCGCGCGTCTGCCGCCGGTCCGCGACAACGAGCCCGGGAGGGCGACCGGTGCCCGGATCGAGACAGCTAAAACCGAGCCGCCGCGCCGGATCACCCGTGGCGAACTGCCGGTCGTCATGGGCCGCCTCATCGACCAGGTGGAAGACCCTGCCCTCAGGACGGCTCTGGAAAATCCGGTAAACCCGAACGAGCCCAAGGGGCTCGGAACAGCGGCAACGCGTGACACGATCCTGCCGAAGCTTCAGAAAAGCCAGTATGTTGATCTGCTGAAGGGCAAGGATCCTCCGATCCAGGTAACGGAAATCGGACTTGCATTCATTGCAGCCGTTCGCCGCGTTTTTCCCAGCTACGGTGACCCTGTCGGACGAGCGATGTTCGAGGCCGATTTGGCGGAGATTGGGCGTGCAGCGACACGGGGTGAGGCCCTTCGGCGAGCCGCATCCTATCAGGAGCGGACGCGCGCCCGCGTACAGGAGCTGATCGAAGCCATCGCGATGTCCCAGACCGTCGCCGTTGATCCGGGAGCGGTCCCAGCGCGGACTGCCCCGGCCGGGAAGTCGCCAACCAAGGCGATGGTTGACTTTGCCATGTCCCTTGCGGCCCGCAAGGGACTCAAGCTGCCGCGAGGTCTGAAGAGCAATGGTGCGATCTGCCGGGCCTTTCTCGACCAGCATGCGCCAGCACGATCATCCGAGGCGGGAGAGCACCAACCTCGGAGTGGCTCTCGCCCTCCGAGTGAAGCGATGGTGCGCTACGCACGGGGACTGATCGAAGAACACGGTTTGGAGTGTCCCCCAGATGTCATGACGGACTTTGCCGCCTGCAGGGCTTTCCTCGACGCACATGCCTCAAGCCCGGCGGCGAAAGCGGAGAACGCGAGTAAGATCACCGCCCGCAAGAACCGCTCAGCTGCAGCCCCGAGCGGTAATCCTGGCAAGCGCCGCGCTGGAACTCCCGCGACCAAGCGATCCACCGCAGCCAAGGGTCGATCGACCCGAGGCCATGCACGGGCACATCCCACGAATCCCACCCAGCCATCGCGATAAGCATCGCCCAACATGCGCGCCGAAAAGACCGAAACTGTGCATGGTCCAGATGTTACAGCATCGAATGCGGGAAGTGGGGACCGGTTTTGCGCGACATGATGCGCAACACCATGGACTGACAGCATCGAATGGGAATTCGATGTCACGTCCGATGCTGTAGGTGTAACCGACACTAAAAGTCTGACTCAAAGCCAGCCGATTCCTCTGAGGAGCTGACACCAAAAATCTACCCCAAGTTTCAGAGAAGGCAGTCACTCGAGGGTTCGCTTAACATCAAAGTCTGACTCGATAGGTATTGCAGCCTATCAGGGGAGCGATCGTCGGATTCCTGAGGCAAAGCGGACCTTCAAGGCGACCGGCTCTTGGCCTCCTTCTGACCCAGTGCCGACG
Source organism: Microvirga sp. TS319 (assembly GCF_041276405.1). Taxonomy (NCBI): domain Bacteria; kingdom Pseudomonadati; phylum Pseudomonadota; class Alphaproteobacteria; order Hyphomicrobiales; family Methylobacteriaceae; genus Microvirga; species Microvirga sp. TS319. The sequence goes on along the minus strand of NZ_JBGGGT010000001.1, from coordinate 788,196 downwards.
TTTACTCTGGTGACCAAGCCGTTGACCGATCATTGGCTCAGAGCGGCACGCGCTGCGTCGGGTCGATGACTTGCTCTCGGCCCTGTCGTCTCGACCACTGCCGCAAAGATGTTCTTGAGCCTGTTGGCTTGCCGGAAATGACCGCGAACAGGTCCCGACGGCTATAGGCAATTGCCCCTTGTGCCCCACTCATCAGGATGATTGGGATCTGGGCCAATCCGGACAGGCCTTGATCGCCTGCGCCAGTTCCAGTCGGCTCATCAGACCCCACGAAGTCGTTCGTTCCCCAGGGCCAGCGCTTCTCTGTCCAGCACCTTCAATGCTTGATGCTGCCTCCGCTGACCACTTAGTCGACAGTCCATGCCGACAGTAACAGCTTGCATCCGCAATCATCAACGTATGTCATATCCTCCGGTCCAGCCTGAGGGGTACACGCCGTTCCTTAAGTATTGAGGTTGATCGAGCTGAATCGGAGGTGGAAGGTGCAAGCGGCTAAACATCATCGGGCCAATCGGCTCTTGGCTTCTTTGGACCCCGACGATTTCAGGTCCTTGGAACCGTTCTTGAGCATTGTCGAACTGCACCAAGGGCAGGTTCTCTACGAGGCTGGAGAGCCACTTCGCTATACCTACTTCCCTCACGATACGATCATAGCGCTTTGTAACATCATGCAGGACGGTCGTTCTGCCGAGATGGTTGTCTACGGTCGCGAGGGCGCAACGGGTCTCCTGAATTCACTCGTAAACCGCCAATCCTTCGGGCGTTACATTGTGCAGTTTGACGGTACAGCGTCACGGATCGAGATCGGAAAGCTGGAGGAAATCGTCATCACCCGCCCAGCCATTCATCAGATCATTCAGCGCTATTTGGAAGCGCTATCGTTGCGTACTCTCCAAAGTGTTGCCTGCAATGCCATTCACGATGTGGAAGCTCGCACCTGCCGGTGGATTCTCAGCACCTGCGTCAGGATTGATCAAGAGACCATTCCGCTAACGCATGAGCGGCTCGCAGAGGTAATAGGTGTTCAACGCTCCACGATGAGTGCCATCCTGAAAAAGCTCCAAGAGCGGGGTCTCATTCGGCAGATCAGGGGCGGGATTATCGTTACCGATCGGGCTGGCCTCGAAAGGGCAACGTGTGAATGCTACTGGAGGATTGGTGAAATGTTCAAACGAATCCTCCCTCACGCTCTGAAAGAGGGCTGGTATCGAGAAGACCGGCAGACAGAATAAACATATCACGACGATCCGTGAACGTATGATCGGTATAGCCTCCCTGCTGCTATTGTGGACGGCTCCCGCCGCACAGCACCGGCCAGCCCTGCCGCAGCATTCAACAGATTCCTTGCAAACGGGAGCCGTCCACACGTGGTAATTGTGAGACGTAAGCCAGAGGGCAGTAATCCTCGCGTGAACGGACGTTTCCCAAGGTCTGCGAATTTCACTGCCTGCGCCCAAGTCCATCTTCGCGGTCGGTCCAGAGCCCGCCGCATGGCTTCCAACTTCCACCAGGAGGAGGCGCAATCCACGCAGTACGGACGTGAATGAGCTCAGAGTTGATGGAGCGGCAGTTCGAGGGTGCAATGCAGGCCCGCGGGGTCGAAATCGAACCTGGCCACGCCCTGAAGATCCTTGGTCATGCTGCGTTCGATCAGGCGGGTGCCGAAACTGCGCTTGGCAGGTGGCTTGACAGTCGGTCCGCCGCTTTCGATCCAATCGATCCGGAGGACGTCCGGAGGGCCGGATTCAGGAGCGCTCCACCGCACGGTGACGAGACCCTGCCCGGTCGACAGGGCGCCGTACTTGGCGGCATTGGTGGTCAGCTCGTGCAGGACCAGGCTGAGGGCAAGGCCGATCCGGGGCTCCAGCGTGAGGTCCAGGCCGTCTAGCCGTACCCGCGTGGCGGAGCCATCGTCGTAGGGCTCCAGTTCCTGACAGACGATGTCACGCAGATTGACGCCCGTCCATGCCCGGCGTGTCAGCAGCTCGTGCGCCTTGCTCAGGGACAGGAGGCGAGCCTCGAAGTTCTCGGAGAAGATCTTCAGGTCCGGCGAGGTCCGGATGGTCTGTATTGCAATCGACTGCACGGTCGCGAGGGTGTTCTTCACCCGGTGGTTCAACTCGTCGATCAGCACCCTCTGATGCTCCTCCGCCTGCTTGCGCTCCGTGATGTCCACCAGCATGTTGACCGCACCGATGATTCGGCCCGAAGCATCACGCAGCGGTGTGGGGAAGGGAATGAACGGAACCCGGGTGCCGTCCGGGCGCTCAGCGATTGCTTCCTCACCGCGAATAGGGCGCCCCTCCTTCAGAGCGACAGCCATCGGGCATTGATCGTGCGGCAGCGGGGTCCCGTCCGGTGTGAAGAGGCGCCAGGTCACGCACCACTCATCACTGCCGAGGGTGGGCGTCCTTCCGGAGAAAGCGACGGCGGCCTGGTTGTAGTAGGTGATCCGGCCGTCGGCATCGGTGGTGTAGATCGCCGCCGGGAGCGCGTCGAGGAGTTCCCGAACGTGGCGCTCGCTCTCGCGCAGCCGCTCCTCTGCGCGGAGCCGTTCGGTCACGTCCTGAACCACGCGCACGCCATAGCGGAACCGCCCGTGCTGGTCGAGCACGGATGAGCTGAGAACATTCACGAAGACGATGCGGCCGTCCTTGCGCAGAAAGCGCTTCTGCGTTGAGTAATGGGCAATCTCGCCGCGCACCTGGCGCGCGTACCGCTCGGTATCGTCGTCCCGATCCTCAGGGTGGGTCAGATCAATGAAGGAACGTCCCAGAAGCTCTTCCGGAGCATATCCAATGATGACGGAAAGTGCGGCGTTGACACGGACGAAGCGCCCGGCAGCATCCATCTCGGCGATGCCGATGGGAGCCTTCTCGTAGGTCACGGCCAGCCGCTGCTGGCTCTCCCGCAGGGCCTCGTCGGCCCTATGCTGGTCGGTCACGTCGACGGTAAAACAGCGTGTGTTGCGGAACTCGCCATGGCGGAAATGCACGTTGGACGTGATCAGGACATGCCGGATCGAACCGTCCCTTGCCTTCAGGCGGGCCGGATACTTGTCCAGCTTCTCGCCCCGGGAGAGGCGCCGGAGAATGTCTTCGATCACGGGTGCGTCGGCATGGAATTCGGAGATTTTTCGTCCGATGTACTCGTCCGCCGTATAGCCGAGGAGTTCAAGCTCAGCCCGGTTCGCGCGCAGGATGGTTCCATCCGCGCCCACCAGGTGGAGCCCCACCGCCCCGTTCTCGAAGAAGTCCTCGAGATCCTGCCGGCTGTGGCGTAGCTCGGTCTCCATGGCCTTGCGGTCGGAGATGTCCTGAAAGCAGTTGATTGCCCCGAGAACGCCGCCTCGCTCGTCCAGCAGCGGCTCGATCTGGGCCAGAGCGATGCAGCGGCTTCCATCCGGCCGCTCGATCAGAACCTCAAGCCCGTGGGCAGGCTCGCCCGTGCGCAGGACCTGTGCCATCGGGGTGTCGGCGTGAGCAAGCGCGCGTCCATCCAGGTGGTAGAGGCGAAAGGAGCCGCAATAACGTTCGTTGGGTTCGCCCAGGCGTGGCGTGCGGCCCCACAGTTCGGCGGCCCGCCGATTGTAGCGCAGGATGGTTCCGTCCGCCGAGCAGACATACAGGGCTGTAGGCATGACATCCAGGATAGCCTGACTGACGGTGGCGAGCTCGTGAAGGCTGGACCGGGACAAAGGATTGCAGGAGGGAAGCGCGGCGACCATCATCGGGATTCATCTTCCTTTACGCCAACCACCTCTCGCAGAGGCAATCCGGGCAACCACCGCGACGCCTCGGCAGAATGATAGGCCTACTCGCGATGAGGGGCCATTGAAACCCTCGCCCTCAGGCCCGTGGTGAACAGCTACAAATAGGGCGTTCTCGGTCGATTTCGACAGCCCGTCAAGATTATCGTCCCTGGAATGGAGATCTCCGGAAATGGCACTGAGGCTAACCAGAGCCAAGGTTTAGCATCCGAGCGGAAAGCAATCCGCAGTCGCGATCAAAGCCGACCTCGACCCAACCCGAACGTTCTGGGCACAATCGCTGCCACCCACGAAGGTCCGGTAGTGGCACGGGGCTGTCCTTATTCGAATTTCCGCAGTGGCGCCGAAGAGCGGACATTCAAGTGCTCCCGCACTCGGCTCTGTTTGAGCCCGGACCGACTTTCCGACGCCTCTGTTATGACAAGCTGGAAATAACTGAGCCCTTAACCCGCTGGTGCGCTCCCGTCTGTTCAGTTGCATGAGCCTCAAAGCTGCACCAGAACCATGCCGCTATCCCACGCACGCTGTACATGGTATTCTTTCATGTTCGGAGCTGACTTGGAGCCCTGCCCGGAGCAGAAGGCGCCGGCTATCATGCTGAGAGGAGCTACCGATGATTGCTCGCCTCTACATATCAGGAGTCGTATTGACGGTCGTGTTTGCTCTAGCGCCGGCTGCGATGGCGCAACAGCAAGGGACTACTTCAGGCCCGGCGGTAGGCACTGCTGTGGAGCCCAGTACGGCCACCCAGAAGCAGGATTCTGCAAATCCAACCCAATCCGTCGGAGAGCAGGCCAAAGAGGGGGCGACTGCGGTCGGGGATCCAGGTGTGACTGCTGAGCCCGGCACACAGGGAGGGCCGCCTCCGCTAACTCCGAAACCCTCGGCAGCAGGTGAGCAGGCCAAAGAGGCTGCCCCTGCAGTGGGAGCACCGGGTGTGACCGCTCAGCCAGGCACACAAGGAGGTCCTCCCCCACCTTCGAAATCAAAGTAGGCAGGTTCAGCGATCGGTGTGCTGGCCTGCCAAGTCGCGAATGTGCTCTGGGGCTTGAGCGTCCCCTTCATCTTCGCGCTGGGCTACGGGAGCGCGGTTTCGGAGATCCCGCGCAGCGTCCTATGGGGATCATGCCGACCGTGCAGAGGTAATCGCCACGACAGCGTGGTCATCTTCTTCACCAAAAAGCGGCGGAGAGCGACGAAGTCGCCGGGGACGTGAACGGCTATAACCTGACGCTTGCCATTGTGCAGGAGACGGTAGCTTACGGCGAAGCCCGATAGGAAAAACGGATAAAAGCACGGCATTCGGTAGCAAAAGCCGCCAGACTTGATTGAGACTGTCTGGTAGCTTCTCGAAAAGTGCCAAGCGCGGTGACGTGCGCCTCTCTTGTTGTAACACTAGAGCAACGGCGGTTCCCGGCTTACGGTGTCCCATACCTCGTCGTTCTGCGCCACGAGGAGGCCAGGCTGGCGATTGGAGGGACGGTATCTGGAGCCGTCGAGGCGGGCGACACACCCGCCAGCCTCCGACACGAGCAACGCGCCAGGGGCGTGATCCCAAGGCAGCAGCCGCCAGAACATCACGAAGTGCTGATTTCCTGTTGCAACGGCAGGGTAGTCTACTCCTGCGCATCTCGCGCCTGGCAGAATGGCAGAGAACCGCGAAGAGTTTGCGGTCACTTGATCTTTCATCTGCTCGGGCAGGAACCGAGTGAGAACCGCCCCCCGACAAGAGGCGGCGTTCGGAAAGGTCGTCTCCGTTTGGATGCGAGCCCCGTCGATGAAGGCCCCAGAGCCAAGGGAGGCAACCGCGAGATGGTCATTGACGGGATTGAGGAGCCAGCCAGCTACAATTTGCCCATGGCGCAGCAAAGCAACCATAACCGAGAACTCAGGTGAACCAGCAACGAAATTCGCCGTTCCGTCGAGTGGATCGACAAGCCAGACATCGCCTTCATCAAGTTCATCCATCAAGGCTGGTGTTTCTGCGGCCGCTTCTTCCCCGACCACCCGTGATCCGGGCAGGAGCGACATCAACCGGGGCGTGATGATCCGCTCTGCTTCACGATCCGCGATGGTGACCACCTCTCCTGGTGTTTTCTCCTCAACCTGACCCGCATGCAGATTCTGGAAACGGGGAAGAACTGCCTCGGCAGAGGCTTGTCGCAATACGGCAGAAACCTCGTCGATCAATCCAGAGTGCATAGGCCCCCTCTAACGTGTTTATGACTTTCGGGCGGCAGAAATACTCACGAAAACAGGATGCCCTTCAAAGACTTACTAGAGATTGGTGGCTTGTGCTACCGAATGCCGTAAAAGCAGGGCTCAGGATCGGTCCTTCAGGAAAACGGCTGCTGATCCCCTTGGAGCATCGGATTCACTCCCAAAAGTGGAGTCCACTTTTCACGTCCGATGCTCTAACGGTCGACTGAAGAAGAACCCTGAAGCAAGCCTGAACGGCGCCTCTTGGTACCCCTGAGACCTTTCACCAGTCGGGATATGAGCGTTGAGCAGACGTTTACGGATGCTGATACAAGGATAAAATGGTCTCTCAGCATGCGAGGCCTCGGGATCTCTGTTCATGGTTTACGATGCCCGTTCCAGAGTTGAGTCAGACTTCTGCGCGTTTGAGTGAGCCTTATAGGCATTCGGGCATAGGTTATATTCTCGGTCATTTTCCGCCGGTGTCCCCGTACCTGTATGCGTATACATCGATTGAGGCTTCATGCCCGCGAAGCCATTCGATTCCAAGATGTTGCCATGTGTGCCGGTCCAAAGGCTCATGAGCTTCTGCTAGGACTCGCTTGGAGGCGATGAGCATCTCGTTGCGGTGCTTGGCGAAGCTTTCGAGCCGTGCCGCAACATTGACCGCGTCCCCGAGCACGGTGAACTCAAGGCGTGCCTCCTCGCCGACGACACCGCAGAAGCACTCTCCGGTGTGGAGCCCCATGGCGACCGTCAACGGCGCCGCCGGAGGCCGGTTCCTGTTCCACTCGGCGATGGCGCTGACCAGGCTCTTGGCACAGGCAAGTGCCCGACAGGCGTCGTCCGGTTGAGGGTCGGGCACGCCAAAGACGATCAGGGCCCCATCGCCAGCGAATTTTTCAATGAGACCGCCATGCTCGTGGACACCCCGCGTGATGCGTCGGCGGAAACGCGTCAAAAAATCCGCGACCTGCTCCGGTAGCATGCGCTCGGTCAGATGGGTCGAATTCCGCAGATCGACGAACAGGATGGTGCATTGCTGACTTATGCCACGACGAAGACGTGACTCAGGGCGGGTGAGCTCCGGAACAACTTCGGTTGGCAGGAAACGCGTCAGGATCGATCGCTCGCGCTGCTCTGTCAGGGCGCGCACGAGCAATCGGCGCTCCCTCTGAACCACGAGCGTGAGGCAGAGCCCGACAAGAATGAAGATGCTGGCGCGAACCGCATTGGCGGGAAGATCCGCGAAACGTGCGTAGCCAGGCGGCAAAGGAGGAGCCAGGAGTGAAACCCCAGCCCAAAACGCGACCGCCAAGCTCCCCAGAACCAAGGATACGGCCGTGCCCGCGACGATCGCCGGCCGATAACGCATGGCGTTGAAAGCAAGGACCAGCGGGGCAGCCCAAGCAGAGGCCAAGAGAAAGATATTATTGCCGCTGAGCCGGTTACGGAGAACACCTTCGGCAATCGCTGCAATCGTGATGGCGACATCCAGGGAGGCAAAAGCCCAGCCCATTGTCGGACGGTAGCGCCGCATCCGGATCAGCGTAAGGGCCGCGAGCGAGGTCAGGGAGAAGCCGCCGATCATGAAAAGCGAAGGCACTGGGGGCCTGAGCGTGCGAATGCCCGCACCGATCCCCAAAGCGACATAGCTGGCAACCAGGAACGAGGCGAGCAGAAGCGCAACGGTAAGCCGAAGCCAGGCAATCATCCATTCCGCCTGAATCTCGGCCTCGAAAAGGAGTTGACTGGCAATCTTGTCATTGACTTCCAATCCAGCAGCGTAGCTTGTGGGAACATGCGATGCTGACGCGCTATCGGTTTCGGCCTGGGATTTTCGTGGCGAGGTCACGATCATGCAGGTTAACGCGGTCGCCTCTTCGCGAGGTTGCGAATTACTGTCGCAAAGCGTTCGGTGCGTTCGATAATCGGGCTCGGGACAGTAGATCGCGACGCTATGTCTCCGGCCAGCGCGGATCGGCCGGGCGGATGATACGAGATCCAGTTATGCCGAGACGATGTGATCGAGGCACTCGTTTGGCTGTCTCTCACGTAATGTAAGTAATCTCAAACGATGTGCCGCATTCTTCACTCAAGTCTCAGTAAAACGACCGATCGGCAGAGGTCACCGGTCATATTATGAGGTGCAAAGTGATACTGGCATCCCTTATGACGATCTAAGACAAGATCTTATGGCGAGATTTGTAGCATGCACATCAGCCAAACAAACTATCTACCGCTCTCCGGCCCATTCTTTCTCTCTCTCTTTGGGCTTCTGTCACTCGTTTTCATTCTCGTTCAGATCGGAGCTCTGCAATTCGCGTACCGCCGGATGGGGCTTCATCCGGGCGCCGCTTGGTTATTGCTTCTGGGCTCTCTCCTGGGGAGCTATGTCAATGTGCCCATCGTGCACCTGCCCGAACAGCAGGTCGTGTCCGGTCAGGTGATCGACTTCTTTGGCATGAAATACGTTGTTCCGATTGTGGTCGACTGGCCTGGCACCATCATTGCCGTGAATGTCGGCGGCGCGTTGATCCCTAGTCTGACGTCTATCTATCTTGCTTCAAGAAATCGGATCTGGTTGCTCGCAGCGATTTGCGTCGTGGGTGTTGCAGGGGTCTGTCACACGCTTGCGCAGCCCGTTCGCGGACTGGGGATCGCACTACCAGTCTTCGTGCCAGCGCTTTCCAGCGCGATCATTGCACTGTTGCTGTCGCGCCGCCATGCGGCTCCACTTGCCTATATCGGCGGCAGCTTGGGCGCTCTGATCGGCGCGGATCTTCTCAACCTGGATAAGGTTCAAGGTCTCGGTGCGCCGATCGTGTCGATCGGTGGCGCGGGAACGTTCGACGGAGTTTTCGTGACAGGTGTGATCGCTGTTCTGCTAGCCAGTCTCACGGGCGCACGTGGACCGGATGGGCGGCATTCGGGCGCGGCCACCTGACAATGTCCAGGCGATGCCCGATATCGAGATCAGACCTTCGCCTGAGCCCATGACGCGGCCATATCGATAATCGTGGACTGCTCAACCTGACGCGTCCTGCCCGATCTGGATCTTGGTGTCTGAAACGAACTCATAGGGCGGGATCGGCAGGTTGAGCGGGGCGGGGCCGCGTCGGACGCGACCGGACGTGTCGTACAAGGACCCGTGGCATGGACAGAACCAGCCATCGTATGGCCCCTGGTGGCCAAGCGGGACACAGCCAAGGTGCGTGCAATTTCCAAATACGATAAGCCATTCCGCATGGCCGGGTTTGACCCGTTCCTGATCGGTCTGTGGATCGATAAGTTCCGACAGAGGCGTCGCGCGTGCTTCCGCGATTTCGTTTTCGTTGCGATGGCGCACGAAAACCAACTTTCCGCGCCAGAATACCTTGACGATCTGCCCGATCGCAATGGGTGCCAAATCGACGTCGACAGGCGCGCCTGCGGCAATGGTCGAGGCGTCAGGTGCCAATGACGAGATGAACGGCCAGATTGTTGCCGCTGTCCCAACGGCGGCTGCCGCCCCTGTCGCCACGAACAGAAAGTCTCGGCGGGTGGGTGTCGCGACGGATGTCACGCGGGTCTCCGACATGGTGCGGTCTTATGCGGCTCGAGTCGGCAGATTTCCGTGCAAAAGCCAGGCTTCGACGATGGAAATGATCGCCACGACGATGCCAACTCCTATATGGACCCACATTGCATTGCGCACGTCGGTGAATCCGAGAACCCACGGTGCGATCAGTGTCCACAGCCCGACAACGGCGCTGCACCATTCCTCCCACTCCTGCAGTGCGCCGAGGGCAGCCACTGCCAATGCAGCAATGAGAACGCCACAAACCCAAGCATTCCAGGATGCCGCCTGGTTCTCGCGAAAGCCAAGGATCCAAGGTGAGATAAAGAGAAAAATGGCCAGGAGTACGTTGACGATGTTCATGACCGTCAGTTGAGACGAATTCTTCAGCATTGGTGGAACTCCCTTCCAAAGTGCAGCTGCAGGCCAGCCCTCCAGGGGCAAGAGGTCACGATCTGGAGCATCGAACGCGGGAAGCGGGCACCGGTTCTGCGTGAAAGGATGCTCGAGACCATAGACTGACAGCATCGGAGGTTCGGTTGCACGTCCGATGCTGTAGGTCAGGCAATCCATCGACGACGGTCCCTCCTCCTGCATCTCGGTTCATTCATTGACCTCAAAGCGGCTCGTGGACAGCGCCGCCCTGGGGCATCCGGTGATGACTGCGTTCAACGGGCGCATATTCGCGCTCATCCGGCGCTCGCGAGGCATTCGCCCTACAATAGAGCCTCGTAAATCCTGCTGGCATCGCTCAGATCCGGGTAATCGGCTGCCGTACACTCAGGCGGACCTTGGAGACATGAGGACCAGGGGTCCGGTCCGCCATCGACCCTCCTCTCAAGAGGTGCGATGCGACGGTCGATCGCCGGCCGCATCACGTGATGGTTCCCATAAACCGGGGCCGCATATGCCATTGGTACAGCGCTCAAGACGACCGCGGCGGTAACGGGAGGGACCGTTCGGCTCCCCTCCGTGAATTTCACTGTAAGCGGGATGACTTAAAGGCAAATTAGGAGGGGTCGGATTGTTCCCTCATTTGGAAGCTAGGAACCTTAAACTTCGAGAATGATGGCTTCTCACACCGCCCCTTCTCTCTCAACTGCCTCGATGAGTGCGGCGATACCGTTCGGACCGATAATCTCGTGCTACGTGAAAAGCGGGGAGGTCACGAGAATGGAATCGCCCGACGCCAACAGTCCCTGGGGGCGGATTAGGACAACCCGAGTCACTGATTTGTCCCGGCACAGAAGGTGTTCCTGACAAGGACCGGGAGCACTTCTCGCTTTTGGGATCCCCCTTAGCGCATGTTTCCCGTATGCCCGAGCGAGTAGCGCCCGGGCTGCGGCCAGACGGTGAGGCCGTGCGGGCTCTCGCCGACCCGAACGGTCCTCGTCTCGCCAGTTGAGGTGTCGATCGCGTAGACTACGCCATCGTAGCGGCCGGACAGCCAGAGCCGCGTTCCGTCCGCACTGACATTGCCCATATCCGGGCTGCCACCGCCAGGGATCGGCCAAGTGGCCTCGACCCTGCGGGCCGCGAAGTCGATCACCGAAACGCTGCCTGGCCCATGGGGCGGCCCGTCGGTCCTGTGAGAACCCCGGTTTGCCACGTAGAGCTTCGTGCCATCCCGGCTCGGGTAAAGACCGTGCGTGCCGGGGCCCGTGGGGATAAATCCGGTTTCGGTGAGGGATCCGCCATCCACCAGGAACACGCCATCGGCCCGCATGTCGGCCACGTAGAAGACCTTTCCGTCAGGCGAGATCCGGATGTCCTGGGGCATGCCCCCCTTCGAGAGCCTCAGGGAGCCGTCCACCGCACCCTTGACGAGATCGATCTTGACGAGGCTGCCGCCAAACTCGCAGGTGAAGATGGCGTAGCGCCCATCGATGGAGAAATCGGCATGATTAATCCCCGCGCATTGCGGAACCGGCAGGCTGTGCTGCAGCGCCATCGTCCTCGGATCGCGGAATTCCAGCCGCCGATAGGCTTCGGCGACAACGATGGCCGAGCGGCCGTCTGGCATGAAGTACATGTTGTAGGCATCGGGTACCGGGATCGGGCGGCCCGGCTGGCCCGTGACAGGGTCGATCGGCAGGAGGCTGCCTTGCCCGTGTCGGCGATCCGCGCTGTTGGTCACCCACAATGTCCTGAGGTCCCAGGAGGGTACCACGTGCTGCGGGCTTGGCCCCGCCCTGAAACGGCCCACGATCTTGAGGGTTTCGGGATCGATCACGTCGACATTGCCGGACTTCACGTTGGGCACGTAAACCCTTGGCAGGGCCGAAGCCGCGGCCGGGCTCAGCTGGCCGGCCGCAGCTTCGCCGTAGAGATTATCCGGGTCGATTAAAGGCGGCATCCCTGGCCAGACGTCAATGGCGGCCGGTTCGTTCGCGTGCTGGGCCCATGCTCCTTGCGGTGCACAGAGCAGCAGCGCCATCAGGCAGGGGGCTATCCGATCGGATCGGTTCTGACGGGACATGATGCACTCCGACAAAATCCAGAATGGCCGGCGGGAATCGGCACGCCTCATCTCCACACCATAGGATAGAAATGCGCGGTCGGAACTGGCCGCCCAGGCCCTTGCTGTCCCTGGGAGAGGATTGGGGCTCCGTCTCGTTCGAGTCATCAGTCCGGATACGGCGCTCGCCATACCCCTAGGCGTCATCGAAGGCGACCGTCTCGCCGAGCCGGACACGCTCGTAGATCGGCTCGTTGATGTGCCAGACCTCGGGCCAGCAGTCGCGGGTGGGCTGGCCCAGTCCGGCCGGATGCTTGAGGCCCATGATTTGGGCATAGCCATCGTTGTAGACCTGGATGAGCTGGGCCCCCAGAGGATGATCATGAGGAAGCCGTTCGGGAGGATCAGGTCGACGGCGCTCTTGAGGCTCTGCGGCCACGTCTCCAGCGGTCCGAGCGGCGTTGCCGCCCAGTCGTGTCTCTGGATGCGCCGGGACATCTCGCCCGTGCCGGTGGGCCAATCCCCCGGCTACGCGGAGGTAAGGCTCGCGGTGAAGGTCTCGTCCATGGGATGCCTCCACGTCCCGTGAATACATAATCCTCCGCCAGGACGGCAAGGAAGGAGTCCTATGCTGGGAACCCTCTGCCCGCCGGTCCGACGCAGAATCCCAGGTCGGCGGACAAGGAGGGTCGCTGCCATTCAGAAACTCCGCTGGCTGGATCGTGACCTGCCGTCTCGCCCAGGCAGCCGCGGCCGCTGTCAGCTGCGCCATGCGTCCGAGGTTTGGACCATGTCGGCCAGATGGAATTCCGCCCCCGGTGCCCATCAGTCCCCGCAGATGCGCCCGGAGTGGAGCGTGGTCTCGAGATGAGCCGACAGCTTTACGGGGTCGTTGGATAAAACCATCATGGGGTGGGGGAAGGCGGTGGTTTGCGACGATTCCTATTCGGAGTGGCATAAAGGGACGCGATCACCTCAGAAGCACCGCCGGGATTGTATCGAGGGGTGCCTCAGATCGCCTTCATATCGCCCTACCCGCCTTTTCCAAGTCCCGGTCGCGGTTGCTACGCCTCCAATCGGAGGCGCCGTGTCGCTACGTCCTCTCTCCTGCCTCGGCGGGCAACCAACAATCGTCCCATTTCCCTGCTGCCCTTATGAAAACCGTAGCCTCGAACGCCTGAACGGGAGCCTAGGATGATCGGCATCATGCGCGGACTCATGCTTACCCTGGCAGCCACCCTGTCGATTTCGGGCGCATGGGGCGCCGAGGGCGAACCCAGCATCGATCTCGCCCTCGTGTTGGCGGTCGACATTTCCCAGTCTATGGAGCCCGACGAGCAGGATCTGCAGCGGCAGGGCTATGTCGAGGCCTTCCGCTCCCCCGACGTGCAGCGCGCGATCCGCCAGGGCCTGCTGGGACGTATTGCAGTGACCTATGTGGAGTGGTCAGGGGCGGAGGAGCAACAGATCCTCGTCCCCTGGACCGTGATCGAGCAGCCTGCGGATGCGCTCGGGTTCGCCGAGCGTCTGGCACGGATCCCGATTCACCGGGCAGGGTATACGTCCATCTCCGGGGCGATCGATTTCAGCCTCGGTCTGCTGCGTGAAAGCGGATTCGATTCGACCCGCCGGGTCGTCGACATCTCCGGCGATGGGCCGAACAACCAGGGCCGCTCCGTGACGGCGGCCCGCGACGAGGCAGTCAGTCAGGGGACCACGATCAACGGCCTGCCGATCATGCTGGAACAGCCCCGAGGCCCTTGGGACATCCCGGATCTCGACCTGTACTACCGCGACTGCGTCATCGGTGGCGCGGGGGCCTTCATGATCCCGATCCGCGAGCGGCATCAGTTTCTCGATGCGATCCGGACCAAGATCGTCCGCGAGGTCTCCGACCGGCGGATGCCCGAAACGTTCGTCCGCCGCGCCCTGGTCGATACGCCGGCGGATTGCTCTGCGGGAGGCACTCACTCCAGAAGGCCAGCCGGGGAATAGCACAGGGCATCACGGCTGCCTGTCATCAATGCGGACGCACCGAACAGGCGCTTTGTTCGCCTTGGGCCGCAAGGCTATGTTCCTGGTTGACAGCCACTGCGGGGAGGCGCATGCCTGCATGACGTTGCCGTCCCGCTTCGGCCCGACGGCGGACCCACTGGAACCTGAACGAAATGCCAAGCGACAGTCACAGTCGATTGCCTCTGCCGTCGCCGGCCCGCGCGGACACCTGATCGCTTGATCGGCTCGCCCGCGACCGGCCCATGACGGCTGGTCGAGAACGAGGTGAGCCATGCAGGACAACACCAACACAACCGAGGTCGTTCGCGATCCCTCCGCCCTCGCGGCGGAGCTGGCCAACGAACACGTCGCCGACATCGCCGAGATTCTGAACGAGCAGCCCACCGAGATCGCCTCGGAGGTGCTTGCCCGCCTGCCGCTCGACCAGGCGGTCGCGGTGCTCGACCAGCCGGAGCTGGAATCGTCCGCCGATGTGATCGCGACCCTGCCGGAGGATCGGGCGACGGACCTCCTGTCCGGCATGTCCGCCGACCGGGTCGCCGAGGTCTTCCGCGAGATCGAGGACCCCCGCCGCTCCGCGCTGCTGGATCGCCTCGACGACGATATGAGGCTCGCGGTCCTGCGGCTCCTGTCCTATCCCCCGAATACGGCAGGCAGCATGATGACCACAGAGTTCGCCAGCGTACCGACCACCTGGTCGGTGGCGCAAACGCTCGATCACATCCGCCGGGTCGAGCGCACGCGCGAGACCGTCTACGCGATCTACGTGCTCGATCCCCGGACGAGGAAGCTGGTCCAGACCGTCTCGCTGCGACGGCTGATCTCGGGCGAGCCACAGGCCCCGATCCTGTCCGTCGCGCGTCCACGCCGCCCCGTGACGGTCACGCCGCTCACTGACCGCGAGGAGGTCGCGCGCATCATCTCCAAGTACGACCTGTTGGCTGTACCGGTCGTGGACAGGGGACAAGTCATCGGCATCGTGACAGTGGACGATGTGATCGACGCTATCGTCCAGGAGAGCACCGAGGACGTGCAGAAGTTCGGCGGCATGGAGGCCCTGACGGAGCCCTATATGCAGATCGGCTTCGGCGAGATGATCCGCAAGCGCGCCGGGTGGCTGTGCATCCTGTTCCTGAGCGAGATGCTGACCGCCAGCGCCATGCAGTTTTTCGAGGGCGAGCTGGAGAAGGCTCTGGTGCTGACTCTGTTCATTCCACTGATCATGAGTTCCGGCGGAAACTCCGGATCGCAGGCGACCTCGCTGCTGATCCGGGCGCTCGCCTTGCGGGAGGTGCGGCTGCGCGACTGGTGGCGTGTCGCCCTGCGGGAGTTGCCCATGGGGGTGACCCTCGGGGCAATCCTGGGCCTGATCGGCATGGTCCGCATTACCCTGTGGCAGCAGCTTGGCTTCTATGACTACGGCGAGCACTGGGTGCTCATCGCCTTCACGGTGGGAGCAGCCTTGGTCGGGATCGTGACCTTCGGCTCGCTGGCTGGCTCGATGCTGCCCTTCATCCTGCAACGGACCGGGTTTGATCCAGCGAGCGCATCGGCTCCCTTCGTGGCCACGCTGGTCGATGTGACGGGACTGGTGATCTACTTCACGGTCGCGCTTGCCATCCTCAGAGGCACTCTGCTCTGAACGAAGCGCATTTTCTTCGACTGAACGAGCCTCCATATCGAGGTCCTTGGGATCCGCCGACGCTATCCCAGGGACGACGCTCTCCCAGGGACGACGCTCTCCGTCCGGCGTAGCCGCATACCCACACGGCTCGCTAGCGTACAATCTTTCGGCCTGCCGCAACCGATCTGAGGAACGGCCGAGCAGGAGGACGAATTATTCGTCAATATCGCCGGCCTGAGAGCTTTCTCCGAGCAGTCAGGATGACTTCACATGACGCCAAAGACATTGCCGCGCCTCCTCTTGATAACGTGCTCAGTGATCCTGTCCATGGGTCCAGCTCGGGCAGAGAGCGGATCAGCGAAGACAAGATGCGAGCGGCTCATCGACGCCATTCGAAACATGCCTCCCGCAGATGCTCATAAGGCTCTGGAGCGGATGCAGACCTACCGCGAGGGCAATCAATACGAAGCCTGCTTTCCCACCGCGCACGCTCTACGGCAGAACTTGGCCACTGCGACTCGAGCTCGCGCGACAAAGCGGAGCGATTGATCTGCGAAACGACGATATTGCTTCGTTAGAGCCACTTTCGGTGAAGCGGATCCGGTTCACCGTCAAAAAGGCGGGCGGGCCCATGAAGAGAGATGATTCCCCGCAAATGGAAGCAGTTCTAGGTTAAGAGGGCCCTCTGGATAGGTCGGCAGTGCCAATGGCTCGCGCAGCTCTTCCACCCGGCAATGCAAATTCCACCAGCGCTCCGTCGACGTCAATTGGCGCGCCATTCGGTTGGCCTACCGCAGCAGCATCGAATCCGTTCCTCTTTTGGTTACAAGGATCGCCTCATGCTTCGCCGGAGCATGACAATGCAGATGTCAAGAAAAGCAAGGCGGGACAACTCGGTCCGCCTTTAGCTCCAACCGAAGTCAGCGCCCCGACGAGCGTCGATCGGTTGATTCACGCCACCATGGGGCGCTTTACCCTTGGGCTCTCGCCCGCAGCACTCTGCCTCGCCTATGCCGACTGGGCCATTCATCTGTGGGTATCGCCGGGCAAGCATCAGCAACTTGCAGAAAAGCGTTTCAGCGACACCTTCCGGTTCCTACATTACGCCTTCCACGTCACTTTCAACACTGAATGCCCCCTTTGTATTGAACAACTGCCGCAAGACCGTCGCTTCCGAAGCGGGGCCTGGCGGCAGCCCCCGTTCAACCTGATCTCTCAAGCCTTTCTGTTGAATCAACGGTGGTGGCACGACGCCACGACAGGGATCCCGGGTGTCTCGCCACACCACGAGCAGGTTGTCTCGTTCATGACGCGCCAGCTGCTTGATGCCGTCTCGCCCGTCAACTTCGTCGCAACGAATCCCAATGTCCTCTCGGCGACCTTCCACGAAGGCGGCCAGAACCTTCTCCGTGGCGCAATGAATTTTTGGGCGGACTGGGAGCATATCGTTGGCAGAAAGCCGCCCGTTGGGACTGAGGATTTCCGACCGGGTGACCAGGTCGCAGCGACAAAAGGCAAAGTCATCTACCGAAACCGGCTTATCGAACTCCTTCAGTACGCACCAATGACCCGTCGGGTTCGAAAGGAGCCGATCCTCATAGTGCCCGCGTGGATCATGAAGTATTACATTCTCGATCTGTCGCCGGGGAACTCCCTTGTCAGATATCTCGTCGAAGCCGGGCATACGGTGTTCATGATCTCATGGCACAATCCAACGATTGAGGATCGTGATCTCGAAATCAATGATTATCTCACGCATGGCATACTCGACGCCCTGAAGGTGATCGAGGCAATTGCGCCCGATGCGAAAGTCAACGCCGTCGGTTACTGCCTCGGCGGGACACTGCTTGCGATCGCCGCGGCATATCTGGCGCGCAAGCGAACGAATATCCTGAATTCGATCACGCTGCTGGCGGCTCAGGTCGATTTCACCGATGCCGGCGAGTTATCTCTGTTCATCGATGACAGCCAACTCAGCTACATCGAGGACATCATGTGGGATCAAGGTTATCTCGACACACGGCAGATGGCGGGCGCGTTTCAGCTTCTGCGCTCCAACGATCTCATCTGGTCTCAGGTGGTGCAGGAATACCTGCTTGGACAGCGTCCGGCTATGACCGATTTGATGGCCTGGAACGCCGACAGCACCCGCATGCCTTATCGCATGCACAGCGAGTATCTGCGTCGGTTCTTTCTTAGAAACGATCTGTTCGAGGGCCGCTACGATGTGGCCGGGCGCCCGGTCGCACTTGGCGACATCCGCCTCCCGATCTTTTCGGTTGCGACCGAGAGGGACCATGTTGCGCCATGGCGTTCCGTCTACAAGATCAATCTGGTCGAGGACACGGACGTGACCTTCGTCTTGACCAGCGGAGGCCACAACGCGGGAATTGTGAGCGAGCCCGGGCACCAGGGAAGGCGCTATCGGATCTCTCATCATCCTGCGGCTGCCCAATATGTCGACCCTGAGACCTGGTATGCGCAAACCGAGTTGCATAATGGATCGTGGTGGCCGGCCTGGAGTTCTTGGTTGGATAGACAATCGCATGGACATGGTCAGCCTCCCCCATTCGGAATACCCGAGAAGGGCGGACCACCGCTTGAAGACGCGCCCGGCCGATACGTTTTTGAATCTTGACGACAGGCACGCCCGCCGCAGAATCCGGGAGAGGATTGTCTCGGAGAACCGCTCATGAGCATGATTGAAAACAGAACGTTCGATGAGCTGCGGATTGGCGACACAGCCAGCATCACCCGTACGTTGACTTTCAAAGACATCGAGCTTTTCGCCGTCATGTCAGGCGACATCAATCCGGCGCATGTCGATCCGGAATTCGCTAAGAGCGACATGTTTCACAGAGTGGTTGCCCATGGCATGTGGGGCGGTGCCCTGATCTCGACTGTCCTCGGTACCAAGCTACCGGGACCTGGAACCATCTATCTCGCTCAGACCCTTTACTTTCGAAAGCCGGTCATCCTCGACGACACCGTCAGCGTGATTGTTAAGGTGGCGCAGAAGAGCGACCATGATCATCGCGTCAGTCTTGAATGCACGGCCCTCAACCAGCGTGGAGAGGTTGTGATCGAGGGCGTTGCAGATGTCATTGCCCCTGTGGAGAAGGTGGCGCGGGAACGGGTAATCTTACCTGCCGTTTCACTTGACACGGAGGGGCATCACGTCCGGGAGTAGTTCAGGGGAAGACCAGACATGGTCATTATGAAAAGAAACCGCATTTCTGGTCGGGTGCGTCGTTCGGGGGATTTATGAAATGGACCCAATTGATCGCAAATGACGGAAGCTGCGCTGATCCGTTGATAGTTCCGCAGGCCTGCAAAGGGCAGGAGGCAAATCCTTGAAAGTGTCTCGTTACTCAGCCTGCAAACTGCGAGTGACCGACCGGCGCATGCCAATGTCTGCCGTTCCACAAGGGAGGAGCGATGATGCCTTGGAGCGTTGCGCAAAAGCTCATTCACTCGCACCTTGTCTCTGGCGAGATGACGCCTGGTGAGGAGATAGGAATTCACATCGATCAAACTCTGACCCAGGACGCCACTGGCACAATGGTCATGCTCGAGCTAGAGGCACTGGGGCTTGATCGTGTGAAGACTGAGGTCAGTGTTCAGTACGTCGACCACAACCTGATCCAAGCGGACTACAAAAACCCTGATGACCATCTTTTTCTTCTGAGCGCATGCCAGCGATTTGGCGTGTGGTATTCCAGGCCTGGAAACGGGGTGAGCCACCCCTGTCATCAGGAGAACTTCGGCAAGCCAGGAAAGACTTTGCTTGGTTCCGACAGTCACACGCCGGCGGCCGGCGCGCTGGGCATGTTGGCCATTGGTGCCGGAGGCATCGAAGTGGCGTTAGCCATGGCAGGAGAACCGTTCTTCACACGCATGCCGGAAATCTGGGGTGTTGAGCTCACAGGCGCGCTGCCGGAATGGGTGAGCGCCAAGGATATCATTCTTGAGATGTTGCGTCGTCATGGCGTGGCCGGCGGACTTGGGCGCATCGTCGAGTATTATGGATCCGGCCTCGGTACGCTGAGCGCGATGGATCGACATGTCATCGCCAACATGGGCGCAGAGCTCGGGGCGACCACCACGGTATTCCCTTCCGATCCGGAGGTTCGTCGTTTCCTGCGTGCCTGGAAGAGGGAGAACGATTGGGTCGAACTTACTGCGGATCCGGGAGCGGGATACGACTTGCACGATGAGATCGATCTCTCGAGCCTGGAGCCTTTGATTGCCATGCCATCGAGCCCAGGGAACGTGCGGCCCGTTCGCGAGGTCGCGGGTCAGCCCATCTACCAGGCCTATGTCGGCTCTTCGGCCAATCCCGGTTTCCGCGACTTTGCCGTTTCCGCCACGATGGTGCGCGGACGGCGTGTTCATGATCGCGTTTCGTTCGACGTCAATCCCACGTCCCGGGCGCAGTTGGAGACCTTGGTGCGCGACGGCCATGTCGCAGATCTCATTCATGCGGGAGCGCGACTGCATCAGGCAGGGTGTAACGGCTGCATCGGGATGGGGCAGGCTCCTGCGACACACGAGCTATCTCTGAGAACGGTGCCCCGCAACTTCCCCGGCCGTTCCGGCACTCGGGAAGACAAGGTGTGTTTGGTAAGCCCTGAGACGGCCACCGCGTCCGCCCTGACCGGCGTGATCACGGATCCACGAACGTTGGGCATTCCTTACTTACGGATCGCAGATCCCGACGACCCCATCGTTAACCGTGAGGCATTCCTCGCACCCTTGGCGCCTGAAGCTGCGCTGCGGGTTGCCCTGCGCAAAGGACCCAATATCGTCTCCTTGCCTCCTTCCGAGTCGTTGCCCGATTCATTGGAAGTTCCCGTTCTGCTCAAAGTGGCAGACGATATCTCGACAGACGAGATCATGCCTGCGGGGAATCGCGTCCTGCCGTTCAGGAGCAACATTCCCAAGATAGCAGAGTTTTCGTTCGAGGGGGTTGATCCGAGCTATGTCGCGCGCGCGAAGCAGGTGCCGGGCCACATTATCGTGGGTGGAGATAACTATGGCCAAGGCTCAAGCCGTGAGCACGCCGCTCTCGGGCCGAGATTCCTTGGTCTGCGCGCGGTCTTTGCCAAGAGTTTCGCACGCATTCATTCGCAGAACCTGATCAATTTTGGAGTGTTGCCGCTGACCTTCGGTGACGCCGCCGATTATGACGACATCCAGATGGGAGATGTACTGCGCCTGATCGATTTGCACCGTTCCCTGGTCATGGGCAATGAGCTTATCGCCGAAAACGTGACACGAAGCCGGAGTTATCGTGTTCACCACTCCATGTCATCCCGGCAGGTGGACGCCGTGCTTCGTGGTGGTCTGGTCAACCGGGTGAAGGAAGCCACTGGTCACTCGACTTGAAACGCTGGAAACGGAGCATGAGAGGGACATCGGATCATCGCGGTAGTTTCTCTTCCGAAGGGTATTGGCGGTTGCAGGTAGCACGCCGATTGCGATTGGAACCGAGGCCGCAAGAGTATTGTCGCGTTGACGCCTAGAGCATCTGACGTGAAAAGTGGAGTCCACTTTTGGGAGTGAATCCGATGCTCCCTCCCAGAGCCTCGAACGCAAAAGTGGGAACCGGTTTTGCGTGAAAAGATGCTCAAGGCTATAGACTAGAGCAGCGCATCGTTCGAGCGGCCCCGAAGGGCCGCGTCCGTGAAAACCGGGTCCCCTGTTCGCGAGCGCGGCCCGCCGGGTCCGAACGATGCGCTAGAGCATCGGACCCGAAAGTGGACTCCACTTTTGGGATCAATTTGATGCTCCTCTTATAGAAAAGCGCATCGTTCTTGCGAAGAACCGGGTCCACTTTCTCGCACGATGCTCCCTTCTTAGATGAGCGCATGGTTCTGGCGATAAACCGGGTCCGCTTTCTTGCACGATGCGCTAGTGCTTGGAACCAGCGTTTGCCTCAACCGCCTCACTGACAGACCATTTCGAAGGTTGAGCTTTTGCGCCACCCTTTTCCTTCTTCGGCTTCTTGGCCTCCCGATTCCCATGCTGTTCGCGGTGTGCCATCACAGAACCTCCCGTGGCTGGAAGACGCGTTTCGTTAAATCCAATGTTCGAGGATCATACTACGGCCGCCGCAGGATAGCATCCGGGATCGCACAGGATGCCTGTCACCTACCGCGCCTCCATTCGCGGCGATGCCCTAAAACTCGACCTGCAACTTGGCCAAGCTTCTCCGCATCCGGGTGGGATGCGGCGATGGTCGTGAGAGCCTTTTGCTTACCTGGTTTGTCCGAACCGAGAATCTCTGAGGGCGAGAACCTCTGAGGGATTGCCGAACGGGCTGACCGGATGACGTCCGGAGAACACAATTCTGCCGCAAACCGAGCTAGATTGACCTTATCAATGAGCGGGAGAGAGCCAGCCTGCTGGCCGCCGAAGGAGCAACCGCCCCGGAAACTCTCAGGCACCCAGGACCGCTTCGTTGCTCGACACTCTGAAAAGTGGAGCGGCTGCTCCCGCCCACGGTGAAAGTCGCGGCTGCCCTGCGCATCGCGACGAAACTCTCAGGCTAACGACAGAGGGGGCTCCGCCGCAGGTTCGCCTGCGGGCCATCGATGGAGCCTGACGCATGCCCTTCTCTGAATATCCGCAAGCCGTGATGCATTCCCTTCGCCGCGACCGCCGGGGAAGAACCCGACGCGGCACGATCCCACGCCCCTGAACAACCGACACGCCACGTCTCATTCCTGAACGTCCGGCTCCGGCCTCCCCGACGCGCTTCGCCTCTCGCGTGACGTGGGAATGAGCGCGGCTGTCCGTTCGAGTGAGCCGCCGCATGACCGTATGTGGCGAAACGATCCCTTTGTCATTCACCGCCAGTGAACGGGTCCGTCGCGTCAGCGTACGCACCCGCATGAATTTCGGATGCTCGCGATGCGCTTCGTTCTTCGCTTCTTCGGCTTTGCAACGGCCTTGGCTTCCCTTGTTCTGGTCAGCGGTTCGCTGGCCGTGGGAATTCTGCTCTGGCATGTCTCCGCCGATCTGCCCGATCACGCAGAGCTCGCGCGCTACGAGCCCGCGATGACGACGCGGCTGCATGCCGCCGACGGGCGCATCATTGCGGAATATGCGCGTGAGAACCGGTTGTATCTTCCCCTCTCGATGGTGCCGCAACGGATCACCGCCGCCTTCCTGGCCGCCGAGGACCAGAATTTCTACGATCACAACGGCATCGATCCCAGGGGCATCGGCCGTGCCGTGCTGGCCAATCTTTCCAGCGGTTCTGACCGCTTGCAGGGTGCCTCGACGATCACCCAGCAGGTCGCCAAGAACCTGCTCCTGTCGCGCGAACAGACCTACATCCGCAAGATCAAGGAGCTTCTCCTCGCCTTCAGGATCGAGGAGACGTTCGGCAAGAACCGCATCCTCGAACTCTATCTCAACGAGATCTACTTCGGCATGGGCCATTACGGCATCGCGGCGGCCGCGTTGGGCTACTTCAACAAGTCCGTGCACGAGCTGAACCTCGCCGAAGCCGCCTATCTCGCTGCTCTGCCCAAGGGGCCGAACAACTATCACCCTTTCCGCCAGCCCGAGGCGGCGGTGGCTCGCCGCAACTGGGTCCTGAAGCGGATGGCCGCCAACGGCTCCATCGAGGCACACGAGGCCGCCGAGTCGATGGCGAAGGCGCTCGTCGTCAATCCGCGTCCGGTCTCGCCGCCCGAGTCGCAGGCCGGTTACTTTGCCGAGGAGGTCCGGCGCGAACTCGCCAACCGCTACGGCGAGGCGACGCTCTACGAGGGCGGCCTTTCGGTCCGCACAACGCTCGATCCCAAGATGCAGGCCGCGGCCCGCAAGAGCCTCGTCGACGGTCTGACCCGCTTCGACGAGACCCGGGGCTGGCGCGGAGCCGAGACGCACCTTGCCGCCATCGACGGCGACTGGGGCGTGAGGCTCGCCCAACTGCCCGCGTTCGAGGACATCCGGCCCTGGCGGCAGGCCGTCGTGCTCGCGGTCGACGCCAAGAGCGCCCGCATCGGCCTGCGGCCTGACCGGGACGCCGGCGGCGCCGTGGAAGCTGCCCGCCGCACGGGACGGATCACGGTTCAGGGCATTCGATGGACGCGCCGGAGCCGCGTGAACGACATCCTGCGGGTCGGCGACGTCGTCCATGTCGAGCCGATCGGGAAGGCATCCGACGAGTACCGGCTGCGGCAGGTGCCCGAAATCTCCGGAGCCCTGGTCGCGCTGGAGCCGGACACCGGCCGGATCCGCGCGATGGTCGGGGGCTTCTCGTTCAGCCAGAACGAGTTCAACCGGGTCACGCAGGCTTGGCGCCAGCCCGGCTCGACCTTCAAGGCGGTCGTCTATGCGGCCGCGCTGGACAGCGGCTACACGCCCTCCAGCCTGATTCTCGACGCCCCGCTGTCCATCGCCCAAGGCCCTGGACAGGCGCCGTGGTCCCCGAGCAACCACAACGGCCGCTACGACGGCCCAACCACCCTCCGCATCGGGCTGGAGCGGTCCAAGAACGTGATGACCGTCCGGCTGGCCCGCGACGTCGGGATGCCGCTCGTTGCCGATTATGCGCGGCGTCTGGGTGTCCAGGACGATCTGCCGCCGTTGCTCGCGATGGCGCTCGGAGCCGGCGAGACGACGGTGCTGCGCATGACGTCCGCCTATGCCATGTTCGTCAACGGCGGCCGCTACATCCGGCCGACCCTGATCGATCACATCCAGGACCGACACGGAAAGACGATCTTCCGGCACGACCGGAGGAGATGCCCAGCCTGTTCCGCCTCCTCCTGGCGCAACCAGGATGTCCCCAGGCTGTCGGATAGGGCAGAGCAGATCATCGATCCGTTGACCGCCTATCAGGTGACCTCCCTGCTGGAGGGTGTCGTCGAGCGCACGCTGCCGCGGGTGTTCTCCGGATTTGGCCGGCCCCTTGCCGGCAAGACCGGCACGACGAACGATGCCAAGGATCTCTGGTTCGTCGGCTCCACGCCGGAGCTGGCAGTCGGCGTGTACCTCGGCTACGACCGTCCGCGCTCTCTGGGCAGGTCCGCCTACGGAGCAGCATATGCCGCGCCCATCGCCCGTGCCTTCCTGAAGCGCGCGCTTGCGGACAGGCCGCGAAGCGCCTTCCGGGTTCCGCCCGGCATCAAGCTGATTGCTGTCGATCCCTTCACCGGAAAACGCAGCACTCCCGACAAGGGCTCGATCCTGGAGGCGTTCAAGCCCGGCACCGAGCCTCCGACTGCGGAACTTCCTCCGGTCGCCGACCGGGACCCGGCCGATCTCCCGGCACGAGAGGCTTACGCCCCTTCCGGCCCCATCTATTTCCGCTGAGACGGGGCGACGCGATGGCACAGCCTCTGTTCACGCTCGCATTCGAGCGGACGCCTGCCCGCATCCGGCTGGCCGCCATCGGGTTTATCGGCCTGTTCGCCGCACTTGCGATGAGGCTCGTTGCGTTCGGCCTAGACCCTGCCGAGCCGCGGGCGGCCTCTCCGGACCTGATCCAGCGGGCACGGCCCGACATCGTCGACCGAAACGGCGTCCTGCTCGCCAAGGAGCTGAAGGCCTTCTCGGTCTACGCGGAACCCCGGCGGATTATCGATGTGGATGAGGCAGTCGAGGGATTGGTCGAGGTGTTCGGCGATCTCGACCCGCACGACCTCCGCCGGAAATTCACGTCGGGGTCGGGCTTCGCCTGGATCAAACGCTCGATTCCGCCCTCGATGGCCGACCGCGTCTGGTCCCTCGGTCTTGCAGGCATCCACCTCCGGCACGAGCCGACGCGGGTCTATCCCAATGGGGCGGCGGCCGCGCATGTCCTTGGGGCGGTCGATATCGACAACCGGGGCCTTGCGGGCATCGAGAAATGGATCGATGCCACGATGGCAATGCATGAACCGACCTCCGTCCGGGCGGGGGCAGAACCCGACGCTCAGCCCGTTCGCCTCAGCATCGACCTCCGGATCCAGCATCTCTACGCCGAGCGCCTTCGCCTTGCTGTGGAAACGTATGGGGCCATTGCCGCCGCCGGGCTCGTCCTCGACGTCACGAACGGAGAGGTGATCGCCCTTGTGTCGCTGCCCGACTTCGATCCGAACGAGCCCGGTCTGGCGCTGCAATCCGATCGCATCAACCGAATGCAGGTAGGCCGCTACGAGATGGGATCGATCTACAAGGCCCTGACGACCGCACTGGCCTTGGAGACCGGGCTGTTCACGCTCGGTTCCACCTTCGACGTCAGCCGGCCGCTTGCCGTCGGCGGCGCTGCCATCGACGATTTCCGCGGGAAGAAACGGGTCCTGACACTGCCCGAGAGCTTCATCTACTCATCGAACATTGCCATGAGCCGCATGGCGCTGACCATCGGCGCAAAGAGGCTCCGGTCGTTCCTGATGACGCTAGGGCAGTTCGACAAGGTCCGGACGGAACTCGCCGAGAGCTCCGCGCCCATCGTGCCATCGCGATGGAGCGACGTCACGACCGCGACCGTCGCGTTCGGGCACGGCATCGCGGTGACTCCGCTCCAGAGCGCCATGGCCGTGGCCGCCCTTGTCAACGGCGGCGATCTGATCACCCCCACCTTCCTCGCGGACCATGGCCTTGAGGCCCGCCTTCGCGCCAGGGACGTCATCAAACCCGCAACCGTCAAAGCCATCCGGGACCTGATGCGCCTGAATGTCGAAGCCGGATCTGCCCGTCGTGCTGCCCTCGATCCGATCCGGATCGGCGGCAAGACGGGAACTTCCGAAAAGGTTGTCCGCGGGATCTATTCCAAGGATAAGGTCATGACCTTTTTTGTCGGCGTCGCCCCCATCGACGCACCGCGCTACTTGTTCCTGACGATCCTGGACGAGCCGCGCGGCCTGCCGGAAACCTTCGGCTTCCGAACCTCCGGGTGGAACGCCGTGCCGGTGACACGGCAGGTCATGGGCGAGATCCTGCCGTTACTGGGGATCCGTCCCGAGACGGTCATCGCCCAATGACCTGCCCCTTCTAGTGGAAACGAGAGAGATGTTCGATACCTTTGCCGCCTTGCTCGACTGGTTCGGGGTCATCGTGTTTGCAACCACGGGGGCCCTGGTCGCCTCACGCAAGCAAATGGACCTGGTTGGCTTCGTGCTGCTCGGCACGGCGACCGGAATTGGCGGGGGGACGATCCGCGACACGCTCATCAACGCGCTTCCGGTCTTCTGGGTAAAGGAACCGGCCTATCTGGTGACCTGCGTGCTGGTTTCGTGCGCCGCGTTCTTTCTTGCCCACATTCCGCAGTCCCGGCTCAAGCTTCTCCTCTGGTTCGACGCAATCGGCATGGCACTGTTCGCGGTAACCGGCGCCGAGAAGGCGCTGCTCGCCGAGGCCAGCCCTATCGTCGCCGTCGCGATGGGCGTGATCACGGCGACCTTCGGGGGGGTCGTCAGGGATGTCCTCGGTGGCGAAAGCCCGGTCATTCTCAGCCGCGAGATCTATGCATCCGCCGCCCTGGCCGGAGCGGCGATCTTCGTTGCCTTGGCGCTGGCGGGGACCACGCGCGAGTTCGCACTGACCAGCGGATTCCTGACTGCATTCGTGATCCGGGCAGCGGCACTCCGCTGGGATTGGTCTCTACCGCGCTATCGCCCCCGGCCAGGTCGGACACGGGACGAGATAAAGCGCTGACGGCCTGGTCAGGCGCCGAATCCATCGCCGAGCCATCCTCGATGGACATGCCTCATTCCCATCGACGTGTTCGGACATGTGAGCCCAACCGTTTCACGTTCGATACTGTTTCCCCCAGCGCATCATGCGAGAAAGTGGAGCTGGTTTTTCGCAAGAACGATGCGCTCTTTCCAGGAAGGGAGCATCGGAGGAAATCCCAAACGTGGATTCCACTTTTCACTTCCGGCGCACTCGCCACTTTGGATTACAGCGGAGCGACGGACTATCCGAAGCATCGCGCGGCACGCGGGCATCACTCCCTGGCCTGGGGCACCAACCCTTGGACGTCCTTGGCTCGATACGCTTCCAGGGCATTCCGACGTTTTTTCTCGTAGTGCTTGGCGAGGCGCAGGTGACGCCAGATGGCGTAGTTCATGGCGATGAGAAAGCCGTAGGTGCCGCGCAGGAAGTGCAGCCGCCCGAAATAGGCCTTGAGAAAGGCGGCCGGGAACTCGCAATAGAGCCGCCAGGTCGGGATCAAGACGCCGCGCACCTCGAGGTCGAGGGCGAGCTGGTCGGTGTAGAGGTTGAGCTTGGCGATCTGGTCGCCGAGCGAGCGGATCGAGCGGTGATGGACCAGGCCCTTGAGCTTGCCGACCCGCGTGCCCGGCTTAAGCTCGACCCGGTCGTGCACCAGCGAGGTCGAGTAGCGCCCGACCTCGCGGTGGTAGAGCCGCACCGGGGCGATCCGGTAGGCCAGCGGATGCGGCGCGGCCTCGCCGGGATAGGTCTCGGCAATGCGGATCCCATAGGCCGGGCGTGGCGGCTCGCCGTGCGCGAACAGCGCCCGGATCTCCGCGCGCAGGGCCGGCGAGAGCTCCTCGTCGGCATCGAGGTTGAGCAGCCAGGGGTGGCGGCACTGCTCCTCGCCGAAGCGCTTCTGCTGGCCGTAGCCCGGCCACGGATTGAACAGCACCCGTGCGCCCAGCTCCTCGGCCAGCGCCTGGGTGCCGTCGGTCGAGCCCGAGTCGATGACCACGATATCGTCCGTCAGGTCGCGCACGGCGCGGATCGTCGCGCCGATCCGGTCGGCCTCGTTCTTGGCAATGATGAACACGGACAATGGCAGCATGGCAACGGCTGCCTAGCCGCCCACGAAAAAGATGGCAAGAGCGTCGGCGATCAATCGTTTAGGGGCCTCTCCTCCCCGCCTTTCCTGAAGAACGAGGCGGAACCGGCCTCGGCTGCGTCATTGATGTCTCGCCATTGGGGATCGAGAAGTGCTATGTGCTTGTCGAACAGAAAAGGGAACCCTGGCAGGTTTAGAAGGGGCAACGATGAGAACCGTGTTCAATGACGCACGCCACTGGCGCCAGCTGCTGTGCATCGTCGCGGTGGGGCTGATTGTCGGCTCCGGGGTGGGCGTTGCCACAAAGCTGCTGGCCCCAGCGATGATTCAGTGGAGGAGCGGTCCTCTTGAAACCGCGAAAGCCGGCCGAGATGCGTCTGGATTGGCTCCGGCGAACTACCAAGCCGGTCGTCGGCGAGCATAATTGTCGCTCCCCGTCGCGTCGCCTAAAAGCTAGACCGCCTTTCCCGCGAAGCGGATCCAACAGCCTATCACTCGGACGACCGCCCCATGATATAGCATTTTGTTATGCCATGGCGGCACCTTATGCCTGGAACCAGTCTCCCATTTTACTGCAAGCTCTGCAGGCAAGTCGCCGTAACCATTCGGCGATAGCCGCTCATCCCTGGAACGCTTCGCGTCATCCGCGGATTTGGCCTAATGGATTCGATACCCCCTTCTTAGATGAGCGCATCGTTTGATTCGGACCCGAAGGGCCACGTTCGTGAAAGCCGGGGCCACTTTTCGCACGATGCGCGAGCGCGGCCCGCTGGGTCCGCACGATGCGCTAGAGACAGCGGTCGGGACGATGGAGATGGCCGTAACAAGCGGGAGCATGACGGAAAGAGGAGCTAAAACAGGCTCCCCTGCTCGTCCTCGTCGCTCGAAAGCGGTTGCTTGGCCTTTGGCTTGCTCTTGCGCACCGGTGCGGTTTCCGGCGCGATCAGGGGCTCCATCAGGCCCGGGTCGTCGTTCTCGACCTTGTTCACACGGCTCGAGACTGGAACCACCTCGAGCCAATCGTCGGGGCACGGTCGCACGAGACGCATGACATTGGTGCGCTCGTCGCGCACGTCGAGCCACGCGCCGATCTCCTCCTCCGAGAGGATCACGGGCATGCGCTCATGCACGGCGGAGAGCGCGCCGTTGGCGTCCGTGGTGACGATCGCGGCAGTATCGATCTCGGCGCCGTCCGGACTCATGTAGGTTTCCCACAAACCCGCCATCGGCATGGGCTTGCGCGAGCGTGGGCGGATCAGGAACGGCGTCTTCTCGCGGCCGTGGCGCTGCCACTCGTAGAAGCCGTCGGCCAGAAAGATGCAGCGCCGCCGTTTCAGGGCGGCCTTGAATGTCGGCTTCGTCTCGAGCGTCTCGCCGCGTGCATTGATGACGAGGGGAAAGTCCTTCGGGTCCTTGACCCAGGACGGCAGGAAGCCCCAGCGTACCAGCATGAAATGCCGCTCACCACGATCCTCCAGCACGATGGGCACGGGCTGCGTAGGGGCCACGTTGTAGCGCGGAGGAAAGTTCGGCTGCTCCGGGTAGCCGAAGAACTCCCGGTAGGTTTCAGGCGGAAGGGTGATCGCATAGCGCCCGCACATGGTTGGTCTCCTTTACCTCCTCATACACCCACTTGTCGTTCCGGGGCTGACACGGCGGCGGCCGCTGCGCTTCCCTTCACCGATGAGAGCTTTTTTCCGCGAAGTGGATATGGCTCTAGAGCATCGGACGCGGGAAGAGCATTTGCACTTTTGGGATCGCACCCGATGCTCCCTCTATAGAACAGCGCATCGTTTGCTGCGAAAAACCGGGTCCCCTTTTTCGCACGACGCGCGAGTCGTTATGGGTCCCCGCCTGCGCCGGGATGACACGACAGTGGGGATGACATGCGCGCGTCAAAGCCATCGTTTCCAACGGAAATAGAGATAGGGCAGCACGGCCGCGAGGATCATGAGGGCGATCGCCCAGGGATAGCCGAACTCCCAATCGAGCTCCGGCATGAGCTTGAAGTTCATGCCATAGAGCGATGATATCAGGGTCGGAGGCAGGAAGATCACCGACATCACCGAGAAGATCTTGATGATATCGTTCTGCTCGATGGTGACGAGACCGAGCGTGGCGTCGAGCAGGAACTGGACCTTGTTGGACAGGAAGGTCGCATGCTCCTCGATGGATTGCACATCGCGCAGGGCGGTGCGCCATTCCGCCTGGTAGCCGCGCGATTTCTGCGGCCTCGGCATGGTGGCGGACAGGAAGAGCAGCAGGCGCTCGACCGAGACCATGCTCTCGCGCACGTTCGAGATCACGTCCGCCTTGCGTCCGATGGATTTGAGGGCCACCCGGAACGAGGCGGTGCGGCGCGTGCCCTTCTTCTCGTTCTCGAAGATCGATTGCGACAGGCGGTCGATGCGCTGCCCGATCGCTCCAAGAATTTCGGCGGCACGGTCGATGATGGTCTCGATAAGACCATCGAGGACAGCCTCCGGCTGATGCCGGCACCCGCCCGGCTTGCCGGAGCGGGTCGTGAACATGCTGAAGGAGCGCGGCTCGCCATAGCGCACGGTCACGAGCGCCCCCTCGGTCAGGATGAACGAAACGTCGATGAGCTTCGGGTTCTCCGTGTCGGAACTGCAGAGCACACGCGCGGTCATATAGCGCGCGTTGTTCTCGCTGTAGAGGATCTCGGACGGCTCGATGTCCGCCATCTCCTCGCGGGTGGGAATCTCGATATTGAGGTGGCGTTCGACGACCCGATCCTCATCCCGTATCGGGTCGATCAGATCGACCCAGAGGGTGTCGTCAGGGATCGGCTCTCCCGGGGGCAGCACGGACCGCACGAGCGACTCTCCTGAGGAAGCCGCTGCCTGAGCCGGTCTATGGATCACGATCATACTCACCTCCGCTCGCCTGGCGATCTCCGGGCGGTCCCTGGATCTCCTTCAGGAGCCCCTCAGGTTTAGAGACCTGGATGCCCGGATCAAGTCCGGGCCTGCGGGAAGTGGATCGCTCCTGCGGTCTCATCGGGACAGCGGCGGCGTATCGTCCGGCACGAAGAAATCCGGCATCAGCGTCTTGCCGGGATCGACGTGGTACTTCTCGAAATCGGTCACGCCCTCGCCGCTCAGGAAAACGTCGTCGATGAGGAAATGGCCGGAGAAGCTCCGCGAGGGTTTTCCGAAGACAGCATAGGCCGCATCGGCCAGGATCTCCGGTGTTCGGCTCGCCTGCACGATCTCCTCGCCGCCCAAAAGGTTCCTCACGGCGCTCGTCGCGATGGTGGTGCGCGGCCAGAGCGCATTGACGGCGATGCCCCTTCCCCGCAGCTCGCCGGCAAGCCCGAGCACGCAGAGGCTCATTCCGTATTTCGCAAGGGAATAGGCCAGATGCGGTGCGAACCACTTCTCTTTCATGTCGAGAGGCGGCGACAGCATGAGGATGTGCGGGTTCTGGGCCTTCTCCAGATGCCGGATTGCATATTTCGACACCATGTAGGTGCCGCGCGTGTTGATCTGGTGCATCAGATCGAACCGCTTCATGTCCGTCACCGGAGTCGGCGTGAGGCTGATGGCGCTGGCGTTGTTCACCACGATATCGAGGCCGCCGAAGGTCTCGGCCGCCTTGTCGATGGCGCCGCTCACCGCCGCCTCGTCGCGCACGTCGACGATGAGCGGCAACGCCTTGCCGCCCGCCTTCTCGATTTCTTCCGCAGCCGTGTAGATGGTTCCGGGGAGCCTGGGATGCGGCTCCGCGGTCTTGGCCGCGATGACGATATTCGCGCCGTCTCTGGCCGCGCGCAGCCCGATGGCGAGACCGATGCCGCGAGAGGCTCCGGTGATGAAAAGCGTCTTTCCCTTGAGGTTCATCGGATCAGCCCGCCAGGGCCAGGTTGGCGTCCTGCAGGAAGCCCGCGCCGCCGAGCACCGCGTCCTCCAGCCCCTTCGCGCCCACCGCGAGGCTCTCCGCGAAGAAGCGGCAGAGCGCGATGCGGCCTGCATGGGCGGGATCCGTGTCGCCGCCGATCATCAGCGCATTCGCCGCGAGCGCGCTTTGCGCCAACGCCGCGCCGCCCTGAGCCAGACCGAAGAGACGCAGGTAGGGCGTTGCCCCCGCCAGGGCCTCGGCGGGCGCATTGGAGGAGACTGACCGGAGCATGTGGCTCGTCGCGCGGTCCAGGCTATCGACTGTATCGCGCAAGCGTGAGGCGGTCGCCCCGAAAGCGGGCGTTCCTTCCTTCAGGAGGCGCATGACGACGGCGCGCATGGAGGCGATCTGCGCGCGCACCGTGTCGCCGCCGGACAGCGGCAGCTTGCGCGTCACGAGGTCGATCGCCTGGATGCCGTTGGTGCCTTCGTAGATCGGCGCGATGCGTGCGTCCCGGTAATGCTGGGCCGCGCCGGTTTCCTCGATGAAGCCCATGCCGCCGTGGATCTGCACGCCGAGCGACGCAACCTCCATGCCGATATCGGTCGAGAACGCCTTTGCGACCGGCGTCAGGAGGGAAGCGCGCTCATGCGCCGCCTTGGCCCGGACCGCATCGCGCTCCAGATGCGCGCGGTCGATGGCCTCCGCCGTCATGTAGCAGATGGCGCGCGCGGCGGCGGTGAGCGCCTTCATGGTGAGGAGATTACGCTGCACGTCTGGATGCTCGACGATGGCACTCGAGCCCTCCACGGCCCCGATGGCGCGGCCCTGGCGCCGCTCGCGAGCGTAGCCAAGCGCCTGCTGATAGGCGCGCTCGGCAATGGCGACACCCTGAAGGCCGACCGCGAGGCGCGCATTGTTCATCATCGTGAACATGCAGGCGAGGCCCCGGTTCTCCTCGCCCACGAGCCAGCCGACGGCGCCGCCGTTATCGCCGAAGATCATCGTGCAGGTGGGAGAACCGTGAATGCCGAGCTTGTGCTCCAGACTGTGGCAGCGCAGATCGTTGCGCGTGCCGTCCGGGAGGATCTTCGGCACCAGGAAGAGCGAGATGCCGCGCGTGCCTTTCGGCGCATCGGGCAGGCGCGCCAGCACGAGATGGACGATGTTGTCGGTGAGGTCGTGCTCGCCGTAGGTGATGAAGATCTTCTGGCCCGTGATCCGGTAGGCGCCGTCGCCGACGGGCTCGGCGCGGGTGCGCAAAGCCGCCAGATCGGATCCCGCCTGCGGCTCCGTGAGATTCATCGTCGCCGTCCATTCGCCCGAGACGAGCTTTTCGAGATAGCGGCTCTTCAGCGCCTCCGAGGCATGCACGGCCATTGCCTCGATCGCGCCATGGGTCAGCACCGGGCCGATGCCGAAGGCCATCGAGGCGGAGTTCCACATCTCCACGCAGGCCGAGTTCAAGAGCGTCGGCAGGCCCTGCCCGCCATATTCGGCGGGGCCGGGAAGCGCGTTCCATCCGGCCTCGGTCCAGGCCCGGTAGGCCTCCTTCCAGCCGGGAGCAGTGGTAACGGCGCCGTCCGCGATGGTCGCGCCGTGCTCGTCCCCCTCGCGGTTGAGCGGCGCGATGACGTCATTGGCAAAGCGCCCGGCCTCCTCCAGGATGGTCCGGGCAAGGTCGACGGAAAGGTCGCCGTAAAGACCATCGGCGACCGCGCGGTCGAACCCCGCCACATAGCGCATGGTGAAGAGGATGTCCGACACGGGCGCACGGTAGGCCATGGCATTTCCTTTCGAGCAACGGCTTTTCATATTGACGCGTTCCTTCGCGTCATTAAACCCGCCGAAGATATACCGCTCCTCGGACAAAAGGTAGTTTAGACGTGAACGATCATGGGTCAATGCGACGGACGGCACGTCTTGCGGCTGACGACGACGGCCTGATGGAAGCGGCAGCCATTCTGAGGCGCGGCGACCTCGTGGCCTTCCCGACGGAGACGGTCTACGGACTGGGCGCAGACGCCACGAATGCGGAGGCGGTAGCGGGCATCTATGCCGCCAAGGAGCGCCCGAGCTTCAATCCGCTGATCTCCCATGTCGACAGTTTCGATGCGGCGAGGGTCCACGGCGTCTTCGACGAGACGGCCTGGAAGCTTGCCGAGGCCTTCTGGCCCGGCCCGCTCACTCTCGTCGTGCCCGTCGCCTCCACCTGCACGGTTTCCGATCTCGCCCGCGCCGGCCTCGATTCCGTAGGCCTGCGCGTGCCCTCGCATCCCCTGGCCCATGCCCTTCTGAAAGCGACCGGCCGCCCTGTCGCCGCCCCTTCGGCCAACCGCTCGGGCCGCGTGAGCCCGACGGATGCCGATCATGTTCTCGGAGACCTCGAGGGACGCATCGATGCGGTGCTCGATGGAGGCGCGACGGATGTCGGCGTCGAATCAACCATCGTCGCTTGCCTCGGCGGCACGCCGCGCCTGCTCCGCCCCGGCGGCGTGCCGAGCGAAGCCATCGAGGCTCTCCTGGGGCGACGCCTCGAAAGTGGCTCGGAGGCAGGGAAAAACCCGGTCGCGCCGGGAATGCTCGCCTCGCATTACGCCCCGCGCGCGCAGGTTCGTCTGAACGCGACGGAGGTCCGGCCCGGCGAGGCCGCCCTGCTGTTCGGCGCTACGCCGCTGCAGGACAGCGGACAGGCGAAGGCACAGCTCAACTTGAGCGAAAACGGCGACCTCAAGGAGGCCGCCGCTCATCTGTTCTCATACCTCCGGCAGCTCGACGCATCGGGCGTTAAGACCATCGCGGTCGCGCCCGTCCCGGAGACCGGCCTGGGCGAAGCCATCAATGACCGCCTCAGGCGCGCCGCCGCGGAGCGGTGATCCCGCTTCGCGCCTGCCTCCTCTCCGTCATCCCGGCCTTTTGTGCCGGGGATCCACGTCTTTGGCCCGGCTCGTGAGGACGTGAATGGCCGGGACAGATCCCCGGATCAAGTCCGGAGATGGCCCAGACGGTAGAGGCAATGATGCGAAGATGCTTACTTCGCCGCGAGCTTCGCGGCGATCTCGGCCACGTGCCTGCCCTGGAAGCGGGCGCCGTCGAGTTCGGGTTTGCTCGGCTGACGCGAGCCATCGGCGGCCGCGATGGTCGATGCGCCATAAGGCGAGCCGCCCTTCACCTCTTCGACGCCAGACTGACCTGCGAAGCTGTAAGGCAGACCGACGATGACCATGCCGTGATGCATCAGCACCGGCAGCGTGGTGAGAATGGTGGCTTCCTGGCCGCCGTGCTGGGTCGCCGTCGAGGTGAAGACCGAGCCGACCTTGCCGATGAGCTTGCCTTGAGCCCAGAGGCCGCCGGTCTGATCGAGGAAATTCTTCATCTGCGCCGTCATGGTGCCGTAGCGGGTCGGCGTGCCGAAGATGATCGCGTCGTATTCCGGCAGCTCCTCGACGGTGGCGATGGGAGCCTTCTGATCGGTCTTGTAATAGGCTGCCTGGGCGATCTCGGCCGGCACCAGCTCGGGCACACGCTTCACCACCACCTCGGCACCGGCCTCGCGGGCCCCTTCGGCGGCCGCATAAGCCATCTGCTCGATATGACCCCAAGACGAATAATACAGCACAAGAACCTTGGCCATGTGATCTCCGTTATCAAAGAGGATTGCGCAGGGGCCGAATGCCGGACCGCTCTGCCGCTGGATGATGACGTAAGGATAACCTTTCCAACATGCAAAACCAGTGGTAGATATGCAGGGTTTCCATTGCAATCGTGCAAGTTGATATGGCCAAGCAACATCAGCTCGACTGGGACGATTTCAGGCTCGTCAAAATCATCGCGGAGGCAAGCGGCCTCGCGGGTGCGGCGGAGCGCCTGGGCGTCAATCATTCGACGGTCTTTCGCAGGCTTGGCCAAATGGAGGAGAATCTCGGCGTCAAGCTCTTCGAGCGGCACAGGACCGGCTATGTGCTCACGCCTGCCGGCGAAGAGATGTCGGCGCTCGCCGAGCAGATGGAGGAGAACGTCACCTCCTTCACGCGCAAGCTCGCTGGCCAGGCCGTCGCGCCGGCAGGGGAACTACGGGTCACGACGAACGACACCCTGCTGGTTCACATGCTCACGCATATCTTCTCGCGTTTCGTGAAGGCCTGCCCCGAAATGCGGCTCGACGTGGTGCTCGCGAACCAGGCGCTCAACCTTTCGAAACGCGATGCGGACGTGGCGATTCGGGCCACGGATGACCCGCCGGAGACCCTCGTCGGGCGACGCGTCGCGACGATCGCCTGGGCCATCTACGGCCGTCTGGAAGATTTTCCGGATCATCAGAAGCCGGCGGATCTGAGCTCGCCTGCGCTCTATGATCGGCCCTGGGTTGCGCTCGGCGACAATCTCGCGACCCTCAAGGCGGCTCGCTTCGTGCGCGACCGCGTGGAGCCGGAGAACATTGTCTACAAGGTGAACACGGTCCTGGGCCTTGCGGAAGCCGTGGAGGCCGGGATCGGCATCGGGCCCCTTCCCTGCTTCATCGCGGATGCGAAGCGCAGCCTGGTACGCCTTTCCGACGTGAACCCGGATTTCTCCGCAGGCCTATGGCTGCTCACCCATCCTGATCTTCGCCAATCGGCCCGCGTGCGCGCCTTCATGGATTTCATGGCCGCCGAAATCGGGAAGCAGCGGCGCTGGATCGAGGGGCATGGCAGGAAGCCCGCCGATTAGAGCATCCAACGTGAAATCGAACCCATGTCCGATGCTGTCACCACTCATCGTCATGGCCGCACTTGGTTTACGGCCATTCACGTCTTCATGCACCGCGCCAGGAAGACGTGGATGCCCGGCTCAGGGCCGAGCATGACGAGAGCGATGCTTCCACGAGAGAACAGCGCATCGCGCGAAAAACCGGGTCCACTTGTCCGCACGATGCGCTAGCGGATCTCCACCACCACCCGCCCCTTGACCTGGCCGGCGACGATCCGCTTGCCCGCCTCCACCACCTCGTCCAGCGGAATCGTGGACGTCATCGTGGCGAGCTTGGCGTGGTCGAGTTCATGGGCCAGCCTGTCCCATGCCTCGATGCGCAGCGGCTTGGGCGCCATCACGGAATCGACGCCGAGCAGCGACACGTTGCGCAGAATGAACGGCGCAACGGTCGAGGGCAGATCCATGCCGGCCGCAAGGCCGCAGGCCGCGATGGCGCCGCCGTATTTCGTCATGGATATCACGTTCGCGAGGGGGATCGAGCCGACGGTGTCGATGCCCGCCGCCCAGCGCTCCTTGCCGAGCGGGCGCACGGGCCCGGTGAGCTCGCTCCGCTCCAGGATCTCGGCCGCGCCGAGGCTCTTCAGATAACCGGCCTCCCCGGGCCTCCCCGTTGCGGCCATCACGTGCCAGCCCGTCCGGGCGAGCAGGGCGACGGCGACCGAACCGACGCCGCCCACGGCGCCGGTAACGATGGCCGGGCCGCGCTCGGGGGCAAGCCCGTGCTTCTCAAGCGCCATCAGGCAGAGCATCGCGGTGTATCCCGCCGTGCCGATGGCCATGGCCTGATGCGATGTGAGGCCTTCAGGCAGCCGGATCAGCCAGTCGCCCTTCACGCGCACCTTCTGCGCATAGGCTCCCAGATGCGTTTCGCCCAGGCCCCAGCCGTTCAGGAGCACCGCATCGCCCGCCTTGAATTCGGGATGAGACGAGGCTTCGACGGTGCCGGCGAGATCGACGCCGGGGATCATCGGGAAACGCCGCACCACCGGCGCCTTGCCGGTCAGCGCGAGGCCGTCCTTGTAATTGAGCGTGGAATGCGACACGCGGACCGTGACGTCGCCGTCCATGAGATCCGCCTCGTCGACGTCACGAAAGGTCACGGTCTGACCGGCATCGGTCCTGTCGATGACGAGTGCCTTGAATGTTCCCATCGCGGTCCATCCTCCCGGCCACGATTGTTGGCGCGGGAATCGATCAGGGCAAGCGTGCGAACCTCATCCCTTCGGACGAGACACGCCTCACTCGGCAGGCTGAAGCACCGGCCCGCGCTCGACCGGGCGCTCCTTGATCGGCAGGTTGATCAGGGCCGATGCGACGCCGAGCGCGACCGAGAGCCACCACACGAGCGTGTAATTGCCATAGGTCTCGTAGAGCTCGCCCCCGAGCCAGACGCCCAGGAAGCCGCCGACCTGGTGCGAGAAGAAGGCGAAGCCGTAGAGCATGGCCATGTAGCGGGTGCCGAACATCAGCATGACGAGGGAGGATGTGGGCGGCACGGTCGAGAGCCACAGAAGGCCGATGGCGATGCCGAAGGCGATCGAGCTCAGGGGCGAGGCCGGGAGCAGCACGAAGGCGGCGATCGCCAGAGATCGGCCGAAATAGATCCAGGCCAGCAGCCAGCGCTTCGACATGCGTGTGGACAGCCAACCCGAGCCGAGCGAGCCGAACGCATTGGCGAGACCAATCACGGCCAGGGTCCAGCCGCCGACGGCAGCCGAGAGCCCGGCATCCCTCAGATAGGCGGGCAGATGCGCTGTGATGAAGGCGAGCTGGAAGCCGCAGGTGAAGAAGCCGAGAACCAGGAGCACGTAGGAGCGATGCCGGAAGGCTTCGGTCAGCGCCTGCTTGATGGACTGGTTCGGGACGTTGGCGGCGCTGGCCTGGGCCGCCGCGCCCGGACGGGTCGCGAGCGCCAGCGCCAGAGGCATCACCAGCAGGACGGAACCGGCGAAGATCACCAGCGCCTGATGCCAGCCGAACGAATCGATGAGGACGTTGCCGATGGGCGGGAAGAGGAACTGGCCGAAGGAGCCCGCCGCCGTGCCTGCCCCGAAGGCCATGGGACGCCACTTTTCCGGCAGGAGCTTGCCGAAGGCGCCGAGGACGAGATTGAACGAGCAACCCGACAGACCGAAACCGATGAGAACGCCCGCGCCGAGATGAAGAACACCGGGCGTCGCGGCATTGGCCATCACCACAAGGCCGAGCGCATAGAGCACGGCTCCGGCGCACAGCACCCGGAACGCCCCGAAACGGTCCGCCACGGCGCCCGCGAAGGGTTGCCCGACACCCCAGAGAAGGTTTTGAACGGCGATGGCCAGGCTGAACGTGTCGCGCCCCCAGCCAAACTCGGTCGTCATCGGGATCTGGAAGAGCCCGACGGAGGCGCGGGGGCCGAAAGTGATCAGCGCGATCAGACAGCCGGCGAGAACGATTAGTTCCGGGGAGACCCGGGCTTGCGTGGAAGGCGCGGACATCGGCACGGTCCTCAGAGGCAATTCGGAGGGCGGATGCTATCCGAAGTGCGGGATCGGCGACATTGAAAGTTTATTGGCTTTGGTATGAGAAGCCGTGATGGATCGCAGGCCGTTTCCGGCACGCGATCCCTCGGGCTCAGGTCTGCCCTGGCTTGAGCTTGTAGAAGATGTGGCGACCGATCACGTCCATCTTCTTGAGGCGGCGGGCCCAGTAGGGACGCACGTAGTTCGCGTGGTAGTGGGTGGCACCACCCACATCGGCGAGATAAGTCTTGCCTTCGAGAACCGCGCTCGCCACCCGCTTGGCCCGGTCCCAGGAGACCTGATCGGTGACGCGCAGAGCCTTCCCCTCGCAGGCAAAGGTGAACTGGCAGGCCAGATGGCGGTGGCGATTCTGGTAGACGACGCCGCAGATCGAGGACGGATAGAGACCACTCTTCACGCGGTTCAGAACCACCTGCGCCACGGCGGCCTGGCCCTCCTCGGGCTCGCTGCGCGCCTCGAAATAGACGGCCTCCGCCAGACAGCGCTGTTCCTTGTTCATGTTGTCCGGATCGATCAGGTCCGCATAACGCGGAGCGGCCGTATCGTCGGCTTTCGGCATGAAGCTCGTGCCGAAGCCTCCCTTGTCGAGGCGCGGCGACTGCAGGGACACCGGGGCGGCGGCGATCTCGACGGGGGTCGCCTCCATCGGGGCCGGCGTCGTCGAGGACAGCGTCACCGCGCGCTTTACCATCGGCGTCGTGAGGCTCGCGGCGGCGCCGGTCGATCCGGCGGCGGCGGCTGCGGGCGACTGCACGGAAACGGACTGGCGCGTCGTCGTGAATTCCGGCGCTTCCCAGGGCTCGAAGCTCTGCTCCATGTCGGGAGCATCCAATTCGCCCTCCATGAGGACGGTGGGCGGCAGAAGCCGCTCGTCCTGCCGGAAGAGAAGACGGGAGCCGCCGGCCTGCGCGAGGTCGGAGCGCAGCTGGCTGGCCCTCAGGGACAGGGTGACGTGCGGCGCGACGAGGGGATCGCCCTTTCCAGAGCGTTCGACCGCTGGATCGGGACCCGCATTGGCCTTGCGGTCGCCCTTGGGCGGAACCGTATTCGCCATGTCGTCGGGCAGATCGTAGCGGGGCACGAACCGCAGCACGTCCCGTTCGAGATCGAGCCTCCCGCCTGCGATCGACAGGGAGATGGGCGGAACGAGGGTGGTCTGGGTCAGATGCGCCAGCGCGCCGCGCGCCGCGAAGCTCACCCCCGCCTGCGGGTCGTTGCTGGCGGAGGCCGTGAACGAGATCAGGAGACCGGTCGCGAGCGCCCAGGGCGCCGTCGTGGCGCAGATCCATTTCACCCGAGAGCGACGATTCCGAAGACGCACGCGAACACCCACTCAAACCATGGAAGCATCGGACGAAAGGCTTCCGTTCCTTATGGTTATCCGGGGTTAAGGTTGATGGGCGGTTAAGAGGAACCCTTTCCTG
Organism: Microvirga sp. TS319; assembly: GCF_041276405.1. NCBI lineage: Bacteria > Pseudomonadati > Pseudomonadota > Alphaproteobacteria > Hyphomicrobiales > Methylobacteriaceae > Microvirga > Microvirga sp. TS319. Next base: position 747,246 of record NZ_JBGGGT010000001.1, on the reverse strand, counting down.
CCCTCACGCACCTGCGGCGGCCTGACGCTTCTCGGCCATGCGACGCAAGGCGTCCGCCGTCTCCGGATCGGCCGGGAAGAAGGCTTCGATGGCAAGCTCCGACAGGGTCACGTCGACGGGGGTGCCGAAGATCGTCGTCGTGCTGAAGAAGGTGAGCACTCCCTCTTCCGTCGCCAGTTGCAGCGGCACGACGAGCCCTGCATGGTCCTCGCGGGTTTGAGCCGAGCGCCTCGCCGCATCCGGAATCGGATAGGCGCGCAGCTCCTCGCTCAAACTCGATAGCGCCGCGTCGCCCGTCACATTCACCTGATGATGCAGACGCACGATGAGATGCTCCCGCCATTCCACGAAATTGACGATGCGCCGCGCAAGGCCTGCCGGATGAACGCTCAGGCGCAGCACGTTCACGGGCGGCTTCAGCAGCGCTGGATCGACGCCCTCGACGAGCGAGAGCAGCGCGCTATTGGCGGCGACGAGCGACCAGTGCCGGTCGACGGCGAGCGCGGGATACGGCTCATGACCGCGAAGCACGAGATCGATGGCGTCGCGCATGCTCTTCAGGGCGGGATCGTCGAGGGTCCGTTCGGAATAGACCGGTGCAAAGCCCGCGGAAGCGAGCATCACGTTACGCTCGCGCAGCGGCATCTCGAGTTTCTCGGCGAGGAGTTGCACCATCTCGCGGCTCGGCTGCGAGCGGCCCGTCTCGAGAAAACTCAAGTGCCGCGTGGAGATTTCGGCCTCGAGGGCGAGATCGAGCTGGCTCAAGCGGCGGCGCTGGCGCCATTCACGCAAGTAGTCGCCGAAATGGTGGACGGCGGAAGAGGGGGGCTTTGTGAGTTTCATGCAGGAACCATAGCGCGGGGAAGCGCCCGGCTCCATGACCTCGGAGGTAATCGACCCGGTTCCCCGACTGAACGATCCTTCGATGCGGCCGGGATGTCCCGCCCCCATCGAGAAGGACCACGTCATGATGCTTTACCCCTCCCCGCTTCTTCGTCAGGCCCTGCTCGCCGATGCCACGACAACCGGCGCCTTCGGCCTGCTGATGCTGCTCGCAGCAGGTCCGCTGGGCCATCTGCTCGGATTGCCGGAGATGCTCCTGCGTGTCGCAGGCGCGATCCTCGTGCCCTACGTCGCATTCCTCGCTTGGCTCAGCCTGCGCGAGCGAACGAACGGGGCGTTCATCTGGGCCGTCATCCTCGGCAACGTTCTCTGGGCCGCCGACAGCCTGCTCCTTCTTGTCAGCGGGTGGGTCTCTCCCACCGGCGCGGGCTACGCCTTCGTGATCGCGCAGGCTCTCGTGGTGCTGATGTACGCGGAGCTTCAGTTCATGGGCCTGCGCCGGTCGAACGCGGCGGCAGCCTGATCGTCGTCCGCCGTAGAAGGATACGCATCCTCGTCATGCCCGGCATCGTGCCGGGCATCCACGCGTCCTATCATCCTTAGACCCGCGCTCCCAGCGAAGGCGAGGGTCCCACAAAACGACGCGTTGAGGAGAAGCGTACCCGCCCCGCACAGCGTCGTTCTGCACCGCTAGAGAATCGTGCGGCCCGGCGGGCCGCGCTAGCGCATCATGCGGACAAGTGGACCCGGTATTCGCTGACGCGGCTCTTCGGGTCCACTCGAACGATGCACTCTTCCCAGGAAGGGAGCATCGGATTCAATCCCAAAAGTGGCTTCCGCTTTTCACGTCCGATACTCTAGCCCTTGTCTCGTCCATTGAACGGAATGGGCTTCATCTCAGACAGCTCGACGGCATCCAGGCAACGCACGTTGATCGCCGCCATGGCCTCACCGGTCGGCTGCTTGCCTTCGCCGAAGGTTGCCGTGCCGCAAGTGGCACAGAAGCGATGCCGGATCGTGTGCGTGTTGAAGGTGTAGGTGGACAAGTTCTCCTCACCGCGCACAGTCAGCGCATCGCGCGGAACGAAGGCCAGCAGATAGCCCTTCTTGCGGCAGATCGAGCAGTTGCACTCGATGACTTGCTGAAGATCCGTCTCGACCTCGAATGCGACCTTGCCGCAGTGGCACGATCCCGTGTGCAACGCCATTCTTGTTCTCCTCGGAAATCATAAGGCTGTGATGAGCGTGACGATGAGCCCCGCCCCGATGACGGCAATGAAGCGATCGTTCATCGTCAGCGGCCCCGCCCTGCCTTGCGCCGCGAGCTGCCCGACGACGAGATCGGCCATAAGCGACACTGCGAAGGGCCATGCAGCAGGTGGAACGGCGAGCTGCTGCCATTCGGGATTGAACCTGACGAGAAAACCGATGGCAATGCCGGATACCAGCACCGCCCCCAGATAGAGAAGCCTCGCGCGAGACAAGGCCATGTCAGGCCTGGCTCGCGGCCTTGTTGCCCAGTGCGGCTTGCGCGGCCGCAAGACGCGCGATCGGCACGCGGTAGGGCGAGCAGGACACGTAGTCGAGCCCGACCGACTGGCAGAAGTGGATCGATGCCGGATCGCCGCCATGCTCGCCACAGATCCCGAGCTTGATGTTGCTCTTCGTCTGCCTGCCGCGCTCGACCGCGAGCCTGACCAGCTCGCCGACACCCTCCTGGTCGATGGTGACGAACGGATCGGCGGGCAGAAGGCCCTTCTGCGTATAAGGCCCGAGGAACGAGGCCGCATCGTCGCGCGAGATACCGAGCGTCGTCTGCGTGAGGTCGTTGGTGCCGAAGGAGAAGAACTCCGCCGATTGCGCGATCTCACCGGCGCGCAAAGCCGCGCGCGGCAGCTCGATCATGGTGCCGACCTGGTACTCGACCTTGACGCCGCTTTCCTTGGCCACCGCTTCCGCCATGGCGACGATGCGATCCTTTACGAGGTCGAGTTCCGCCTTTGTCATCACGAGCGGTACCATCACTTCCGGCACCACGGGCTTGCCCGTCTGCTTGCCTGCTTCCACCGCGGCCTCGAAGATGGCGCGCGCCTGCATCTCGGCAATCTCAGGGTAGGCGACCGCGAGGCGGCAGCCACGGAAGCCGAGCATCGGGTTGAACTCGTGCAGCTCGCGGGCGCGATGCTTGAGCTTGTCGACGGAGGCGTTCATCGCTTTTGCGACTTCCTCCATCTCCTCTTCCGAGTGCGGCAGGAATTCGTGCAGGGGCGGATCGAGCAGGCGGATCGTCACCGGCAGGCCGCTCATGATCGAAAACAGCTCGACGAAATCCTTGCGCTGCATGGGAAGCAGCTTCGCGAGCGCGGCCCTGCGTCCTGCCTCGTCGTCGGACAGGATCATCTCGCGCACCGCGACGATGCGGTCGCCCTCGAAGAACATGTGCTCCGTGCGGCAAAGGCCAATGCCCTCCGCCCCGAAGGTGCGGGCGGTCTTGGCGTCGAGCGGCGTCTCCGCATTGGCGCGCACCTTCATGCGGCGCACCTTGTCGGCCCAGCCCATGAGGGTCGCGAACTCGCCCGACAGCTCCGGCTCCAGCATCTTCACCTGGCCGAGCAGCACCTGGCCGTTCGAGCCGTCGATGGTGAGGATGTCGCCTTTCTTGAGCGTCTGACCGGCGACCGTCATGGTCTGCTTCTGATAATCCACCCGGATCGAACCCGCACCGGACACGCAGGGCTTGCCCATGCCGCGCGCGACCACCGCCGCGTGCGAGGTCATGCCGCCGCGGGTGGTGAGAATGCCCTCCGCCGCATGCATGCCGTGGATGTCTTCCGGAGAGGTCTCGACGCGCACGAGGATGACCTTGCGACCGGCCTTCTTGGCGGCTTCCGCATCATCCGAGTTGAACACGATCTCGCCCGAGGCTGCGCCCGGCGAGGCCGGCAGGCCCGTGGCCAGGATCTTGCGCTCGGCCTTGGGATCGATGGTCGGATGCAGCAATTGATCGAGGGCGGCGGGCTCGACGCGGGTGATCGCCTCCTCCTGCGTGATCAGCCCTTCGCTTGCCAGCTCCACCGCAATGCGCAAAGCGGCTTTCGCCGTGCGCTTGCCGTTGCGGGTCTGGAGCATCCAGAGCTTGCCCGTCTCGACCGTGAATTCCATGTCCTGCATGTCACGGTAGTGCTTCTCGAGAATGCCGTAGATGCGCACCAGCTCGGCATAGGCCTGCGGCATCGCGTTTTCCATGGAGGGCTTGTCAGAGCCGGACGCGATGCGGGCGGCTTCCGTGATGTCCTGCGGCGTGCGGATGCCCGCCACGACGTCCTCTCCTTGGGCATTGATGAGGAATTCGCCGTAAAGCTGCTTCTCGCCCGTCGAGGGGTTGCGGGTGAAGGCGACGCCCGTGGCCGAGGTCTCGCCCATGTTGCCGAACACCATGGCCTGCACGTTCACGGCCGTGCCCCAGCTCGCCGGGATAGCGTGCAACTCCCGGTACTTGATGGCGCGGCTGTTCATCCAGGAGCCGAACACGGCCCCGATGGCGCCCCAGAGCTGCTCCTGCGGCTCCTGCGGAAACGGCTTGCCGAGCTCCTTCTCGACCAGCGCCTTGTAGCGCGGGAGGATGGCCTTCCAGTCACCGGCGGTCATGTCGGTGTCGAGGGTATAGCCCTTGCGGTCCTTGTACTTATCGAGGATCTCTTCGAAGTGGTGATGCTCCAAACCCAGCACCACGTTGGAATACATGGTGATGAAGCGGCGGTAGGAATCGTAGGCGAAGCGCTCGTCGCCGGCACCCTTGGCCAGCGCCTCGACGGTCACGTCGTTGAGGCCGAGATTGAGCACGGTGTCCATCATGCCGGGCATCGAGGCGCGCGCGCCGGAGCGGACGGAGACGAGAAGCGGGTTTTCGGCGTCGCCGAAGGTACGGCCCGTGAGCCGGCCCACGAAGGCGAGGGCCTGTTCGACCTGCCCCTTCAGCTCGTCGGGATAGGAGCGGCCATGGTCGTAATAATAGGTGCAGACTTCCGTCGTGATGGTGAAGCCCGGGGGAACAGGCAGTCCCAGATTGGACATTTCGGCGAGATTGGCGCCCTTGCCGCCGAGCAGATTCTTCATGCCCGCCTGGCCTTCGGCCTTGCCGTCCCCGAAGGTGTAGACCCACTGCGTCATCGCTTTACCCCTTGGCTTCTAGAACGCCCTGCTGCAGCGCAGGCTTGGCTTGAAGCATCTGGTCCCCAAACGCAAGCTGAACAGCCAAGGTTCCTTTATTGCAAAAGAAGTAGTCTTTTCGATGCCCGCGGGCCGGTCCGCCCTCATTTTGCGGTCATGAGGCCATAAAAAAGAAAAGGCCGGGCTAGGCCCGGCCGTGACATCGTCAGGATCGTTGGGTCATACCCGGTAGCGCCCGTTGCGCTTGACATAGACGGTCGCTCCGACGGGAACGCGCTCGTAAAGATCCACGATGTCCTCGTTGAGCATGCGTACGCAGCCGGAGGAGACCTGCTCGCCGATGCTCCAGGGCTCGTTCGTCCCGTGGATGCGGAAGAGAATGTCCCGGCCATCCTGATAGAGGTAGAGGGCGCGGGCGCCGAGCGGATTGTCGAGACCGGCTTCGCGGAATCGCGGAAGATCGGGCTTGATGCCGACCATGGTCTTGGTGGGCGACCAGGCGGGCCATACGCCCTTGCGCCCGACGGACGCCATGCCCTTCCAGGAAAAGCCCTGCTTGCCGACGCCGACGCCGTAGCGAATCGCCGTCCTGTCTGGCTGCACGAGGTAGAGCATACGCTCGTCGATATCGACCACGATGGAGCCGGGTTTCTCGGGACCTTCATAGGTCACTGTCTGCTTGGCGTATTTCGCATCCATCCGTCTGCGGTCGACAAGCGGAACGTCGAACGGCTTGTCGGGCATGGAGCCGATGTACCAAGCCGCATAGTCGTCCGCCGCCGCCTCCACGGGTACGGAAGGCTGCTGAGCGGTCTGGCAGGCAGAAAGCGAAGCGCTCAAGAGAGCGCCGAGAATCAGGCGTCGGATCATGGGTTTGATTCTACCGGAAAAGGCGTTGCCGACTACCTAGAGCCCCGTGGGGCATTTGGCTGTGCCCCTCCTGCAACACCTTTCCGAGAATTTAACTTTGTTACCCTTCGATCCGGGAGAAGTCCGCCACCGTGCGTGTCGCCTCGCGGATGCTGTTGAGCAGGCGCAGGCGGTTGGCCCGAAGGGCCGGATCATCCGCATTCACCGTTACCTTGTCGAAAAACGCGTCGACAGGCTGGCGCAGGCGGGACAAGGCCCGCATCGCGCCCTCGAAATCCTCCGTTTCGACGGCCTTCCTGGCCTCTTCCTTCGCGCCATGGAGAACGACCGCGAGGGCCTTTTCCTCAATCTGACCGTGATCGTTCACGATTTGGAGATCGGGAGCCTCGTCGTAGGAGCGTCCGTCCTTCTTCTCCTCGATGCGCAGGATGTTCGCCGCACGGCGGTAGCCCGCGAGGAGATTCGCGCCATCCTCGGTATCGAGGAAGCGGCCGAGCGCCTCGACGCGGCGAACGATCATGAGCAGGTCGTCCTGTCCTTCGAGCGCGAACACGGCATCGATGAGATCGTGACGTGCGCCCTGATCGCGGAGATAGACCTTCAGCCGGTCGGCGAAGAAGGAAAGCAGGTCGAGCGAACGCACGTACATGATGCGCGCCAGGCTCTCCGCATTCCCCAACTGCCGCTGGCGGAAGATCGACTCCAGATCCGGAAGCGCAGGATGCGAAACGAGCGGAGCGAAGGCGCTGTCCTCGATCGCCTCGACAAGCTTCTTCGCCTGGAGGAACTCCTCGAACAGAACGTCCTTCGCGTCCCGGGCGAACGGCTTCGCCAGCAGGGAGATCAGCTGCAGCTTGATGTTGTTCTCGAGCACCAGCCTGATGACGCCCAGAGCGGCGCGGCGCAAGGCATAGGGATCCTTCGAGCCGGTCGGCTTCTCGTCGATGGCCCAGAAGCCCACGAGCGTGTCGATCTTATCGGCGAGGGCCACGGCAACCGAGACGGGATCGGTCGGCACGCGGTCGGAGGGACCGAGAGGCTTGTAGTGCTCTTCGATGGCTGCGGCGACGGAGGGGTTCTCGCCCTGCAGGGCCGCATAGTAGCGGCCCATGAGACCCTGCAACTCGGGAAACTCGCCGACCATCTCGGTGACGAGATCGGCCTTGGCGAGATGCGCGGCGCGCTCGGCCAAGGACGGATCCGCTCCGACGACGGGAGCAAGCTCCCTAGCAAGCGCCGCGATGCGCTCGACACGCTCATATTGCGTACCGAGCTTTTCGTGGAAGACGATGGCCTTGAGCTTCTCCAGCCGGTCTTCCAGCTTCACGCGCTGGTCCGTCTCCCAGAAGAACTTGGCGTCGGACAGACGGGCCCGCACCACGCGCTCGTTGCCGCCGACGATCGTCGTGCCGCCGTCGCTGGCGGCAAGGTTGGACGTCAGGAGAAAACGGTTGGCGAGCTTGCCGGTCGCGGAATCGCGCAGCACGAAGCATTTCTGATTCGCCCGGATGGTGGTGCGGATCACCTCCGGCGGAATGTCGAGAAAGGCTTCGTCGAACGAGCCCATGAGCACCACCGGCCATTCGACCAGCCCGGCGACCTCCTCCAGCAGGCCCTCGTCCTCGACGAGTTCGAGCCCTTGCGCGAAAGCGAGGTCCTTCGCGTCGTGCAGAATCATGTCCTTGCGGCGATCCGCATCGAGCACGACCTTCGCGCGCTCGAGCGCGGGCACGTAATCGTCGAAGCGCTTCACCCGGATCTGGCCCGGCGCGAGGAAACGGTGCCCGTAGGTCACATCGCCGGAGGCGATGCCGTCCACCTCGAAGCGCACGACCTCCGGGTCCTCCGTTTCGGGCCCGAAGGTGCAGAGAACCGATTGCAGGGGACGCACCCAGCGCAACGAGCCGGGCTCGGCGGAAGCTGCGCCCCAGCGCATCGATTTCGGCCAGGGGAACGTCTTGACGATCTGCGGCAGGATCTCCGCCAGCACGTCCGTCGTCGCGCGGCCGGGCTTCTCGATCACCGCGACGTAGAACTCGCCCTTCTTCGGATCGCTCTCGATCCTCGCCTGATCGATCGAGGCGAGCCCCGCTCCCTTCAGGAAGCCCTGGATCGCCGCATCGGGCGAGCCGACGCGCGGACCTTTGCGCTCCTCGCGCACGTCCTGCCCCTTCACGGGCAGACCCATGACGGTGAGCGCGAGGCGGCGCGGCGTGGAGAACGCCTGCGCGCCCTCGTAAAGGAAGCCGCGCTCCACCAGCGCGTCTGTGACGAGCTTCTTCAGATCCTCCGCCGCGCGGCGCTGCATGCGGGCGGGAATTTCTTCGGAAAAGAGTTCAAGGAGAAGATCGGGCATGGCGGTGCGTTCTCTACCCTCCCCTCGAGGGGGAGGGTCGGCCGTCAGGCCGGGGTGGGGTGGGAAGCGCAACGGCTTCGGATTGAGGCGAGCCATACAGGCCCGCATAAATGGTGTCGAGAACGCCGGGCATGTTCTCGATCAGCTCGACATTCCAAAAGCGGATGACACGATAGCCTTCGCTTTCGAGCCATCGGGTCCGGCATTCGTCTTTGACTGCAACGGCATCGTCAGCGTGATGGCCGCCATCGAGTTCGACGATGAGGCGTGCTTTCAGACAGACGAAATCGGCGACATAAGGACCGATGGACACCTGCCGTCTGAAATGGCTCCCGTAAACCGGAATGCTCTTCAGAGCGCGCCAAAGCATCTGCTCAGGCCCGGTCGTATTCGAGCGAAGCTGTTTTGCACTTTCGCGTCTGAAGCGGCCAATGTTCGACATGACTGGTTTTCTGTTGCGGCGCCACCCCACCCCGGCCTAACGGCCGACCCTCCCCCTCGAGGGGAGGGTTAACAGGGTGTTTCACGCAGCCACACCCCCGCCCTCGGTCTTCAGCCATGCCGCGCCGCAGGCCTTCGCCAGCTCGCGGACGCGCAGGATGTAACTCTGGCGCTCGGTGACCGAGATCACGCCGCGTGCGTCGAGCAGGTTGAACATGTGGCTCGCCTTGATGCACTGATCATAGGCCGGCAGCGCCATGAGGTGACGGCTGTCGTTGGTGCCCGACCGAGGCTCGCCCGCTTCGAGATATTTGCGGCACGCGGCTTCCGCGTCGCGGAAGTGACGGAACAACATCTCCGTATCGGCATATTCGAAATTGTGGCGCGAGTATTCCTGCTCGGCTTGCAGAAACACGTCCCTGTAGGTGACCTTGCGGTCGCCCTCAAGGCCGTTGAAGTTGAGGTCGTAGATCGATTCCACACCCTGCAGGTACATGGCGAGGCGCTCTAGCCCGTAGGTCAGTTCGCCGGCAACCGGCGAGCACTCGAAGCCCGCGACCTGCTGGAAATAGGTGAACTGGGACACTTCCATGCCGTCGCACCAGCACTCCCATCCGAGCCCCCAGGCGCCGAGCGTCGGGCTTTCCCAGTCGTCCTCGACGAAACGGACATCGTGGACCGCCGTGTCGATGCCGATCGCCTTCAGGGATCTGAGATAGAGATCCTGCAGGTTCGGCGGGTTCGGCTTCAGGATCACCTGGAACTGGTAATAATGCTGAAGGCGGTTCGGATTCTCGCCATAGCGCCCGTCCTTCGGACGGCGGGAAGGCTGCACATAGGCCGCGCGCCAGGGCTTGGGACCCAGGGCCCTCAAGGTCGTGGCTGGATGGAAGGTGCCTGCGCCGACCTCCATGTCGTAGGGCTGGAGAATGACGCAGCCCTGCTCGGCCCAATAGCGCTGGAGCGTGAGAATCAGGCCCTGGAAAGAGCGCGCGGGATTCATGTGCGCGGGTTCGCTCGTCATCAATGGCGTCCGGTCTGAAGAAAATGTCTGGCGAACCCTTGG